>CAZQPP010000133.1:0-16737 GCA_964594295.1 uncultured Myxococcales bacterium | reverse complement strand
GGGGGGGGGGGACTGGTGTCAATTTTTCAAATTTCGGGGCGGGCGGATATGTTTAATTGGTCAACACCTGACCCCTACCACCTACCAGTTTCCTACTGGAGCCAGTCCCCGTTCGAGGCCAGCAGCGTGTCGTAGGCCGCTACCCAGGCCTCGTGGTCAGCCGCGTCCTCCGGGTCGTCCAGATCGAGGCGATACTCGAGCAAGTCCTCATCATAAGCATCTGGATCTAGCGACAGATCGAAGAAACCGTTAAGGTCGATCTCGGTGGCCGTCGTGGTGGCAACCCGGACGGGCGCCTCCGGGCTGTGCGGGGCCGGCTCGGGTCCGCGGCCGACGACGAGGAAGAGGGCCAGCGCCGCGGCCGCGGCGACGGGCAGAGCTACCCTCGGGCGGAGCCACGCCCTCCACATGGGCCTGCGCGCGGGGATCTCCTCGGCGGCGACGCGGAGGCGGTGCAGCGCTGCCGGATCGGCCTGCGGTGCGGTCTCGTCAAAGAGCTTCTTGAGGTCGGTGTCGCTCATGGCGTGGCCTCCAAGACGTCGGATAGCGCTCTCCTGAGGTCCTTCTGCGCGAGGTGGACGAGCACCCTCGCCGAGCCTTCGCTGGTCTTCAGGGCCGTGGCTATCTCCTTGTAGCTCAGCCCGGCGTCGAGGCGCAGGAGGGCCGCGGCCCTGCGCTTCTTCGGCAGGGCGTCGAGCGCAACGCGCACCCGCTCTGCGGTCCTCTCTGCGACCACCAGCTCGTCGGGGGAGTCGGCCGCCTGCGGCCTCTCGGCCCGCTCGGCCCGCTGGCGAAGGCGGCGCTCGGAGCGGGAGAGGGTGTGGGCTCGACGCACGGCGATGGACGCGAGGAAGGCGCGCAGCGAGGTGCCGGGGCGGTATCCACCCAGGCGCGAGTGGGCGATAGCGAGGGTCTCCTGGATGGCGTCCTCGGCGAGGGCCGAGTCCCTCGTTACGCGCCCTGCCACTCTCAGGAGCATCGGCAGGTGCGGGTCCACGAGGGCGGCGAATGCGGCCCCGTCGCCTTCGATCGAGGCGGCGACGAGGCGCGCCTCGGTAGAGGCGGCCGGCTCGACCATGGCGGCCGCCATCTGGCTCAGACCTGGCGCGGCGTTTGGCATTTCACCTGGATCATGCCGCAAGTCGACAAAACGTTGGGGGCCCAGATCCACCGCCGCTCCACGAGACGATGTCGGAAGAGCCTCGCGCCAAGGCGCAGAGGCGCAAAGGAGCCGGCACCCGCTGGGTGCCGGCCAAGAGCGGTCCAGGGTCTCCCACGTTCCTCTTCGGGCGAGCAAGGCGAGCCTGCTTGGCGTCTTGGCGTCTTTGCGCGAGCCACACAGGTGGCGGATTCGAGGCTCAACGTTGTGGTGTCTCCGGTGGCTCGCCACCGACCATCACCCGGCGGAGCAGGTAGGCACGCACCGGCGGGCTGAAGTGGGGCAGCCCCGCGCCGAGCTCGGCGATGTTCAGGTTTCGGCCGACCTGCATCAGGTTGAGGCCCTCCGTGTCTATGTGGGCCGAGGTCGTGGGCTTGAGCAGCGGCGCAGCCTCCATGCCGGCGAAGAGACCGTAGGGCGGCAGGCCCCCGGGCACGAGCCCGATGGAGTGGCCCATCTCGTGGGCGCAGGTGGCCGCCGCGCCCATGGAGAAGTAGTCCACCATGAGGGTCATGATGAGCCCCCGCAGGCCGGGGCGCGGGTCGGCGGCGAGCAGATCCGCGTCGACCGGCCCTTCGCCCAGCGGCGTGCCGGTGCCGGGCCGGATCGAGTCGAACACGGCCGGCGTGGGGGACACCCGCATGGCGAAGCGGAGGATCTGGGTGGTGTAGACGCCGCGGCCGTAGAGCGTGTTGTCGTTCTGCTCCCTGTTGTTCCAGTCGAGGTCCGCCGTGCCCACGGCCCCCTGCTCCATCTGCCAGGCGTTGCCGTCACCGCCGATGGCCATCATGGAGAAGCTCCCCTCCGGGTCGAAGTCCGCCGGGTCGGGGGCGCCGGGGTCGCCTTCGAAGGCGAAGCGCAGGTTTACCGAGTCCGGGCCGTGGGTGCCGTCGGGTTCGATGCCGAACATGCCGCGAAGCTGCTCTTTGAAGCGCTGGTGCCAGAGGGAGAGGAGCTGCTCGTTGAAGTCGGCGTTGGCGCCGAGCACGCCGACGGCCAGCAGGGCCTCCTCGAAGTCCGGGGAGCCGTTGGGGACGGGCTGTGCCTCGATGGTCACGCCGCCCTCGCCCTCCGCGAGCGCGATGCTGAACTCGTCCCGCGAGAAGGTGATGAGCCAGGTCTCCTCCTCCTCGAAGGGATCGAGATCCTCGCTGCGCTCGACGACCTCGAAGGAGAAGCGGGCCTCGTGGAGGTGCCGGCCGTCCTTGGAAGGCACCACAACTCCGCACTCGACCTGTCCGAGGGGGAGCGGCGCGTCCTCGGCGACGCGGTAACGCAAGAGCACGTCGGGCCCGGCGGGGGCGCCGCTCGCGACCGGATCCGGCACGCCGGGCCGCTCGGGGTCGGAGCCGGGCTGCCAGGTCTCGCCCTCCGGGCCCGTGCACGACAGCTCGGCCCCATCGAGGTTCAGCTCCAATGGCGGATAGGCGTCGGCCTCGGTGTCCGGGTCGGGGTCGTCGGCGGCGGAGGCCGCGAGCAGATCCACGGTTGTCCCGGAGGAGGGCACCCTCCAGGAGAAGGGCCGCGGCTCTCCGCCGGGCTCTGCCGGGGGAAGGGGCGTGCTGCCGTTCCACTCGGCAGGCAGCCCGGCCACGGTGAGCACGCCGGCGGGCACCTCGGAAGGCTGAGGCGGCCCGGGGTCCGTCGGCTCGAGCGCGTCAACGCCCGCGGCCTCATCTCCCGTGTCGCCGGGCACGTCCACGGTCTGCTCGACATCCGCCGAGAGGTCGGCCTCCTCTCCCGGATCAGGCGCGCCTGGATCAGCCGCACCGGGGTCGGTGGAGCCCACGTCGCTCGGGACGGGCAGCTCCTCGACCGTGCCCGGGTCCGCAGTGGCCGGGGCGGCGTCCTCGGCCGGGGCGGCGTCCTCCCCAGCGCAGGCCGGCGCCACCGCGAACAAAAAGAGGAGGAATAGACGGAGGGTGCCGCGGGTGATGCTCATGGTTCCTGATGCTAAGGTCCCGCTCCCTCAACCTGCAAACTCCTTGTTTGCGGTAGGGCCGTTCTGAAGCAGAACGCCCCTACCGCGGGAGTTTCGTGCCGAAACGCCTGCCCCACCTAACCGGAGCAAGAAGTGGAACAAGTGGATGTTGCCGTCGTCGGTGGCGGCATCGTCGGTCTGGCCGTCGCCTGGCGACTCCTCGAGCAGGACCCCTACCTTCAGCTCGCGCTGATCGAGAAGGAGGACTCTCTCGCGAAGCACCAGTCGGGGCGCAACTCCGGCGTTATCCACTCCGGCATTTACTACGAGCCGGGCTCGCTGAAGGCCCGCCTCACCCGCGAAGGGCGAAGGGCCCTCATCGAGCTCTGCCGGGGAGCCGACATCCCGCACCGCATCACCGGCAAGGTCATCGTCGCGGTGACCGAGAAGGACCTGCCGCGCATGGGTCACCTCGCGCGCAGGGCCGCCGCCAACAAGGTCGACGCCGAGACCATCGAGCCCGACCACCTCAAGGAGCTCGAGCCCCACGCCAGGGGCCTCGCCGCCCTGCACGTGAAGGACTCCGGCATCGTCGACTTCGGCCGGGTCGCCCAACACCTCGCCGACGGGCTGCGGGAGAAGGGAGCCACGATCCACCTCGGCAAGGAGGTGCGCTCCATCGACCGGAGCGGGAACGAGGTCGTGCTGCAGGCCGGCGACGAGGAGCTGAGCGCGGGCTACGTGGTCAACTGCGCCGGCCTCCACTCCGACCGGGTCGCCGAGATGGTGGGCGACTCGCCGGGCATGCGCATCGTGCCCTTCCGGGGCTGCTTCTACGAGCTGAGCGATGAGGCCTCGGGGCTCTGCCGCACCCTGATCTACCCGGTACCGGACCCCGGCCTGCCCTTCTTGGGGGTGCACCTGACACGCACCATCGAGGACCGCGTCGAGTGCGGGCCGAACGCAGTCCTGGCCCTCTCCCGCGAGGGCTACAGCCGCTTCGACATCGACCTCGGCGAGGTCTTCGGCATGCTCGTGTACCCCGGCGTCTGGCGGCTCGCGGCGAAGCACTGGCACGTGGCCTTGACCGAGCAGCTCAGGGCCGCCTCACGCGCAGCCTTCGCCTCCGCGGTCAGGCGCCTCGTGCCCGACATCAGGGCAAAGGACCTGCGCCCCGCCCCCTGCGGCGTCCGCGCCCAGGCTCTGTGCAGGGACGGCGGCCTCTACGACGACTTCCACCTCATCCACTCCACGCGCATGCTGCACGTGTGCAACGCCCCGTCACCAGCGGCCACGGCGTGCCTGGCCATCGGGCGGGAGATCGCTCAGGCCGTCGAGCTCGACTTGTAGGCTCTGTGCCTCGACCCGGGGCTGAAGCACGCCGAGGGAGGATTCTCGCGCAGAGGCGCAGAGGCGCAGAGGGCTCAGACCCCCAGCAGCAGCGCCATCAGCGCCGTCGCGGCCGCGGCGGCGAGCGGCACCGAGAGGTTGTCGTCGATCTTCTGGCTGAAGAGCTCGACAACGGCGCCCGCGACGGAGGCGGTGCCGGCGATGGTCAAGGCAGCCCATGGCGCGACCTGCGGGTAGTAGATCGCGAACATCAGCGCGGTGGCGGCGGTGCCGGCCGCCACGAAGGCGCAGCAGCCCTCGAGCGTGCGGCCGTGGTAGAGCTTCACCCGCCCGAAGCGACGTCCGATGACGGCGGCGGCGGGATCGCCGAAAGCGAGCACGACCAGCGCAGTGGACGCGGCCATCAGCGGGGCGAAGCAGGCGAGCACGAGCAACGCGGTCGAGAACCAGGTGGCCGAGTTCACCCGGTACCACTCGTGGGGGTGCGCCATCGGCCCGAAAAACGACATCAGCTTCTGGTTCAGGTGCGGCCGGTCCCTGCGGAGGTACTCCATGGACCAGGCCCAGCCCGTCAGCGCCACCATGACAGCGATCATGCCGGTGCGCTCGAGCAGGTGCTGCGCGCAGAGCAGCGAGACCACGCCCATCGCCACGTGGAAGACCTTGCGCCCGTGGTTGGTGGGGCGCAGGGCCGGGACGTGGATGTCCTGGAGCTTGAGGCTGTCTGCGACGCCGAGGTGAGCGGCCTGCAGCCGCTGGGTGAGGAGGCGCCAGTCCTTTCGGCGCTGCCTCGCCGACCGCGAGAAGCGGGCGATGTGATCGTCAGCAACCCTGCCCACGGCGGAGAGGCGCTCCCTGAGCTGGGCGAGTCGGCGGTCTCCCTCCGGGAGCTCCACGGACTCCAGAATGGTCCGCACGTGGGCGCTCAGCCGCTCGAGGCGCCGGCGCGCCGCGGCCTCGAGATCCTGCCTCCAGACGAGTGGATCGAGAGTCGTCAGGAGCGCGTAGAGCTCCTCGGCGACGCGCTGACCTTCGAGACAGAGTGCGTGTGGCATAGGAGACCCTTCGAAATCGTCTCGGGGCGGATGCGGGGTTTACGCCAGGTCGGGCCTCGGCGCAACCATTTGCTCACGCTGCCCTTGGGCCGCATGGGACAGCCTCGCTGAAGCCGGCACTCCGGTTTCGGCGTTTTTTGCGGGGAGCTGCCGTGGTGCCAGCCGAAGTGCGGCTTATCTCGGCTCCGAGGCCCGCGCTGCATGGACACCGCTTCCTCATCCTGCTACCCGGCGCCACATGATCGCCCTCGAACAGGTCTCCCGCGCGCCGGGCGGGCTCCCGGTGCTCTCGGAGGTGTCCTTCCACATCTCCGATACGGACCGCCTCGGGGTCGTCGGACCCAACGGCTCGGGCAAGACCACCCTGCTGCGCCTGCTCGCGGGCTACGACGAGGCGGACGCGGGGATCATACGGCGCAGCCGCGGCCAGCGCCTGGGCTACCTCCCCCAGGAGGTGGCCGAGATCGGCGAGAGGCCGGTCTTGGAGATCGTGCTCGACGGCGCGCCCGAGGTCCGCGAGCTCGAACGGCGCATAGACAGGATCGAGAGCGTCGCGCGTGGCGAGAGGGCCGGCGAGGAGGGCGACGACCCCGCCGAGCTCGGGGCCCTCTACGACCAGCTCGCGGCCCTCGGCGGGCGGGGCGTAGAGGCGCGCGCGAAGCGAATACTGTCGGGGCTGGGCTTCTCCGACGAGGAGATGACGCGCTCGGCGGCCACCTTCAGCGGCGGCTGGCTGATGCGCATCGTGCTCGGCAAGCTGCTGCTGGCTCACCCCGACGTCCTGCTCCTCGACGAGCCCACGAACCACCTCGACCTGCCGAGCCTCGAGTGGCTCGAGACCTTCCTGCAGGAGCACCATGGCGCCCTCGTCGTGGTCTCCCACGACCGGGTCTTCCTGGACCGCCTCGTGACGGACGTGCTCGAGGTCGACAGCGCCTCGGTGGTGCGCTGGGCGGGGAACTGCACCAGCTGGATCGCGGCGCGGGAGCTCAGGGCGGCCCAGGAGGAGCACGCCGCCGCCCACGAGCGGCGCCGTCGGGCCGAGGTAGAGCGCTTCGTCGAGCGCTTCCGCTACAAGAACACCAAGGCCAAGCAGGTCCAGAGCCGCATCAAGGCGCTGGAGCGCTCGGACGCGTCCGGAGGCGTGAGCTCGCCGGAGAGGAAGCGCTCGTCGCTCCGCGGCTTCGACTTCCCGCAGCCCGAGCGCACGGCGCGGCTCGTGGCGAGCCTCGAGAGCGCCGTCGTAGGCTACGGAGCCGAGCCGGTCCTGCGCGGCGTCGACTTCGCCGTGCAGCGGGGCGAGCGCGTCGCCCTGCTCGGCGCCAACGGGACCGGCAAGTCCACCCTGCTCAAGGTCCTCGCCGGCAGCATCCCCCTCGAGGAGCGGGTGCACACCGCGACGCTGGCCCAGCACCAGGTCCACGAGCTCGACCTCGACGCGACCGTGCTCACCCTGGCGACCGCGGTCGACCCGGCAGCCCCGATCCGCCGTGTGCGCGCGGCCCTCGGCGCCCTCGCCTTCCGCGAGGAGGACATGGAGAAGCCGGTCGGCGTGCTCTCGGGGGGGGAGAAGGCGCGCCTCGCGCTGGCCCGCATGCTGCTCAAGCCCGCGCCCCTGCTGCTCTTGGACGAGCCCACCAGCCACCTCGACGTGACGGCCAGGGCCGCCCTCGAGCACGCGCTGCTCACCTTCGAAGGCACCATCGTCTTCGTCAGCCACGACCGGCACTTCATCAACGCCCTCGCCAGCGCCGTCGTCGAGCTCAGAGACGGTGACGCGCTCCGCTATGAAGGCAACTACGACAACTGGCGGTCGCAGAAGAAGGCCGCCGAGGCGACGCAGGAGGCGCAGCCGGAGAGCTTCGAGCAGGTCGACGAGGCCGCGACGGAGCCGCAGAAGCTCAGCCGGAAAGACGAGCGCCGCGCCGCCGCAGAGCTCCGCAAGCGCAGGACCGAGCAGCTCGGACCCCTCGAGCGCGAGGTCAAAGAGATCGAGGACGCCATCGCCGAGACCGAGCAGGCCCTCGCGGACCTCGACCTGCTCATCTCGGACCCCGACTTCTACGCCAAGCAGGTCGACGGCGGCGTCTTCCGCGAGCGCTCCGAGCTGCGCGAGCGCGCAGACGAGCTGACCGAGCGCTGGGTCGAGACGAAGGAGCGCCTCGAGCAGGCCGAGCGCGAGTTCGAGGAGGCGGAGCGGGAGCTCAGCTAGCGACCCTCAAGACCAGCTTCCCCACGGTCGCGCCCCCCTCGATGTCCCGATGAGCCTTCGCCACCTCCTCGAAGGGGTAGGCGGTCACCGGCGGCGCCTCGATGCGGTCTTCTTCGAGCCAGCCGAGGAGCTTGCCCATCGCCTCGCCGAGCAGGGTCTTCTCCGCGAAGAGGTAGCTCAGGTTGAAGGCGAGGACCGAGCGGTTCGAGTTGGTCATCTCGAGGGGATCGAAGCGAGGGGTGCGGAGCCAGGCCAGGGCCAGTCCCGGCCAGTTGGGTTTGCCGCGGCCTTTGCGCAGCATCGTGGCGAAGCCGTAGACGACGAGCCGGCCGGTCGGACGCAGGTGCTCGTAGCTCTGCTTCAGGGTCGCCACGCCGTTGGCGTCGAGGACCACGTCGTAGCCCTCGGGGGAGAGGCGCTCCGCTTCGGCCCAGAGGTCCGCGGTCGACTTGTCGATGACCTCCGCCGCCCCGCGCTGCTTCGCGGCCTCGACCTTGTGGGAGCCGCCGACGACGCCGACGCAGCGCAGGTCTGCGATCCGGCCGAGCTGCAGCAGCGCGCCGCCGACCCCGCCCGCGGCGGAGTGCACGAGCACGTCGGCGCCCGGGCGAGGGTGCGCGAGCTCGAAGAGCGCGTAGTAGGCGGTCAGGTAGACCACCGAGAAGGCCGCGGCCTGCTCCATGCCCAGGCCTTCGGGCATCAAGAAGACCTGGTCCCGAGGCACGACCACGCGCGTCGCGTAGCCGCCGAAGCGGCTCATGGCGATCACCCGCGC
This sequence comes from uncultured Myxococcales bacterium, assembly GCA_964594295.1. Classification (GTDB taxonomy): domain Bacteria; phylum Myxococcota_A; class UBA9042; order UBA3505; family UBA3505; genus CAZQPP01. The sequence goes on along the minus strand of CAZQPP010000133.1, from coordinate 8,265 downwards.
CCCGGGCGAGATGTCGTCCACGCCCTCCCCTACCGCCGACACCACCCCCGCGCTCTCGAAGCCGGGCGTTATCGGCCAGCCCACGTAGTCCTTGGCCGACTGGTAGAGCCCCATGCGCACCGCCCCGTCGGCGAAGTTCACGCCGACCGCGGAGACCTCCACCGCGACCTCGCCCGGTCCTGGCGGGGCGTCGGGGAGCTCTTCGATCTTCAGGCGGTCATAGCCGCCGGGGCGGTGGATCACTACGGCACGCATGGGCGCAGCTTGGCACACGGGGCCGGCGAGCACGAGCCGCGAGCGGGCCTCCCCGGATAGCGCGCTATCCGCCCTTCTGTGCTAAGCGGGCCGCATGAAGCGCAGCACCCAGCTCGCAGAGATCCTCCAGCGCCGCGTCGCCGTCATCGACGGGGCCATGGGGACGATGCTTCAGCGCTACGGCCTCGGTGAGGCCGACTTCCGCGGGGAGCGCTTCAGAGAGCACGCGACGGAGCTCGCCGGCAACAACGACATCCTCGTGCTGACCCGGCCCGACGTCGTGGCCGAGGTCCACCGCGGCTTCCTCGAGGCCGGCGCGGACATCGTCGAGACCAACACCTTCGGCGCCCAGGCCCTCTCCCAGGCCGACTACGGCACCGAGGCGCTGTGCTTCGAGATGAACGTCGAGGCGGCTCGCCTCGCGCGACGCGTGGCGGACGAGGTGGAGGTCGCGCACCCCGACCGGCCGCGCTTCGTCGCCGGGAGCGTCGGGCCAACCAACAAGTCACTCTCCTTGTCGCCCGACGTAGACGACCCGGGCTACAGGGCGGTGACCTACGATCAGGTCGAGGCCGCCTACGCCGAGCAGATCCGCGGGCTCCTCGAGGGCGGCTCGGACGTCCTGCTCATCGAGACCATCTTCGACACGCTCAACGCGAAGGCGGCCGTAGACGCCGCCGAGCGGGTCTTCGCGGAGATCGGCCGGCGCGTGCCCCTGATGCTCTCGGTGACAGTCTCCGACGCCAGCGGGCGCACCCTCTCGGGGCAGACCCTCGAGGCCTTCTGGGTCTCGGTCGAGCACGCCCGGCCGCTGACCGTGGGCCTGAACTGCGCCCTCGGCGCCGACCAGATGCGGCCCCACCTGCAGCTCCTGAGCGCCCTGTGCCCCACCCTGACGGCCTGCTACCCCAACGCGGGGCTCCCCAACGAGCTCGGAGAGTACGACGAGCACCCCGAGGACACGGCCCGCGTGCTGCGCTCCTTCGCGGAGGAGGGTTGGCTCAACGTGGCCGGCGGCTGCTGCGGGACGACCCCGGAGCACATCAAGGCCATCGCGGAAGCCCTGAGGGGCCTGCCGCCGCGCGAGCTGCCCGAGCTGCCGCGGCACACCAGCTACGCCGGCCTCGAGCCCCTCGTGCTGCGCCCCGACGTGCGCACCTTCGCCATGATCGGCGAGCGCACCAACGTCGCCGGATCGCGGCGCTTCGCTCGACTGGTCAGGGAGGAAGCGTACGAAGAGGCCCTCGACGTGGCCCGGCAGCAGGTCCGAAACGGCGCCAACCTCATCGACGTCAACATGGACGAGGGCCTGCTCGACTCGGCGGCCGCCATGACCCGCTTCTTGAACCTCGTGGCCGCCGATCCCGAGGTGGCGCGGGTGCCCGTCATGATCGACAGCTCCCGCTTCGAGACCATCGTGGCGGGGCTCAAGTGCGTGCAGGGCAAGGCCGTCGTGAACTCGCTGAGCCTCAAGGAGGGAGAGGGGGCCTTCCTCGAGCAGGCGCGGACCTGCAGGCGCTTTGGGGCGGCTGTCCTGGTGATGGCCTTCGACGAGCAGGGCCAGGCGACCAGCGTCGAGCACAAGGTCTCCATCGCGTCGCGCGTCGTGGCCCTGCTGACCGGCCGGTGCGGCTTCGAGACGAGCAACATCATCTTCGATCCCAACGTGCTCACCGTCGCGACGGGCATCGCAGAGCACGACTCCTACGGCCTCGCCTTCATCGAAGCCACGCGGCAGATCAAGGCGCTGTTCCCCGACATCAAGGTCAGCGGAGGCATCAGCAACCTCTCCTTCGCCTTCCGCGGGAACAACGCGGTCCGGGAGGCCATGCACGCGGTCTTCCTGTACCACGCCATCGCCGCGGGCCTGGACATGGGCATCGTCAACGCCGGCCAGCTCGCGGTCTACGACGAGATCGAGGCCGAGCTCAAGGAGCGGGTCGAGGACGTGATCCTCGCCCGCAGGCCCAACGCCACCGAGCGCCTCGTCGATATCGCCCAGCGGGTGCGCGGGAGCGGGAAGAAGGCCGAGGTCGACGAAGCGTGGCGCAAGGGCAGCGTGGGGGAGCGGCTCGGCCACGCCATGGTCCACGGCGTGACGGACCACGTCGACGAGGACACCGAGGAGGCGCTGAAGAAGCACGGCAAGGCCCTGCACGTCATCGAGGGGCCCCTCATGGAGGGCATGAGGACCGTCGGCGACCTCTTCAGGGACGGGAAGATGTTCCTCCCGCAGGTCGTCAAGAGCGCCCGCGTGATGAAGCGCGCGGTCGCCTGGCTGGCGCCCTACCTCGAGGGCGACGAGGAGGCCGCAGGAGCAGCCGCCGAGCGCTCCAGGGTACTGCTCGCCACCGTGAAGGGCGACGTGCACGACATCGGCAAGAACATCGCCGGCGTGGTGCTCGGCTGCAACGGCTACGAGATCGTAGACCTCGGCGTGAAGGTGCGCTGCGAGGAGATCCTCGCCGCGGCGGCGGAGCACGGCGTGCACGCGGTCGGGCTGAGCGGGCTCATCACCCCTTCCCTCGACGAGATGAGCCACGTGGCCGCCGAGATGGAGAGGGCCGGCCTCGACCTGCCCCTGCTCATCGGCGGCGCCACCACGAGCCGGCGCCACACCGCCGTGAAGATCGCGCCGCGCTACTCGGGCCCGGTGGTCTACGTCAGCGACGCCTCCCGAGCCGTGCCGGCGCTCACCGAGCTCTTGAGCGAGGAGCGGCGCCCGGCCTTCTGCGAGGCGAACCGGGAGGCCCAGGAGGAGGAGCGCTCCCGCCACGAGGAGAAGCAACAGAGGGCCTTGCTGAGCTACGAGGAGGCCGTGTCGCGACGGCTGCGGATCGACTGGCGGGCCGAGGGTGAGGGCCCAGCCCCTCCTCCGGCAGAGCCTGGTGTGCACGTGCTCGCGGACGTCCCCCTCGAGAGGCTGGTGCCCTACGTCGACTGGTCGCCCTTCTTCTCCGCCTGGGAGCTCAAGGGGCGCTACCCGAAGATCTTCGATCACCCGCGCCACGGCGAGCAGGCGCGCAAGCTCCACGAGCAGGCCCTCGAAGCCCTCGACGGCCTCGCGGCCGGCGGCGAGCTCCGCGCCTCGGGGGTCTTCGGGCTCTTCCCGGCCGCCGCCGACGGCGACGACGTCGTGCTCTTCACAGACGAGCAGCGGAGCACCGAGCTCGCGCGCGTCCAAATGCTACGCCAGCAACGCGCAGGTGCCGGGGAGAAGAGCCTGAACCTCTGCCTGTCGGACTTCGTCGCCCCCGGTCGGAGCGGCCTGCCGGACCACATCGGCGCCTTCGCGGTGACCGCCGGCCTCGGCCTCGAAGAGATCGTGCGGCGCCACGAGCAGGGGGGCGACGACTTCTCGGCCATCATGGCCAAGGCCCTCGCCGACCGCCTCGCGGAAGCATTCGCCGAGCAGCTCCACGAGCACGTCCGCAAGGTCGCGTGGGGCTACGCGGCGGGCGAGGACCTCGACAACGGCAACCTGATCCGCGAGCGCTACCAGGGCATCCGCCCCGCCCCCGGGTACCCCGCCTGCCCGGAGCACAGCCGCAAGCGCGTGCTCTTCGACCTGCTCGGGGTCGAAGAGAGCACCGGAATCCGGCTGACCGAGACCTGCGCGATGTCGCCCGGGGCCTCGGTCAGCGGCTGGTACTTCGCGCACCCGAGGGCACGCTACTTCGCCCTCGGCCGCGTGGGCAGGGATCAGGTGCGATCATATGCGGCCCGCACCGGCATGAGCCCGGACGAGGCCGAGAGCTGGCTGTCTCCAAACCTCGGGTACGAGCCATGAGCAGGAAACAAGCAGCAAAACGCCGAACGGACGACGTCAAGAAGCGGCGAAAGGTCGGAGAGCCGAAGCGGCCGCCGAAGCCCAGCCAGGCGGTCATCGGCAACGGCGTCTCCCAGGCGCCGCCCCTCCCGGTCCCGCCGACCGCGGACACGTCGGAAGAGGCGCCCCTGCCGGCCGCCGAGCCCGAGGAGCGCCCGGAGATGGCCCGCGAGCTCGTCACCGTCGACGACGGCGGCGAGGACTTCGGCGCCCTGCTCGACGAGAAGGACGCGGACATCGAAGGGGGCCTTCAGCCCGGCGACCAGATCGAGGGCCGCATCGTCATCCTCACCAAGGACCTGGCCTTCGTGGACCTCGGCGGCAAGTCGGAGGGAAGCATCCCGCTGCGCGAGCTGAGCGACGACGAGGGCAAGGTCTCGGTCAAGGAGGGCGACCCGATCACGGCCTGGGTCGTGGGCATGCGCCACGGCATCGAGCTCTCGACCGCGCTCCACGCCGATGCCCAGGACGAAGCACAGCTCCGCGCCGCCTTCGACTCGCACATCCCGATCGACGGGAAGGTCTCGGGAGTGAACCAGGGCGGCCTCGAGGTCAAGATCGGCGGCCGCCGGGCCTTCTGCCCCATCTCCCAGGTCGACACCCACCACGTCGAGGACGCCTCGGTCTTCATCGGCCGCACGCTGCGCTTCCGCATCGTTCGTTACGAGGAGGGCCGAGACATCGTGCTCTCCCGGAGGGCCCAGCTCGAGTCCGAAGCCGCCGAGCAGGCTGCCGAGACCAAGAAGACCCTCATGGAGGGCGCGGTCCTCTCGGGCCGAATCAAGAACATCAAGGACTTCGGCATCTTCGTCGACCTCGGCGGGGTCGAGGGGCTCGTGCCCCGCTCCGAGATCTCCTGGGAGCGCATCGAGGACCTCGAGAAGGCCTTCGTCACCGGCGACCGGGTGCGCGTGAAGGTCTTGCGCATCGACTGGGAGGAGGAGCGCATCACCCTCTCGATGAAGGCCCTGCGCGCGGACCCCTGGCACGAGACCGCGGAGCGCTTCGAGGAGGGCCGCACCTACACCGGCCGCGTCGCCCGCATCACCGAGTTCGGCGCCTTCGTGGAGCTCGATCCCGGATTCGAGGGCCTCGCCCACATCTCGGAGCTCGCCTGGAGGCGCATCAACCACCCCTCCGAGGTGCTCTCGGAGGACGAGCAGGTCCAGGTCCGCGTGCTCAGTGTAGACGCGGAGCGCAAGCGCCTCGCGTTGAGCGTGCGCATGTCCGAGGGCGACCCCTGGGAGGCCGCCGACCAACGCTTCTCGGCCGGAACGACGGTCGAAGGCGAGGTCGAGCGCATCGAGCGCTTCGGTGTCTTCGTGCGCCTCGCCCCCGGCGTCACCGCCCTGCTCCCCCGCTCCGAGATCGAGTGCGAGCCGAACGACGAGCTGAGAAGGCTCTTCGCCATCGGGCGCAAGACCAAGGCGAAGGTCCTGCACGTCGACCTCGCCTCCCGCCGCATCAGCCTCAGCCAGACGGCCGCCAAGGAGGACGCCGAGCGCGCCGACATGGATGCCTGGCACGCCGCGGCGAGGGAGGAGAAGAAGCAGCTCGACGAAGGGCCGAGCCTGATGGCCCAGAAGCTGATGGCGGCGCTGCAGAAGAGCAAGAAGGGCTGACACGCCCTGCCCGCGCGGCGCAAGGCCACCGGAGCCTTGACCATTCCGGCGTCGTGCCTACTGTGCTACACGCCCCGCGCCACCCAGGAGCCCTCCATGTCTGACGCCACCGACACCTTCACCCTCGGCCTGACCGACACCGCCCGCGAGAGGCTCATGGAGTTCCTCGAGGCGGAGGAGTGCAAGGACGCCGCGGTGCGCGTCGTGGCTCGCCGCATGGGCCGGCGCTTCCGCTACGGCATGGACCTCGTGGGTGAGGAAGGGCCGGAGGAGGGCGACACGACCGTGGAGGACGGTGGCGTCCGCCTCGTGGTCGACTCCGAGAGCCTCGAGCACCTCAACGGCACGACCATCGACTTCGCCGAGGAGGACGGCAGGGCCGGCTTCCGCTTCGAGAACCCGAACGCGGCCGCCCCCTCCTTCGAGCCCGGCTCCGTCGCCGCCCGCATCCAGACCCTGCTCGACGACGAGATCAACCCCTCCATCGCAGGCCACGGCGGCTTCATCGACCTCGTAAAGTTCGAGGACGGCGTCGCCTACGTCTTCATGGGCGGCGGGTGCACGGGATGCGGCATGGCAGCCATGACCCTCTACCAGGGCGTCGAGGGCCGAATAAAGGAGGCCGTGCCCGAGGTGGAGCGCGTCGAGGACACCACCCAGCACGCTTCGGGTCAGAACCCGTACATGTAGGCGGCGTCGCCCTGCCCCGGAGCCTTCACAGAGCACCCAGAGCGTAGCGCAGCATCTCGACCTCCTGGAGCAGCTCCACCGGGTTGCGATCGTCAGTGAGCACGGCCGGGCCGCCCTCCTCCGGGGCCCGCACAGCGGACCAGCGGGGGCCGAGGCGCGACCGATCCACGGTGCATTCGCCCGCGCACGCCCAGATCATGCTGTTGACGCTCGAGCGTAGCCTGAATCGCTCCACCCGCTCGAAGACGGCGCCAACGGTGGAAAGGAGCCTCGCGCTCGGACCTTCGCGGTGCCTCAGCCCCGAGTAGTCCACCAGCAGCAGCGAGTCTTCGGTCATGACGCGCCGAAGCTCTCCGAAGAACTCCACGGTGGCGAGGTGGTACGGAATGGTCGGGGGCTTGTAGGCATCCGGGATCACCAGGTCGAAGCGCATGTCCGTCCCACGGACGAAGGCTCGCGCGTCGAGCACGTGTACCCTCTCCTCCGGTAGCTCGAGGTCGAACCACCTGCGGCCCAGCTCGACGACGCGGCCGTCGATCTCCACGCCGTGCACCTCGATCCCCGGATGCAGGGCTTTGGTGGGGCGGACCATCGAGCCAGCACCAAGACCGAGGATGAGGGCTTCGCGCGGCGACCTCCGCCAGGGCTTCAGGCGGCTCAGCTCCGGGCCCGCGGAGAAGATGCCGCCGCGACCTCGCTCCATGCCCTGCCCGCCGATGGACTGCACCGAGTAGGGGCTGCCCAGGATCAGGCGTCGTCCGCCCGGGCCCTGTCGCACCTCGAGGTGCCCGTAGACGCTGTCCTCGCTGTGCAGGACCGAGGCATCGCTGGCTCCGGTCGGGATGAGGCCGACGGCGACGAGAACGAGCGCGACACCTGCTCGCAGCAACGTAGCGTGCACGGCGAGGCTGATGACGCCGAGGGCAGCGAGGAGGATTACGGCGGTGGCCTGGATGCCGGCGAAGGGGATGAGGATCGCGCCCCCCAGCAGCGTTCCGGCGATGCCGCCGACGCTGGAGTAGCCGAAGATCCGTCCGCTCGAGCGGCCGAGATGATGCAGGCGCGGCGCGCCAGGGGCTCCTAGAACGACACCTTCGGAGCCTCTCTCTCCCCCTCCGCGAACTCGATCTCGAGCAGGGAGGCCTCGGTGAAGCCGAAGGGCCCTGCCACCATGGCGTTGGGGAACTTCTCGCGGCTGATGTTGTAGGCCGTCACGGCGTCGTTGAAGGCCTGCCGGGAGAAGGCGATGCGGTTCTCGGTGGAGGTGAGCTCCTCCATGACCCGGTTTATGGACTCGTTCGCCTTCAGATCCGGGTAGGCCTCCATGGTGACGAGGAGGCGGCCGAGGGCACCGGTCAGGGCCCCTTCGGCGCTGGCGAGGGCCTTCATCGCGTCGGGGGCGCCGGGGGCGGCGCCGGCCGCCTTGGCCGCCGACATCGCCACGTTGCGGGCCTGGGTGACGGCCTCGAGGGTCTCCCGCTCGTGCTTGAGGTAGCCCTTGGCGGTCTCGACGAGGTTGGGGATGAGGTCGTGTCGCCTCTTGAGCTGGACGTCTATCTGGGCGAAGGCGTTGCGGAAGCGGTTCCGTAACGTTACGAGGGTGTTGTAGATCCCCACCGCCATCACGATGACGATCAGGACGACGACAAGGATTATGATGACCAGTGCAGCCATGGTTACCGACGACGTGGACAATGGGACCTCCGGCGGGGGGAGCCGGCCGTCGCAAAGGCTAACAGTGATGGGGCATTGGTCAAGACGTGCGGGAGCCCTTCTCCTGCTCTCCTCTTTGTGTCTGGGCGCCCTCGGCTGTGGGGCGCCGGCGACGCAGACGGCGGGTGAGGAGACCGCGCGGGTGAGCTACCTCTG
>CAZQPP010000132.1:0-16740 GCA_964594295.1 uncultured Myxococcales bacterium | reverse complement strand
GGCGGTGGGATCGACGTCTGGGGCGAGGGGGGCTGTGGGGGGGAGGAGGCCGCGCCAGATCAGCTCGCGGGCGGGGGTGTCGGGGAGGGGGAAGGGGAGGGTGTAGGTGAGGCGGCGGGTGAGGGCGCGGTCGAGGCGGTCGGGGAGGTTGGTGGCGAGGAGGGCGAGGCCGTCGAAGCGCTCGAGCTGGGTGAGGAGGACGTTGACGACGGAGTCGTCGTGGCGGGAGGCGTGGCCGGTGCCGCGCTCGGAGAGGAGGGAGTCGGCCTCGTCGAGGAGGACGACGGCGGACTGGGCGCGGGCGGAGCGGAAGAGGCGGACGAGGTTGGCCTCGGTCTCGCCTACCCACTTGGCGCGGAGGGCGGCGACGGAGGCGGTGAGGAGGGGGCGGTTGAGCTCGCCGGCTATGGCCTCGGCGCAGAGGGTCTTGCCGGTGCCGGGGGGGCCGTGGAAGAGGGCGGCGATGCCCTTGCCGGCGGTCATGTGGCGGCCGATGGCCCAGCGCTCGAGGACGGTGCGGCGGTTGCGGGCGGCGGCGACTATCTCGGCGACGGTGGTGGACAGGTCTTGGGGGAGGACGACGTCCGAGAGGCGGGCGGTGGGTATGGAGAGGGCGTCTTTGTCGTCGGTGGGGCGCCCGATTTGGTTGCGGGCGCCGGCTTCGAGGTGCTGCATGGTGATGAGGGGGGTGTCGCCGTTGGAGTGGACGGCGTCGGCGACGGCGGTGAGGACGGCGTTCTTGATGTAGCCGCCGGAGAGCTCGTAGCGGTCGGCGAGGAGGTCGACGTCGACGTCGGGGGCGAGGGGGGCGGCTGGGGGCAGGTGCTTTCGCCAGATTGCGCGGCGGGCTTCTCGGTCGGGCTCGGGGAAGTGGACCTTGACGAGGATGCGGCGGTCGAAGGCCTCGTCGAGGGCCGCTGGGAGGTTGGTGGCGAGGACGGCCACGCCCTCGAAGCGCTCGAGCTCGGTGAGGAGGCCGCTCATGAAGGGGTTTCCATGGCGGCGGTCGGCGAAGATGGTCTCGCACTCGTCGAAGAAGAGGAGGGCGTTCTGGATGCGCGCTTCACGGAAGAGGCGGGGGAGGAAGCGGGCGGCCTCGCGGTGCTCGAGGAAGGTGGGGATGTCCACGTTCAGGACGCGCTTGCCGAGGGCGTCGGCTATGCCGTGGGCGGTGAGGGTTTTGCCGGTGCCGGGCGGGCCCCAGAAGAGCATGAGGACGCCGCGGCCGTAGGGGATCACGTCGTCGAAGCCCCACTCGGAGCGAGCGGAGAGGTATCGGTCGTGACGCTCGACGACGGAGAGGATGCGTCGCTTGTCCTCGTCGGAGAGGACGACGCGGTCGAGGCTGGCGAGGGGTGTCTCGACCGACGAGAACTCCATCAGCTCGTCGCAGAGCTCCTTGCGGCCGAGGAGATGGGCGAAGGTGGGGGAGGAGACCGACAGGCCTGCGAGGAGGAGGTCGGCGGGGCTGAAATTGCGACCCGTGTCGAGCTGGATCAGGTCGGAGGTCAGCAACGGTGCGTTCGGGCCGAACGCGCGCCGGCGCTCGATCCGCTCCTTGAAGTCGAGCTCCGCGAAGGCGAAGGCGACCTCGACCGTCACGCCGGATGAGAAGCCCCTGACGTCCAGCTCTCCAAGGAGCTCCTCGATGTGGCGTGAGAAGCAGGGCGCGGCAGCGAGCAGGAGGGTGCTGCGCTCGAAGGCGTCGAGCTGGAGGGTTCGGCATATGGTCTCTAAGGCGAGCTCGCGCCCGCTTGCCCTGGTGGCTTCGATGCGGGCATCGGTGGCTGCCCTGATCTCGCGCTCCTTCTGCCCGAAACGCTTCGCCCGGCTCCGCAGCGTGCGTGGGTCCTCGTCCTCGTCGAGAGAGCGCTTGCGTCGCCCGGTGGGCCAGTCCCCGTTTCGGCACAGGGCGAGCTCGGCGGCGACTCTGCTCGCCCGGGCCTCCACCCAGCGCAGCTCGTCCTGGATGTAGGTGAGGTCGTCGGGGTAGGGGGTGGCGGCGGCCGCGTCGCGGTCGGGCTTGGACGGTGTGCGCTTGGTCTTTGTCATCGCAGCTCCTGATCTTGGTTGACGGTGACCACGTGGCCCCAAGGCGCCCTGCCGTGCCTTGGTGGGACCACCCAGATGACCGGGAATTGGGGGGGACGTTCCGGGAAGAACGATTGGAGGTCGGTGAGGCCGATGAAGAGGTCGGGGTGGATGGCTCGTGTGCGTATCCACTCGAAGAAGGGGCGGTGGCTCGTGCCTCCACCGCCGCGGAAGCGGACGGAGCGAAGGAAGCGCTCGAGCTCGGCGGGGGGGACGGCCTCGCGTACCTCCGTGTCCCCGGCGAGGAGGAAGACCTCGTCGACCTCTTCGGCGATCCGGCGGATCTCGGCGCCGACGAGCTCGAGCTCGCGACGGCTCATGCTGCCGGAGGTGTCGACCGCTACCACGACCCGGGAGAGGCGCGCGGACCACAGGCCCGGCACCACGACGTCGTGATCGAGGTATCGCTTGTTGGGAGGTGAGAGCGTGTAGTCGTCGCGGGCGGTTGCGAGCCCCGCGAGGCGCCGCAGCAGGCGCCGCCAGGGCACCTTGCCCGGACGACTCAGCTCGAGGGAGCGGAGCAGGCCGCCCGGGAGGGCGCCGATCGAGCCGCTCCGCTCCCAGGAACGCACCGCCGCGGAGATCCGCCTCCTCAGGTCCGAGCGCTCGGCGGGTGTCAGGTCGACGGGCAGGTGCACGTCGAGACCTCCGCCGTGATCGATGACTCCGGGTATGCGGATGCTCTCGGTTCCGGTTCCGCCGGCGGCAGCGCGCAGCACGACGGTCATGCTGCGGGGCTCCGGCAGGGCGTCCGCCGCGAGCTGCTCGTAGATGGCCTCGGCTATCAGCCGCTCGAAGCGCGGTTCATAGAGGATGCGAACCAGGCCGAGCCCGGGGATGGAGCCGTGGGGTGCGCGGTAGAGCCGCTCGCCCGTGCCCGGTGTCCTGATGGCGTGCACCAGCCGGTTGATCGCGTAGTCGGTGGCGCAGTTCCAGAGGCGCCGGTTGCGTCTTCCCCGTCGCGGTGCGCTCTCGGTTACCTGGTGACCGACCTCGTGGGCCAGGACGAAGCCGAGCTCGCGCTCGTCGAGGTGGCGCGTCAGATACGGGTTGTACCAGATATGCCGGAGGCAGTCGGTGGCGGCGAAGGCGTCGAGCTCCGGCGCCGCGACGAGCTTGACCTGGAGCAGGAGGTAGCCCCAGAAGGGGTGCGCCTCGAGCAGCTGCATTCGCAGGGCCTTCACGCGGCGGGCCTCTCTGGCGAGGATCTCTCGAGAGGCGGGCAGGGGTAGCCTGGCGCTCATCGCAGGAAGGCCGTCCGGAGGTCGACGAGCTCGCCGGCCTGGCGGCGGTAGCCGGCGTCTGCGCGAAGGCGGGCGAGGACCTCCGGGCGCCGCCGGAGCTGGCGGAGGAAGAGGAAGACGTACTCGGGATCGAGACCCGGAGAGCGCAGGAAGGCAGCGACGTGAGAGATCCCCGAAGCGCCGAGATCGGCGCCCTGGCAGAGCCAGCCGGCAAGCGCGAACACGGCAGCGGAGACGAATGACGGCTCCGAGTCACGTCCCTTGGTGAAGTCCATCGCTCTTCCGTCCTTGACGATGGCCTCCACGGGCACTCGGCCGAAGACCTTGAGGTAGGAGAAGAAGCGCTCGGCGGCCGCCATGCCCACGCAGGCGGCGACGGCACGCTTCGCCAGGTGCTCGTTGCTGGCAGCCATGACGCGGCTGGCCATGGCCCAGCTCCTCGGTGTCGGGAAGGCGTGCTCGCCGTTGTTGTCGTAGAGCGCTTCCTCGCCCTCGTGGGCCACGTAGGCCTGGATGCGTGGGTCGATGCGGGCCGACGCGGCCCAACGCACCCACGAGGCGGCGTCGACGCGAAGCGTGAGGTGGGCGAAGCGGTTGCACAGCGCCGACGAGAGCGAGGCCACGATCGCGTTGTCCTCCTCGAGGTTCCCCGCGGCCATGACGACGGTCCCCTCGTGGAAGCGGAAGGGGCCCACGCGGCGCTCGAGCACGATCTGATACGCGGCGGCCTGGTGCAGGCGGGTGACGGCGGCGTTGATCTCGTCCAGGAAGACGAAGACCGGCTCGCGACAGGCGCTGCGGACCCACCCGGGCGGGAAGAGGGCGAGCTCCCCGCGCTCCCGGTCCGGGAAGTAAACCCCTCCGAGCTCAGCGGGCTCGCGCTGGGCGAGGCGGATGTCGACGAGAGCCAGGCCCATGGCTTCGGCGACCTCGGCCGCGAGGGTCGACTTGCCGACGCCGGGGTGCCCGCGCAGGAGCACCGAGATGCCGGCGCTCAGGGTCGCGGCGGTCAGCGCCCGGGCTTCGTCGTAGGTGTAACCCTCGCGGACGAGCCCGAGCTGGGAGCGCGCGCGCCGGCTGAAGCTGGTTCCAGTCATAAGAAGATCTCGATGAGCTGGCCGCGCAGATCCTCGTTCTCGAGGAGCACGGCGACGACGTGCTTGCAGTAGCCGTTGTGGAGGTGTGTGGAGTGAGTAGCGTCGGGACAGGTGCAACGCGGCGGTCGGGACCAGTCGGTCTGCGCGGTCACCAGGTAGTCGCGGCTGCCCCCGCGCACGTGGATCTCCGCCGTGCGGGCGTTGTCACGGCGCTCGCGCTCGTAGTGCTTCAGCACCTCGTTGGCGGCTCGCAGGAAGCGCAGCTCCCTGGCCTCGGGATCGACGGGCTTCGGCGCCTGGACCTGGCCCGCGGTGGCGCTCGGGAGCCAGCCCGGCTTGCTCGCGGGGTGGCCGTCGATGAAGAGCTCACCCGAAGACATGCGGTCGGCCAGCCAGCGCGGCCAGGCGCCGACGGGGTGGCGCTCCCTGCCGACAGCAGAGCGCACGTAGAAGCTCTTGGTGTTCACACGGACCACCGGGCAGGGCTCGCCGTCGTAAGGGCCGGGGCCTTGGTGAAGCCACAGCCTCAGCCCGGCCCGGGGCTTGCGCGGTGGCTCCACGGGCTCGGGCCGTGGGCGGTTTCCGAAGAGGCACGCTGGCGGTCCACTCATGGCTCGACTCTCGCGTTGGGAGCGTGTGGAGGACGCGGCTCCCCCGCGCCGCCGGGCGCCGGTTTGCTGCGTGATGGTAGACGAGGGATGCTCATGGTCCGCGACGAGGAAGGCGATGAGCGAGAAGCCCGACTACCCGAGCGCTCTGAGGATGGTGCAGATGATCCTGCTGCTCCAGAGCCGCGTGACGGGGCGCATGTCCGTGGCCGAGATGGCCGAGCGCCTCGAGGTGAACGAGCGCACCGTGCGGCGATACGCGAACGCGCTCAACGAGCACGTCTTGAACGACCGCCTCGACCCCCTTGTCGAGCGGGTGAGGGTAGACGACCGCCCCTTCGTGCGCCTCGTCCGCGGCTCGGTGCCCCTCGCGGCCACCGTCTACCAGCTCGCGGCGACGCGGCTTGCCGAGCTGGCCCTGCGGGGCGCCGAGGGCAGCCTGCTCTCCGACAGCGTCCACGACGTGCTCGACCGGCTCGAGGCCGGAGGAGGAGTCGACACCGCCGACCTGAACGAGCTTGCGTCCCAAGCGCTCTGCTACGTGCCCTATGCGCCGAAGGACTACCGCTCTGAAGAGGACGTCCTCGACGTGGTGCTCCGCGCTACTCTCCGGCGCCGTCCCATAGACATCGACTACACGAGCGCCGGCGGGGCGCGCACGGAGCGGCGCGTGCTGCCCTACACGGTCGTGCTCTACCGAGACGGCTTCTACCTGCTCGCGCGCAAGCCGGGCGGTGGCGGCGACGGCGGCTTTCGGCTCTTCGCCGTGGACCGGATCTCGGACGCGCGCGCGGACACCTCCGAGAGCTTCACCGTCCCGAGGGACTTCGACCCGCAGAGGCACTTCCGGCGTTGCTTCGGCATATGGCGGGACGGCTCGCCGCCGCAGGAAGTGCTCCTCGCCTTCGAGCGGAGCGTCGAAGCGGTGGTGCGCGAGCGCAGCTGGCCGGGGCTCAGGGAGGTGAGAGACCTGGAGGACGGGCGCCTGGGGCTCTACCTGCGGGTGCCGGTCACGCCGGAGCTCACGAGCTGGGTTGTCGGTTGGGGGCCCGCGGTCGAGGCCATGGAGCCAGCGGAGCTTCGCGAGGAGGTCGCCGCTCAGCACGCCGCGGCGGCGGCGTTGTACTGACCGGCCGAAGCGTGCGTGGCGGGAGGTTGGTCGTGCGCTTCCCATCGAGGGGTTTGCCTCCAGGTGCGCGACCAGCCTGCCACTGCCGCTGGACAGGTCCTGTCCAAGGGACCAGCCAGGATTGGTCTTGGGCTTGGGATAGCCCGATACGGGTTTGACGGGCCATTCGGCATATGTTGGTGAGATTCACATGGAGAACAACGACACCGAGCTGAGCTTGGGGCTATTCGTCGACGAAACCGCCGCTGTCGGCTTGCACGGGGCCGGAATCCTGCACGGACAGCCGCTGCACCTTCTCGCGTGGCTGGAGACGCAGCTCGGCCTCGCCGGCAGGGCTGTCTCGCAGGTGGAGCGGATAGCCCAGTATGCGGCCCGGCTCGAGACCATCGAAGGCGCGGCCTGGGTGGAGAGCATGGAGGTCGACCGCTGGGCCACGGCGGCGGCTATGCTCGAGAGGAGAGACGCTCTGCGCATGGCCGCCTGGAGCGGCCGCTCCTTTGACGCCGCCGAGGGAATCGGACCACTTCTACGCGACATCGCCGCTGCCGAGCAGGTGGACTCCCCGCTCGCTCCCGGCGTCCGTGAACGCATCGACGGCGTGATGGAAGCGCTCGAAGTGCAGACCCTGCCCCCTCACATGGTGCTCTTGCACGAGGCTCCCGAGATGTGGCCCGCGGCGTGGCACCCGGTGCTCGCTGCGCTCAGCTGTGAGCTCGCCGATGCGGCGACACCCTCCGCGCGAGAGGGCTCGAGCCTCTACCTGCTCCAGGAGGCGCTGCTCTCTGGCCGGGAGCTCTCCGTCGTACCCGACGGTAGCCTCAGAATGGGCCAGGCCCACAGCGACACAGAGGCGATTCGCGCCGTTGTAGAGTGGGTGGCGGCGGCCGCGGAGTCGGCCGGCGAGGCGGTGCTGATCTGCGAGGACGCGGCGCTCGCGTTGCGGATCGACGAGGCCCTCGTGGCGTCCGGCCTGCCCTCCATGGGCGTCCCCGATCCTTCGCCTGCAGGCCCGATCCTCCAGGTCCTCCCGCTCGCCCTTGCGCTCTGCTGGGATCCCGTCGCCCCCGAGCTGCTGCTCGACTTCCTCTCCCTGCCCACCCGCCCGGTGCGCGCGCGCGCTGCCCGGAAGCTGGCTCACGCCCTTGAGGAGCAGCCCGGTCTGGGGAGCGGTGCGTGGACGAGCTGTGTGGCGGAGCTGACCTCATTTGAAGCTGATCCCAAGGGCGAAGTGGCCGAACGCATCGAGACGTGGCTGGAGTGCTCGCGTGCGCCCGCCGGAGAGGAGATCCGCACGTCCCTCGTCCGCAGCCGCTGCTCCGAGGTCTCGCGGTGGGCCGCAGGATACGCCGCCCACCTGCGGGCAGAGCGGCCCGACGACGGGCGCGTTCCCTCGCTCGAGCAGCTCGCTGCGCGCGCGGCGCTGGTGGGCGAGCTCGCGGAGGCCCAGGGTCGCTCCATGACCGAGCCCCAGCTCGCACGTCTGCACGAAGCCTGCGCACGCCACGGCGGGAGCACCGCGTCCAGAGCACCTGAAGCCGGCTGCGTGCGCTTTGTCAGCTCGGCCGCCGACCTCCATCCCCCTTGCGCGCGGGTCGTGTGGCTCGGGCACGGCACCTCGGTCCACCTGGCGCAGCCCTGGTCGCGCCGCACCATCGAGGCGCTGCAGAGGGCAGGTCTGGCCATCGACGACGGTGCCGCCCGCGCGGCTGGGCTGCGCTCGGCAGAGCGCCGGGGTCTGGCCGTCGTCGAGGAGTCCCTCCTGATGGTCTCCCTTCCGCGGGACGCTGAAGAGCGCCCACACCCGCTCTGGACGAGGGTGCGCGCGGGGCTTCGTGACGAGCGCGGTGCAGACCTTGATCCCGTGCCGCTGTCGGAGGTGCTCGAGGGCTCGGAGCGCATGGCTCCCTGGAGCCTGCGCGCTCTTTCGCACCCGGTGGCGCCGCCCCACGGTATCAGGACGCTCTGGACGCTCCCCCCCGGCTCCTTCGAGGAGCGGGCCTATCGCTCGGCCACCGAGGTACAGACGCGCCTGGCCTGCCCGCTCAAGTGGGTGTTGGAGTACGCCGCGTCGATCAGGCCGAGCCCCATCGCGAACCTCCCCGACAGCTTCCTGCTCAAGGGGAGCTTCTGCCACCAGGTGTTGGAGAGGGTGCTCAGCGAGTATGTCGGCGTGAGGGTTCCCGTGGAGGAGGTCGTCGCGAGGACCCGGGCGGTCTTCGACGAGCGGGTGGCCCTGGATGCCGCACCCCTGGCGACCCGCGCCGCCACGACCGAGCGAATGGCCCTGCGCGAATCCCTCACGAACAGCGTCAGCACGCTCTGGGCGCTGATCGAGGGTGGGCGTTACGTGCTGGACGCGCTCGAGGCCGAGGTGCGGGTGTCGGCGCCCGTGGAGGGAGACGAGCCCTCCGCGCTGTTGAGCTTCGTCGACTGCGTGCTGCGCGACGAGGAGGGCAGGCCGGCGGTAGTTGACTTCAAGTATGCAGGCGCCAAGAAGTACCCGACGCTGTTGAAGGAAGGCCGCGCGCTGCAGCTCGCCTTCTACGCCCGTGCCCTCGGCGCAGAGCGCTCGGTGGAGCTGGCCGACATACGGGCGGGTTACCTGATCATCGACGTGGCCCGGCTCTTCACGCCGGAGGGGTCGTCCCTGCTCGGGGCCGGTGACAGCACGGTGGAAGATGCTCCTCCGATCTCCGAGACCTGGGAGACCCTGAGGCGCGCCCTGGCCGCCGCCGAGGGTTGGCTTCGAGAGGGCGAGGCGGTGCCGGCCCGGCCCCTGCAGGCGGCGGAAGACCGGCCGGAGGGAGCGGAGATCGCGTTGGGTTCCGCTGCCGAGCTGAAGAAGGGCAAGGTGGAAGCTTGCAGATACTGCGCCTACCCGGCGCTGTGCGGGCTGAGGGGGCTGCAATGAGCACGCTGCGACTCTGCTCGGCCGGCGCCGGCTCCGGCAAGACTTACAGCATCTGCGAGGTAGTGGTCGGCGAGATCTCCCAAGGCCGCCTGGACCCTGCTCGCCTCGTCGCCACGACGTACACGCGCAAGGCCGCGACCGAGCTCAAGGCCCGCGTGGAGGCTGGAATCCTGGCCGCGAAGGGGATCGCCTTCGACGCGCGCCTGAGAGCTGTCGAGCGCCTCGACCTCGCCCTGATGGGCACGGTCCACAGCGTCGGCCAGCAGATACTCTCGCGTTATGCCGTGCAGCTCGGTCTCTCCCCGCAGCTGGAGGTCCTCACCGAGGACGGCGAGCGGCGACACCTCGAGGGCTTCCTGAGCTCGATATCTCCGGAGCTGTGGCTCGACCTGGTGGAGGCCGCCACGCCCCTGGGAGTGCCGAGCCCGGGGAAGGTCGTGCTGGATCTCCTCGGCGCCAAGCGCCTCAACCGCATCGCCGACGAGAGCTTCAGGCAGCAGCTTGCCGACAGCGCCGAAGCCCTGATCGAGGTCATGCTGTGTGGGCTTCACCCCATCGAGCAGGACGATCCGGACGCCGAGCTGCGCCGCCTGGCCGGGGATGCGCTGTCGAGCATGCCGGCGTCGGACACCACCAAGGTGACGCGCGAGGCCAAGACCACGCTCAAGCACCTCGCCGGGGGCGCCACGTTGGGATGGAACGACCACGCGAGCGCCGCGAAGCTCGAGGCGGGCAAGAAGAGCGGCGCCGACGGCCTGCTTGACGATCTGCGCAGAGCGGGCGGCAGGGTGCGGCGCTACCGGGTGCTGCACGACCAGGTCCGGGCCTACCAGCGGTGCCTCGGCGAGGCCGTGATCGGTGTCGAGCAGAGCTACCAGGCCTACAAGGCGGAGCGTGGCCTGGTCGACTTCACCGACCTCGAGACCCTCCTCCTCGACGCGCTCACGAACGAGGATCTCGCCGACGACCTCAGCTCCGACATCGGCCTCGTGGTCGTCGACGAGTTCCAGGACACGAACCCCATCCAGCTGGCGATCTTCGAGCGCCTCCTGGATCTGGCGGAGCAGGTCTACTGGGTGGGAGACGAGAAGCAGGCGATCTACGGATTCCGAGGCGCAGATCCCAGGCTGATGAGGGAGGTGTGGGACCGGCACGACACCGCCGCGCCGGCGCGGCTCACGAAAAACTGGCGCAGCCGTCCCCCGATAGTGGAGCTGGTCAACGAGCTCTTCGTGCCCGAGCTTGGCGACGGAGCGCACCTCGAGCCCACCCACGACCCGGAGGGGATCTCCCTCGAGCGCTGGAACATGGTCGGCGCCAAGAACCAGCCACAGAGGGCGGCGTGCGTCGCTTCGGGGGTCGCCGAGCTCGTCGCCGAAGGCGTGCCCCCTGGCGAGATCGCCGTGCTCGTCCGCAGGAATTACTTCGCGAGCCTCGTAGCTCGGGCGCTGGCCGAGCAAGGCATTCCCGTGTCGCTGGGGCAGCCCGGCCTTCTCAGCACGCGCGAAGGTGCGATGGTGCTCGCCGGGCTGCGTCTCGTCGCCGACCGGCGCGACTCGCTCGCGGCCGCGACCCTGCTCCACGTCGACTCCGACCCGGAAGCGGACACGCCGGCGTGGCTGGCCCAACGCCTGGAGCAGGTCAACGCCCACCGCGACGCGGGCCCCGGCGCGGGCGCACCTGTGCCCTGGGAGGACCACCGCCTCCTCGCAAGGCTGGACGCCATCGACGCCCGGATACTCTCGCCCTCGGCTGTGACAGCGGCCGTCATCCACGCCCTCGGAGTGGACCGCCGCATCGGCTCATGGGGAGATCCCCTGCGCCGGGCCGGTCACCTCGACGCGCTGGTAGCGGCGGCCATCGAGTACGAGACCGAGGCGTTGTCCGTCGGGAGCACGGCGACGCTCTCCGGCCTCATAACCTGGCTCGAGAAGCTGGCGTCCACCGAGGCGGACACCCGCCCGGCTCCGAGCGGGCTCGACGCGGTCTGCGTGAGCACCTGCCACGCGGCCAAGGGGCTCGAGTGGCCGATCGTGGTCGTCTGCGAGCTCGATCGCACCTTCGACCCGCGGATCTTCGGAGTGCCGCGCGTCACGGGCGGCGAGCCGGAGGCGGGGCGGCCCCTCGAAGGGCGGCGACTGCGCTACTGGCCGTGGCCCCTTGGATACACCAAGGACTGGCGCGGAGAGCTTTCGCCCGGACCCGGATGCGGTCTCGAGGAGGACGCGCTGGCCAGCGAGACCGGGGCGGAAGAGGCCAAGCTCGAGGAAGAGGAGTCGCTTCGGGTGCTCTACGTGGCTCTGACGCGCGCCAGGGAGCGCCTCGTGCTCGCCTACGAGCAGGGTGGCACCGACTGGCTCGATCGCCTGTCCACCGTGAACGAGGTGCTCCCTGACATGGACGCCGGAGAGCACCTCCTCGAGGCGATCGACCGCATGATTCAAGTCCGGGACGTCAACCCACCGCAGGATCTGCCGGAGCCGGACGCTGAGAGCGAGGCCACATGGCACGCCAACCCTACACCTTGGACGCACCCGTTGGAGCCGCGCGACTCCTGGCCGAGCGCGGCGGAAGCTCCGGGCCGCGTGAGGACGAAGCCAGAGCCCCTGCCCGGCGCGCACCCCTTCGGCGCCATCGAGCGCCCGGACGACGCGTCCGCCGCCGGATCGGCCGTGCACGCTTTTCTCGCCGCCTTGCCGTCCCTTGCGGAGACAGGCCCGGAGGAGCGAGCCCTGGTTGCAGATCGCTGCCTGCGCGCCTTCAACGTGGGCGGGTTCGTGCAGCCGGAGGACCTCGTAGGCGCGGGCGAGCGGTTTGTCCGGTGGTACGAGGCAAGGTTTGACGGAGCCACGCTGGCCACCGAGGTGCAGTTCGTAGCGCCGAGAGCAGAGCGCGGGCGCTGGGTCGGAGCCGTCGACGCGCTGCTGACCCTCCCGGACGGCGGGCTGGTGATCGTCGACCACAAGAGCGCGCGGGTCCCGGAGGCGGGTTGGGGCGCAGCCGCGAGCGAGCACGCGGGGCAGCTTCGAGCCTACGCGGAGGCCTTCGAGAGCATCGGCCGCACCGTGCACAGCGCTTGGATACACTTCCCCCTTGGCGGCGGCGTCGTGCAGGTCCTGGCCGGCACCTGAGCTGGCCGGTGGGCCTGGCTACTGGTCCGTGTGCTCGTCTTCAGCGAAGCTCCTTGCGGCTCCCGGCATCCTACACCTCCCACCAGGCTGCGTCGTCGTGGCGCTCCACACCTGGGAAGTGCGCCTCGAAACGGTCGGACGCGAAGGTGTGCACCGGTACGAGACGGCCTGGGTGGAGGGCGGCGACCAGCCGGCCGAGATCCTCGAGCGAGGCGTGGCCCGAGGTGTGGCGGATCTCCGTCCGCACCGCGTGGCGCTCGCGGAAGCCGCGCAGGCCGGAGCTGTCGTCGTCGTCCTCGAGGTAGCCGGGCCAGAGCGACCACAGCAGCAGGGCGTTGTCCAGGCAGGCCGCCCGCTCGAGGTCCGCGATCATCGAAGCCCTGAAGAGCAGGACGAGCTGCCCCTGTCGTTCCCTGAGCTCTTCGGGGTAGATGCGGAAGGGCCTGACCCGCTCCGTCTTGTCGAAGGCCCGGGCTCGCTTGATGCGCAGGCGTTGGCTGTGGGGCAGGAAGACGCGCAGCTTGTTGAAGCCGGGCTTCGGTATCGACTTGCGCCCCGTGGCCTCGGCGATGCTGGCGGCGTACAGGTCGATCACGAGCTCTCGGTCGGCCTGGAGAGCGGCCCGGTAGACGGTCACGAGACGGTCGATGTTCTGGGCGGAGAACGCGACGAGGACGACGCCGTCGTGGCGGCGGAAGTCCTCGACGAGGTCGCGCTCGAGCGCGCTCTCCGAGACGGTTGTCTTTTCCTCTACACCCGAGCTGGGGACGTTCGTGCCCTCCATGAGGAGCACGTCTACCCCCGCGGGCGGATCCCGGAGGAGCTGCTCGAATATCGGCGCCTTTCGGCCGTGGCCCCGGATGTCACCGGTGTAGAAAAGTCGGCGCCCATCCGCCTCGACGAGGACGGAGTATGCGTCGTACGCGCTGTGGTCGTTCAAGAATGGGGTGATGGCGAAAGGGCCGACCTCGAAGCGCTCGCGGTGGCGGAGGAAGCCGCTGGGCTCCAGCTCGATGCCGGCGGGCCCGAAGAAGCTCGCGGCGCGCAGGATGGATGCGGCGGCCTCGCCGATGAACACCGGGGGCCGCTGCGAGACCTCGCCGAGCAGCCCCCAGTGGTCTTGGTGGGGATGGGAGATGATGATCCCGAGGAGCTCCGGGTCGGCGTCGCCAGTCAGCCCCTTCACCGCGGGCAGGAGCGCTGCGTCGCCGGGGTTCGCGTCGAGCGGCAACCCAAGGTCGAGGAGCAGCCGCTTGCCCCCGGACTCGAGCTCGATGCAGGAGCCGCCGATCTGCCTTGCGCCGCGGTGGATGCACGCTCTCATGGTGTGTCGCTATCGCAGTGGTCACGGCCGTCAGTTGCCGCTTTCCGAGCTTGGTCCACGAGCCGGCGTGAAGCCAGAAAATGCTCCTCGAGGTGGAGTGGTCGGTTGCACCGGAATAGCGGAGCAGCCTGTGGACGCGCCGTCAGACAGGCACCACGGCGAGGTGGACCAGCTCGCCGTCGACCAGGAAGACCTCGTCTCGGGGGCGTACGCAGATCTCCTTCCGCCGCGCACCGGGTGACCCGCACCGGCAGTTGACCGGACGGGCGTCGGCGTGGAACACCGGGTCTCTCGCCGGAGGCCGCGCATGCAGCACCTGACACGATTGAGCGCCGCACAGGACGCCGCCTGGTACCAGATCGGGGGGGACCACGCGGGGCGCGTGGACCGATACCTGGTCTCCACGCCGGCGAGCCGGGCCGTCAGCAACAAGCCCGAGCTTGTGGGGTGCGACTACACCGAGCGCATGTCGGTGGCCATGGCGGCTGCGCTCGAGAGCGCCCCGTTTCGCCAGCTGGTCGAGTCGCAGCCGGAGCACCAGCTCTGCGTGCTCCACTTCTTGAGAGGCGGCTTGAACTTCGATCTGAGGGGCGCTCTGCGGCGCGCCTATGGGCTGAACCGTCACTGCGCGGCCTTCATGAGCTCGCAGAGATCGCGGCGGGCGGACGGGCGCTGGCAGGTGCGCGAGGACATGTACCGCAAGCTCGAGATCCCGGCCGACGCCACGATCCTGATGGGCGACGTGGTCGCTACGGGCGTGACGATGGAGAACGGGCTGGATGTGCTGCTCGATCACCTGTGCGACATCGGGTCGAGCGCGCGGCGCCTGGTCTGCTTCACGATCGGGTGCCACAAGATCGAGAAGACGCTGGAGCACTTCGACGCCAGGGCGCGGTCGCTCTTCCCCAACTACCAGGGGGCCGTGGCGGTCTACTTCGAGGGCAAGTTCAAGCTGGTCGACAGCAGGACCGAGCTGAGGATCGGCATACCGGGGACCGACCTGGTGCGCACCAGCGAGGCGCTGCTCGCGCCGGAGTTCGAGGCCAGCCAGTGGGAGCGAATGGCGCATCCGCTCGAGCGCTGCGCCATCTACGACGCCGGATCGAGAGCCTTTGACGTGCCGCGCTATCTCGACGACGTGACCGAGTACTGGCGGAAGGTGGCCGCGCTGGCCGAGGGAGGGCTGACACTGCGCGAGGCCGTCGAGGAGCGCTTCCCGCTGTCGGACTACGCCACGCTCGACACCCTGATGGAGCGCGGCGCGGCCCAGTGGCGGGGGGTGCCGGCCGGAGAGATCAAGGCGATTCACGCCTCTGAGCAGGTGGCTTGGCGGAGGCAGATGGAGGCCGCCGGAGACGGCGCCGACGCCTTGGCTGCGTTGGCGGCGAGGCGCATCGAGGAGGTGGTCCTCCCATGAGCGGCGAGCCCGCCACGCCCGCAGCCCACCACGTGCCGGTCTGCGCCGCGGATGTCGCCGGCAACGGCGGGCTCGGCCGGCTCTTCTTCCTGCCTGGATCGGACGCCCGCGCGCGCGTGCTGGCCGGGCACTTCGAGGACCGCCGCGACATCCCCAGCCCGCGCCAGCACAACGTCTACCTCGGCCGGATCCGCCGCGGCGACCTCACGGTTGACGTGGGTGCCGTGGCAACGGGCATCGGCTGCCCGAGCCTCAACATCGTGGTCACCGAGCTCATCTGTCAGGGTGCGAGGCGCTTCATCCGGGTCGGCACCTGCGGCTCGCTGCGCCCGGACAAGGTCCGTGCCGGCCACCTGGTCATCGCTACCGGCGCGGTGCGCGCCGAGGGCGCGTCGGACCTGTACGTTTCACGTGACTACCCGGCCATCGCGGACCCGATGGTGCTAGGGGCTCTGCAGCGTGCGGCGATCCGGACCGGACACGGCGACGGCTGTTTCTCTGGGCTGGTCCTGGCCAAGGACGCGCTCTACGCGATGGAGTTCGGCCACGGCGCGAAGGTCGAGTCGAATGAAGCCTACGTCGACCAGCTCCGGCGGATGCGGGTGCTCGTGACCGACATGGAGGCGTCGCACCTCTTCGTGCTCTCGGACGCACACTCGACAGACATCGTGCCTCTCTCCGAGCGCCCGAGCCCGCAGGGGGTGGTTCGCAGCGGCGTCATCGACGCGGTGGTCGGCGACGACACGCCCTATGCCGACCCCGAGGTCGCCAGCGCTGCCGAGAGCGCGGCCATCGAGGTGGCGCTCGCCGCGGCGCTGGAGCTCTTCGCTGAAGAAGGGGCTGGCTGAGCCCCTCACTCGCCGTAGGCATCGAGCGCGGAGTCCATCAGGCTGAAGCTCCTGTGGAATCGCTGTGTGTCGGCTTCGACCGGCGGCGTCAGCGGCTCGGCGAGCAGCGCGTCGGCCCACTCGTCGAATCGGTCCTCCGCCAACATGCCCTTCAGGTCGAAGAGGTCGATGCGGCTGATGCCGGCTGCCTTGGCCGCGGCTACGTCGGCGGCGAGCTGCTCGGGTGACCCGTAGGCGCGTGGGTTGTCCGGAGAGATCAGGCCGAGGGCGATGTCGACTCTGTCACCGAAACGCCGGCGGGCCATCTGGGCGTAAGAGTAGACGAAGTAGGGCCCGAAGGAGCGCGCGAAGTCCTCGGAGTACGCCGCGGAGTAGGGCGTGAAGGCCAGTCGATCCCAGGCCGGGCCTTCGAGCACGACGTTGGCTGCGTCCTGGATGTCCGGGTCGCCGTCCTCCATGTCGTCGAGCAGGTAGGGGTAGGTCGTGATCTGGGCCCCGTAGCCGCGCCCTTTGAGCTCCTCCACCAGCTCTGCGACGCGGCCGGCAGAGCGGACGAAGCGCTCGCGATCGATGTTGCCCTCGATGAGCGCGATCAGCTCTCCGAAGGCGCCCTCGGCGAAGTGCTGCCGGATCAGGTCTATCTTCGGTGGGCCGAGCTCGGAGTTGACGACCATGATCTCGACGTTGTGGTCGAGCGTGTCCACGAAGTCGAGCGTGGCGAAGACGTTCGCCCAGAAAGCCTCGATGTTGTCCTCGTTGCACCACGCGCCCTCGGCCGGGTCGAGCAGGGGCCACAGCATCACGGGCACGCCCAGGACCCTGGCTTGCTCCAAGACCTCGCCAAGCTCTGCGTCCCCGATGTGCCGCGGCAGCGTGTTCAGGTAGAGCGTGAGCCCACGCTCGGCGAGCCTGGGCAAGGCCGCCAGGACGTCTTGCATCG
>CAZQPP010000131.1:14839-16761 GCA_964594295.1 uncultured Myxococcales bacterium | reverse complement strand
CCGTGCCCGTGCCCGTGCCCAGGCCGAAGGCCGGTGCACATCACCAGTGCCGACCTGATCGGAATCATGAGCACTTGGCTTCGGTAGCGCCAACGGTGACCACAACGGGAACGGGTTTTGGGGGACGGGCACTGGCATGGGCACGGGCACGGGGGAGAGCGCTCCACCCTGAGCTGGCGACAGCCGGCCGGAAGCGCGACACTGTCGCGATGACTCGAGCGTGTCTCGCCACCATCCTAGCCACGCTGCTCGGCTGCACCGGCGCGTCGACCGGCACCATGCAGGGCGCCCTGACGCCGTCCGAGGACCCGGGCCCCGAGCTGCCCGAGGTCACTGCCCGGCCGCCCGCTGGCACCCCGGCGCCCCCGGCATACGGCTGGTAGGCAGCGAGGCTCAGGGGCACTCCGCGTCGTACTCGATCTCGATGATCGTCCCGTCCGCCGGCGCGCTCTCGAAGACGGCGTGATTCGACTGCTCGTTGTGGCTCACCGCCGCGGGCACGCCGTCGACCGTGGCGCTCAGCGGGCCGGCCGGCGTGCGGGAGAGCGGGAAAGTGTCCTGGAGCCCGAAGGTGCGGTCGACGATCGAGGTGACGATCTCCGTGTAGGTCTGGGCGCACAGGTCCCCGACGATGCCTCCGGTGGCGGCGACGAGCTCGGGCAGGCGCGTGAAGCTCATCTCGGCGCATTGCTCGGAGGGGATCAGCGCGTGCACCCGCGAGAGGCGGCCGGCCAGGGGATCTGCCAGGGCGCCGAGGTAGGCCGTCACGGAGGGCAGCGGGATCGCCGAGACGTCGTCCTCGTCGCTCACGAAGAGGGCCTCGAAGGAGGCCTCCGAGCGCCGGTATCCCCAGTTGGGGCCGCGGCAGGCCAGATCGGCGCAGCGGTCGGGGGGCGTGCAGCTCTCGCAGCCGCTGGCGTCGACGGTGGCAGCGAGGGGCGGCATGAGGGCTACCGTCAAGGCCTCTATGTGCTCCTCGATGCCGCCCATCATGTTGATGTCGAAGCGGTCCCGGAAGGCCTGCTCGAGGCTCGCCGTGTTGTTGGTGATGAAGATCGGTTGGCCGAGGAGCTGACCCGGGAGCACGTCCCCGTCCTCGACCACCGAGGCCACCGCGAGGCGGAAGTCCACGCCATGGCGCTCGACCGCCGCCACGAAAGCCGGCGCCGCCTCCTGCAGGCGGAGACGTTCGTCCGACATGCTGCCGCTCGGGTCGAGGAGCACGAGGAAGTCGACCTTGCGGTTGAGGTGCTGCTCGAAGCGATCCAGCGCGCGGGGGCTGTCGACCACGCGGCCGGTCACCGGCAGATCGAGGTCTCCGTCATCGCTCACTACGCGCAGGGTACACGAGACGATCTCTGCTTCTCCGGCGGCGAGCCTGACCCCAACGACGACTCGAGCGCCCGCGGCGACAGTCTGCGGCAGCTCCGCCGCGCTGTCGATCGACACCGACGGCGGGCAGCCGAGGAGCTCGAGCGAGAGGATCTGTCGTTCAGCCGGACCGCCGTTGTAGATCGCCGTCTTCGCTCCGCGGGCTGTAGCGCAGCGGCCGTCGATGGTCCCGACGCTCAGTGACGTGGCCGGCAGGGCCTCGAGGGTGGACTGCTCGGTCAGCGAGCAGGTGCGGCAGCGGTCCTCGGGGTCGTCGTTGGCGTCGTCGCACTGCTCGTCGCTGTCGATCACGCCGTCGCCGCAACGCCGGAGGGTGCAGTCGGGGCGGCAGGGGGCGTCGGGGAGCCAGGAGCTCAGGGGGCCGCGGTCGCAGCTCTCGCCCGGGTCGCGGACGCCGTCGCCGCAGGAGGACAGTGGACCGGCGTCAGCGCCGGGATCGGGGGCCTGGGGTCCGGGGTCGGTGGTCTGGGGTCCGGGGTCGGGGGCCGGGGAGCCGGGATCGGGAGCCGCGGGACCGGGATCGGGGGCCC
>CAZQPP010000131.1:0-14829 GCA_964594295.1 uncultured Myxococcales bacterium | reverse complement strand
GGGGGGGGGGGGGTGGGGGGGGGGGGGGGGGGGGGGGGGGGGGGGGGGGCGGCGCCGGGGCCGTGGTCTGCTCCCACGTGCCCGGCGGTGGGGAGGCCTGAGCCGCCGCTCGAAGAGACACACCCGGCCAAAAGGAACGTCACTGCTCCAAGAAAGGACCTCATCACTTGCTCCGCCGCTGCCTCGTCGAGGTGCGCAAGGTTAGCGAAGCGGGCGGGGCATTGCGAAAGGGCCGGTGGCCGGACCAGCTGTGGATCTGCCCGCGGATGGTCTCCCCCGCGCGCCGTGTGATAGGTTTTTCTGCGCTTTGTCACCGCAAATGCGCGCCACCACACTGCTCCTCTGTCTCCTCCTGCCGGCCTGCAGCGACTGGTGGGACAGGCTGAGCCCGCCTCCAAAGCGGCCCGAGCCAGCCGCGGAGGCGAAGAAGGCGCCGGAGCCACCGGCCGCGGCCCAGCCCGAGGTGGAGCGGCCCGGTCCCAGCCCTGACGTCGTCGAGGGCATCCGAGACCTCGCCGGCGCGATGGAGGAGGCGCTGGCGGCGTGCACCTCGGCCCTCTCCGGCGCGACCAGAGCCGGCCAGGGGGAGGCCACCCCCACCCAGGACCAAAGGAAGGCGTGCAACCTGCTCGCAAAGGTGCCGGTGCAGCGCCTGCGCAAGGGCATCGCCTTGACCGGCGAGCTCGACCGCGCGCTGGTGAGCTTCGCCGGGCTCCACCCCGACGTCCTGGAGCTGGCGAGCTCCTTCCCGGCTCAGCCCCGCAGCGGCGGCGGGGAGGAGGCC
Organism: uncultured Myxococcales bacterium; assembly: GCA_964594295.1. Lineage (GTDB taxonomy): Bacteria > Myxococcota_A > UBA9042 > UBA3505 > UBA3505 > CAZQPP01. Next base: position 14,045 of record CAZQPP010000131.1, on the reverse strand, counting down.
TCCGCGGAGCGCGCCGAAGAGGTCGCGGCCGTGTCGCGGCGGCTCGACGAGCTCACCCGCGAGGTCAAGAGGCTGGGCGCAGAGGCAGAGAAGGCTCAGCCCGCCGCGGCGGACCTGCACGTGCTCGCCGTCGACACACGCAGCTTCGTGGACACCGCGGCCGCGCTCGTCCGCACGGAGGTCGTGGATCCGGTCTGGCGTGGGCTCTTGGACGACGTCCGGAGGCGCGTCATCAGGGGCCGCCCGACGGCCCTGGAGCACAACGACCTCTGCATCGCGGCCGCGCGCGCCGCCCTCGCGCGCGTGAGCTCGGCCGTCGACCACGAGGGCGAGCAGCGGCCGCAGCTCAAGGCCGGCTTCTCGCCCTTCCGGGTCAGCGTCTCGTCATTCGTCGACCGGATGGACGCCCTGCGCGCCACGCTCCCGAATCAGCGCACGAGCGCCCAGCGGCTGCAGGTCCTCTCGGAGCTGCGCTACATCGCCAACCGATATCGTTCGGCCATCGACGACGACCACCGCCTGTGGCACGAGGCCGCCGTCGCCGCCGACCGCCGACTGCGCGAGGCCCAGGAGCGGCGGGATCAGCTCCTGCGAAAGGCCGAGGGCAGAGAGAGCAGGCGGGACAAGCCCAGCCCTCCGCGCTCTCCCCAGACGCCCCGGCGAGGGCAGTGACGGCCTCCCGGAGGCGCAGACTGAGCCTGGCGGTGACGACCCTCCTGTGCGCGGCCTGCGGCGGGGGACCCGCTCCAGACCCGGACCGCAGCGGCTGCCTCGTGCGGCTGGAGGGAGCGCGCTCCTTCCTGGCGGGTGACGATCCTCGCTTCGCGGAGCCGGGCTTCGACGACTCCGCGTGGGGCAAGGCGGAGGTCCCCGGTCCCTCCCTCTTCCCGGGCCTCGGCCCCACGAGCGGGATCGGCTGGTACCGCTTCATCTTCCGCCCACCGCCGCCCCCGCGTCCCGGCGACCTCGCCCTCTCCATCGGGCGCATCACGAGCGCTGACGAGGCCTTCTTGAACGGCGTGCGAATCGGCGGCACAGGCAGGATCAGCGCCTGGCCGGTGGAGGCCGACGGCCAGGACCGCGTCTACTCCATCCCCCCCGGCCTCATGCGCCACGGCGAAGACAACGTGCTCGCGGTCCGGGTGTTCACCACCCTGGCCGACGGCGGCATCGTGGCGGGTCCGGTCTGCCTGGGCGCCAAAGCCTCCCTCGAGCTCGGGAAGGTGCGCCGCGAGACCTCCGCCAAGTTCGCAGAGGTGGTCCTGCTCACCTTCCTCGGGGTCTTCTGCCTCGTCTGGCTGCTCCTCTACACGGCGGGCGTGAGAGAGCCCGAGTACGCCTGGTTCGGCGTGATGCTGCTCCTCTACACCTCCACCTTCCTGCTCGACAGCTTGCTCCTGGCCGACGCCGGGCTTCGCACGCCCTTCGTGCAGCGCCTCGTGTACGCGGGCTGCGCCCTCCTGCCGGTGTGCACCCTGCCCTTCCTGGCCCGGGCTTTCTCCGAGCGCCTGCCGCGCTGGGCGCGAGGCCTGGCGGCGCTGCTGCTGCTGACCGCCTTCCTCCTGCTCCTCCCGGTGCCCTTCCGCCTGCTGCGGCTGCTGCTGCTCGCCGGCACGGTAAGCATCGTCGCAGCCCTGGCCGCCGGCATCTTCCTGGCCCTCCAGGCCCGACTGAAGCGGCGCCACGAGTCGGGCCCCATCCTCGCCGGCCTCGTGGGGCTCCTGGCCGGGGTGCTCGCCGGGACCTTCGGCGCCGGAGACCCTCGCTGGTTCCGCTCCTTCCTGCCCGACGACCTCGGCGCGGTCTTCCTCATCATGTGCACGACCTACGCGCTCATGGCCCGATATGCCCGACTGCAGAGCCGGCTGCGCTGGCTGTCCAAGCGCATCCTGGTCGCCGAGGAGGAGGAGCGCAAGCGCCTGTCACGGGACATCCACGACGGCATCGGCCAGACAATGCTGGCCATCAAGCTGAGGCTGCAGATGCTCGCGGCCGCGTCGTCCGACAGGGAGGGCGCTCACGAGAGCCCGCTCGAGGGGGTCATCACGGAGGTGGCCAACGCCAGCGTCGAGCTGCGCCACCTCGCCCAGGATCTGCGGCCCGCGCTCCTCGAGGAGCTGCCCCTCGAGGAGGCCCTCTCCCACCACGCCCGGGACCTCTCCCGGCGCGCCGAGCTGCAGGTCACGGTCGTTGGGACGGCGCCCCCGGACCTGCCAGCGTCCCTCAAGGACAACCTCTACCGCATCGTGCAGGAGGCGCTGCACAACACGGCCAAGCACGCCGGCGCCGAGGCCGCGACCGTGAGCCTCATCGCGCGGGAGGGGTGGCTCACGCTTCAGGTCGCCGACGACGGGCGAGGCTTCGATCCCATGTCCCGAGACGCGGGCGGCGGCTTGGGGCTCTCCACCATGCGCGAGCGCGCCGAGCTCCTCGGCGGCCTCCTGCGCGTGCGGAGCACCCCCGGCAAGGGCACCAGCGTCCAGGTAGAGGTTCCCCTGTGAGCGAGATCCGCATCCTGCTGGCCGATGACCACACCCTCTTCCGCGAGGGCCTCGCCGCCCTGCTCTCCGGGGCGCCCGGGCTCTCGGTGGTCGCCGAGGCCGAAGACGGCGACGAGGCGCTCCGGCTCATCTGCGAGGCCGGGCCTGACGTGGCCATCTTGGACGTCAGCATGCCCCTGAAGAGCGGCCTCGAGGTCTTGGACGAGGTGTCGGCGCGCGACCTCGGGGTGCGCTGCCTCCTGCTGACGATGCACGCCGACGCCAAGCTGGCCCGCCGAGCCTTGAGCCGGGGCGCGGCCGGATTCCTCCCGAAGGACTCCGCCTTCGACGAGCTCGTAGGCGCCGTAGAGGCCGTGGCCAGGGGCGGAGTGTACCTGAGCCCGATGCTCGCGGCGGCGGTCCTCGAGGCCGGCGGTCAGGGCTCCTCACCCTGGACCGAGCTCTCCCCGCGTGAGAGGGAGGTGCTCGGGCTGATAGCCGAAGGCCTGACCACCAGGGCGGTCGCCGAGCGCCTCTTCATCAGCCCGAAGACCGTAGAGACCCACAGGGCGCGCATCATGCGCAAGCTCGACGTGCACAGCACCGCCGAGCTGGTCCGCTACGCGATACGAGCGGGGCTGGCCTGAGCGCCGGGGTGTAGGGCGATCACCCTACAAAAAAAGCCTGCTCGTACCGGACAGACACAGGCCGCTTGCGCTGCCATTCTTGGCTCGTGGATCGTCTCCGCACACTGGTGGTCGAGGACCACGCGCTCTTCCGCAAGACCCTCGAGGACTTCTTGGAGTCCATCGAAGGTGTCGAGACGGTGGGCAACGCCGCCGACGGTCTGGAGGCCGTCGAGGTCTGCGCCGAGCTCTCTCCCGATCTCGTGGTCATGGACCTTCGCATGCCCCGGCTCGACGGAGCCTCGGCCTGCGAGCGCCTCAAGGAGCTCTACCCCGAGCTCCGCGTGATCCTCTACTCCGCCTCCCCGGCATGGCTCGCCACGGCGGCGAAGCGGGCCGGGGCCGACGACGCCATCGCGCAAGACGACCTCTTCCGAGATCTCCCGGGTGCAATTAAAGCGTTTCGCGGCACCCGAGACGCCCCGCGGTAGGGGCGTTTCGCTCGCGAAACGCCCTCCCCGCCATACAGGAGGATGCGATGCTCCGAGCAAGAGCCCTGACCTTTGCTGCCGCTCTCGTGCCGCTGGCTTTGTCGATCGCCTGGCTCGGCACGGACTCGGCCCCGTCCAGGTCGGCCGAGGAGCGCCCCGAAGAGGCCGGGCGTCAGGCGATCCACGACGCCAGCGGCCTCCCCTTCTACTTCGTCGAGGCCTTCGACGGAGGGCCCGCGTCCGCGCTCTACCAGACACGGCTCGGGGACGGGTCCGCCTGGTTCGCCCGCGACACCATCGTCGTGTCGCGCGGGGTCGCCGCGGCCGGGGACAAGCCGGCGAGCTACGCGCTGCGCTTCCCGGGGGCCCGCCCGGACGTCGAGCTCGAAGCCTCCGGGCAGCTGCGCGGGCGCGTGCACTACCTCGGGCCCGACGAGCAGAGCACCCGGCGCGGCCTGCGCACCTTCTCCCGCCTGACCTGGCGTGATCTCCACCCCGGCATCGACCTCGAGGTGCACGGACGCGGTCGCCGGCTCGAGTACGACTTCGTCGTCGCCCCGAGAGCGGACCCGGAGCTACTGCGCCTGCGCTTCGAAGGTGTCGACGAGCTCGAGGTCGCGGAGTCCGGGGAGCTGCACATCCGGAGCGGCAGCGCCGCCTTCATGCACGAACGCCCCGAGGCCTTCCAACACCTCCCCGGCGGCGAACGCGAGCACGTGGAGAGCCGCTTCGTGCTCGGCGACGACAACACCGTGCTGCTCGCGGTGGCCGACTACGACCGCGACCGCGAGCTGGTCGTAGACCCCGTGGCCCTCGCCTACGCGAGCTACCTCGGCGGCGGCCTCAGCGACCAGGTCAACGACGTCGCCGTCGGCGAGGACGGCAGCATCTACCTGGCCGGCATCTCGAAGGCCGACCTCGCCTTCCCGGTCACGGAGGGCGCCTTCCAGGAGAACGAGCGTGACTGCAACGGCTGGTGGGGGCCCGTGGGTTTCTTCACCAAGCTGGGCCCGGGCGGCGCCGAGCTGCTCTGGTCGACCGTCTTCCACAACCCAGTGGAGCCTTGTGAGCGCGGCATCGAGATCCTGGGCGTCGACGTGGGCCCAGAGGGGAACCTCTACTACGTCGGCAAGAGCCCCGGCGTGGGCATCAAGACCACGGCCGGAGCTTTCCAGACCAACCCCAACCTGAACATCCGAGACGACGCCGACGGCTTCACCGGCAAGCTGGCCGCTGACGGCGCCTCGCTCCTCTACTCGACCTGGCTGACCTGCACGAGCAGCCGCGACGACCACGACCGCCTCATAGACGTGGCGGTCGACGCGGAGGGACACGCCTACGTGGTGGGGCGCTCCCTTTGCCAGAGCATGCCCATCACCTCGGGCGCCTACCAGAAAGACCACGCCAGCTACGACTGGCGCTACACCTCCTACTACGACACCTACGTCGCCAAGCTGGAGAAGGACGGCAGCGACGTTCTGGCGGCCACGTTCTACGGCGGCTCGTACGACGAGTACTCCACCGGCATGGTGCTCGACCCGCAGGGCGACGTGCTGATCACCGGCAGCACCAAGGGCAGGAAGGGCAGCGGGGTCTACCCGCCCACGACCTCGGGCGCCTTCCAGGAGAGCTACGGGGGCGGAGATCGGGACGCCTTCGTCGCCCGCTTCAACCCCGAGCTCACAGAGCTCCTCTCGGCTACCTTCTTCGGCGGCGGCGAGACCTCCCCCGATGACCCCGACACCTGGACAGGGCGCGACATCCCCTATGGCCTGGCCTTGAACAGCCAGGGCCAGGTCGTGGTGACCGGGTACACCTACGCCACCGACCTGCCGACCACCGAAGGAGCCTGGGATCGAGGCTACGGCGGCAGGGGCGACTCGTTCCTGGCCGTCTTCTCCCAGGACCTGAGCGAGCTGGTCTACGGCACCTACCTCGGCGGCTCTGCAGACGAGCGCTACCAAAACCTCGTCGCGGTGGCGCCCGACGACACCATCTGGCTGGCCGGCTCCACCAGGTCCCCGGACTTCCCACTCACCGACAACGCCTGGCAGAGCGCCCACGCCGGCGGCATGGACGTCTTCGTCAGCGCCCTGAAGGTCGGCGAGCCCGAGCTCGTCTACTCGACCTTCCTCGGCGGCGCAGGCAACGACAGGCCCTACGCCGCGGCTCGCCTGCCCGGGGGCGGTGTCGCCGTGACCGGCGCGACCTGGTCCGAGGACTTCCCGACCACCGCGGGCGCGTTCGACGTCGACGGCGTACACACCCCCGACGGCGGTGACCCCGTCCCGGAGGGCTTCGTGTTCCTGATCTCCGACCTGCCGGCGGGGGACTTCGCGGTCACCAAGCAGGTCAAGGACGGCTTGAGCGAGATGCGCGCCGGCGAGTCGGTCACCTTCGTGGTGGAGGTCACCAACAACGGCCCCGACGACCTGCTCGACGCGAAGCTCGTAGACACTCCGGGGCCCGGAGCGATCGGCACCCTCGACTTCGACGCCGCCGCCGGAGACGAGTGTGTCTGGAGCGCAGGGCAGATCACGTGCACGCTCCACAACCTGGCCATCGGGCAGGCGCGGCAGGTGCTCGTCACGGTGACGACTCGCCGTGAGTTCGAAGGAGAGCTCACGAACCACGCCCGCGTGCAACCTCTCGGGGCCCTGGACCCCGAGGGCGACAACGACGAAGCGGAGGCCTCGATCAAGGTCGTGCGCCTGCCCCCGGACCTCTACGTCGACAAGTCGGGAGCCGGCCAGGTCCCGCCGAGCGGCGGCCGCTGCACCCACACCATCGACTGGGGAAACAAGGGTGAGGGTGATGCAACGGGGGTCGTGCTCGAGGACCGCTTGCCCGCCGGGACCGTCTTCGTGGAGGCGACAGGCGACCACAGCTACGACGAGACCGAGCACCTCGTGCGCTGGCACATCGGCGCCGCGGCGCCTGCGGCCTCCGGCTCGGTGGAGGTGAGCTTCCAGATACCGGCCGGCGTGGGCGCGGACGGTCAGAGCTTCAGCGACACCGCCAGCATCGCCAGCACCGACGCGGAAGCGGAGACCGCCGGCGACAACACGGACACCGCAGCCTGCACCGTCTGGGATCCGGCCCTGCACCCCGCGAGCGTCAGCTTCGTCAAGAACGCCGGTGTGCTCGACGTCGAGCTCGACGAGGTCATCGAGTACGAGATCAAGATCGAGAACGACGGGGAGCAGGCCTACGAGGCAGGGGTCGTAGACGAGATCCCCGATGGCACCGAGTACGAGGCCGGCACGGCCACCGCCGACCGCGGGCACGTCAGCGTCAGCGACGGCACCCTGGCGTGGGACAGCGCGGGCGAGCTGGAGGTAGGCGCCTCGGCGACGATCCGCTACTCGGTGAGGGTCACGGCCTGCCGGGCCGCCGCGGGCGGGCGCATCGTCAACCGGGCCCAGCTCACCGTCGAGGGACACCCGGGCCTGAGCCGCGAGGATCGCGTAGAGCTCAAGGTCATGTGCCCGGACCTGGAGGTCGAGGCCAGCTTCCGCGACTACGTGCACGGCTTCCCGCCCGTCGACTCCCACGGAGAGCTGGGCCTGATAACGGTGACCAACAACGGCGAGGGGAGGAGCATGCCCACGGTGTTGGTGCTCGAGAGCAAGCACCACGTGTTGGACGAGGGCACGGAGGCCGATCGTTTCATCGGTCTCCAGCGCTGCGAGTGGGACCTGCCCGCCCTGCCGCCGGGAGAGAGCGAGACGCGCTCGGCGACCGTGATCGCCGTCAACATGGCCGACGTCATGGGCGAAGGCCGGAGCGTCGAGTTGGACAGCCGCGTCGAGCATGCCCGGCAAGACGTCGACCTGGACACAGCGAACGACAGCCACGGGACCTGGATCGACAAGGTCACCCTGGACCTGGAGCGGAAGCGTACCCGCGCGGCGCTGGTCTACACCTTCGGCGGCGCCTACTACGACCACGACTACATGCTGCGCTACCGCTACAAGAGCACGAGCACGCTGCCGGTACACCTGGCGAGCTTCGACATCGTCGAGAAGTACGAGGACATCGGCGTCAACCACGAGGACGAGGACTTCTACTACGAACACTCGCCCGTGCTCGACACGGTCGAGCGCAGCGAAGATCCGCTGCTGCTGAAGCACGGCCCCGCCCGATACCCGGCGCTGACCGTCAACGACGGTGGCTTCGTGAGGACGGGGCTGCGAAACCGGGCCTCACGCTTCACGCCGGGGGGCACCTACAGCACGACGGACGTAGATCGCCTCGAGCCCCTCGACTACGACAACGACGACCTTGTCGGTACCTACGAGAATGACTGGCAGGTGGAGATCACGGCTCCCACGATCACCAAACCCGGCGACGGCGAGATCTGCCTCGACGACACGACCATCCGCATCGAGGGCCTGGCCTTCCCCGGGGCGGAGGTGCACATCCTCCTCGAGGGGCTGCCGTGCCCGACGGAGCCGGACGCCCAGCCGGCAGAGGCCGCCACCTTCGACCCGGTGGTCACGACCGCGAAGCAGGACGGCACCTTCCTCGTCGACTGGAAGAACTCCGTTGCCTGCGAGCACCTGGAGCTCGAGGCGCGTCTCTTCGTAGACGGCGCCTACGGCCCCCCCTCCAAGCGCGTGAAGCTCCGGGCGGTCGAGGGCCGGCCGGCCTGGTGCCCGCAGGTCTCCGACTGGATGCACCTCGACTCAGAGCCGCGCCTGAGGACCTACCGTTTCAAGGACAAGAAGGGGCAGTTCTCGAAGGACGACTGGCAGATCGAGCGTCTGGACCGCGACGGCGAGTCCTTCATCCACATCTGCCTGTGCGAGCAGGTCTGTGATCACTTCCAGGGCCTCATGACCTACAAGGACGCGAACGGCGAGGACCAGGTCGTGATGGTGGAGAAGTCCGAGCCGAAGAGCGTCTGGCTCGACATCGACGGGCGCCGGATCGACCGAATGGTCGACGACGGGAGCTTCCCCGTCGGCGACGATGACACCTCCTGCACCGGCGAGTACGCGGACTTCCATCACCGCGGCCCGGCCCACAAGATGTCGGTGAACGTCGAGTGCTGCCCGGCGGATCCGGCGGTCGAGCAGCTCGTGGGCTGCGACACCTCGAGGTCAAAGGCGGGCCCCGTCCTCATCGACCCCGACGGCTACGTCTTCGACACGACCCGCGGGCTGGTCGACGAGGCCCTCATCCCCGGCGCCAAGGCCACCTGCATGTGGCTCGACGAGGCCAATAACGCCTGGGTGCAGTGGCCCGCCCACATGTTCGAGGACCAGGTGAACCCACAGATCACCGGCGAGGACGGCTACTTCGCCTTCTTCACGCCGCCCGGCTTCTACTACATAGACATCGAGGGCCCCGAAGGCTGGCAGCGCTGGCGCTCACCCGTCGTGCAGGTCATCAGCGAGATCGTGCACGTCAACGTGCCCTACACCCCGGTCTACGAGGCGGCGGACATGTCGCTGACCGTGTCCCCCGCCGGGATCGAAGACGATCAGGGCGCGGACGCGGCGCGCCTCTCCGTCGACGCGGGCGCGATAGTCGAGTGGCGCTCCTTCTCGGGAGCCGAGCTGAGCGACGAGGAGATCTCGGCGCACCTCAACAGCCCGAAGATGAGAATCCTCTCCTCGCTCGACCCGCTCGAGGAGCCGGCGGGCTTTGACTCCGGCGTCGTGTCCCTCGGCGCCTCCTTCCGCCACCGCTTCGACACGCCCGGCGTCTACGCCTACTCCACCGGCCTCGGGCCGAGCGGCGCCGTGGTGGTGGCCGGCGAGCCCGAGGACGCCGAGGACACTGACGGCGACGGAGTGCTCGACCGCGCCGAGAGCGGCCCCGGCGGCGACGACCCCGCCTTCGACGGCGACGGCGACGGCACGCCGGACCGCGAGCAGGCGAGCGTCGTCTCCCTCTCGGCCCGTGACGGCGGCTTCGTCACCGTAGTGGCGACGGGCGCCACCATCACGAGCGCAGCCCACGCGCCGCTCTACCGGGCCTCACGCCCCCCGGAGGGAGTGACCTTCCCGTGGGGCACCTTCGAGCTGCTCCTCGACCCGGCCGCGGTCGGCGACCCGATCACGCTCGCCTTCATCCTGCCCGAGGGGGCCGAGGCGGACACCTTCCACCGCCTCGGCCGCCTCGACGGTGAGGGCCAGGCCCAGGCCTGGGTGGCGCTGCCGGGCGAGGCGGAGGCCACTCCGGGCGCCACGGTGGAGCCCGCCCGCGTTACGCTCCGCCTGCTCGACGGCGGCGCTGGCGACGAAGGCCTGGTCGACGGAGAGATCCTCGTGCGCGGCGGGCCGGCCCGGGTCGGCTACACGCTGCAGGTGCACGCCCGCGGCGAAGGCCGCGTCGTCAGCGAGGACGGCCGCCTCGACTGCGGCGACACCTGCCGCGTGGATGTCCCCGCCGGCACCACGGTGAAGCTGCTCGCCGAGGAGACCAACCTCGTGGCCTGGACCGGCTGCGACGAGGTCGCGGGCTTCGAGTGCAGCCTGCTGCCCGAGTCGAGCCGCGACGTCACCGCCGTGCTCGACCTCGACGAGGCCTCCTTCGCCCCCGAGAGCTCGACGATCACTCTCGGCCTGGCCGAAGGCACCACCGAGCTTGGCGCGACGGTCCGCCTCACCAACCGCTCGGACCTGGACGTGAGGGTGAGCGCCGTCGAGGTCCGCGGCGCGGCGCGGCTGGTGTCGGAGACATGCACCGAGACCGAGCTGCCGGCCGCCGGCGGCTGCGACGTGAGCCTCGCGGCCGATCCGGGCGCCACCGATGATCTCGGCGTGCTCGAGGTTGCCTCCAACGCGCCCGACGCGGCCTGGCTCGTCGTGTCGCTGTTGAAGGCCGACGACGTCACCCCGCCGCCGGACGCGGCTGCGCCTGACGCAGGCGCTCCGGACGCCGGCTCCGACCCTGGCGAGCCCGGAAGCGACGAGGGCCCGGCGAGCACCGACCCCGGGGCAGAGCAGCAAGACCCGGGCACCACCGACACGGGCAAGGCCGGCAAGGTGGACGCGGACGTGGGTGAGCTGCCGGAGACCGAGCCCGCCGACGATGAAGGCGGCTGCTCCTGCCGCCTGGCTCCGTCGAGCCCGAGCCCGCGCCTCGGAGCGCCCGCGCTGCTGCTCCTCGCGGCCCTGTGGTGGCTCCGGCGGCGGCGAACGAGCGTGGAGATGGGGGCCCGTGCGTCAACGATGTGAATCGGGCTCCCACCCGCAGCTGCTCCCGCAGAGCCTCACGGCGATGTCCACGCACTCGGGCCCCCACGCCTCCCGGCAGCAGCGCTCGTCCTCGTCGCAGACGCAGCGGGTGAGCTCGCGGTCCTCCGCGCAGCCGCCTCGGCGGCTCGGGGTGCAGCAGGTGCCGCACTCCGCCCCGCACTCGGCGGCCATGGTCGCGCAGGTCCCGTCCCACTCGACCCTGCAGCAATAAGGATCCCGCTCGCACACGCACGACTCCACGGCCCGGTCCACCGGGCAGCCGGTGCCTCCGGCCGCGCAGCAGGCCTCGTGGAGCACCCCGAGGTCCTCGGGCAGGTCGGCGGGCGCCCCGTGGCCGTCGTCCCCCGCGCCGGGCTTGCCAGCGCCCCCGCCTCCGCCCGAGCCGCCCGGGTAAGGCGCGCAGCCACCGGGGGTACACATCCCGCCTCCCGGGCACCACTCGTGGTAGCAGCCGTGGGAGGGGTCGCAGTAGTCCGCCGTGCACGGGTTGCCGTCGTCGCAGGAGAGGGGCGAGCCGGCCTGGCAGCCGAGCTGCGGGTCGCAGCTCTCTCCGCCGTTGCAGGCGTTGGCGTCGCTGCACGAGAGCGGCGTGCCGGGGATGCAGCCCTTGATCACGTCGCAGGACTCGACGCCGTTGCAGGCATTGCCGTCGTTGCAGACCTGCGAGACGCCGCCTTCGACCGAGCAGCCGAAGAGGGGATCGCAGACCTCGGCGCCGTTGCAGGGGTTGTAGTCGGTGCACGGGATCGGAGGCGTCACCATGCAGCCCGCGACCGGATCGCAGTGCTCGAAGCCGTTGCACATGTTGCCGTCGTTGCACTTCATGGGCTCGGGCGTGGTGCACATCATCGTGGCCGGGTCGCAGTAGCTGATCCCGTTGCAGGGGTTGCCGTCCTCGCAGTCCGGGATCAGCAGGCAGCAGCCGGGCATCGGCGCCCCAGCCGAGTTGATCTGGCAGCCCTTCTTGGGATCGCAGTAGCCGACACCGACGCACGCGTCGCCGCCGTAGCACTCGAGCGGCGCCCCGGGCATGCACCAGCCCTGCTCGCAGAACTCGATGCCGTTGCAGACGTCGCCGTCGCTGCACTCCACGTCCTTCGCGCAGGGTCCGAGCGCGTCGGCAGGTGGGAGCGGAGGAGGTGTCGGCTCCGGAACACCGTAGCGCTCCTCGAGGTCGGTGGGGTCGACCTCGATGCGCGGCTCCGGGCGCGCGTCCTCGGGGCCCCCCTTCTTCTCGGCCTTGGGCTTGTCCTTCTTGCGAGCGAAGGCCGGGTCCGCCGGATCTACGTTGATCGGGAGCTTGGCAATCGGCCCACGCGTCCCACGCGGCAGGCGGGCCTTGCCGGGCTTGGCATCAGATGACGTGCCCCCACGCGTCCGGCCGCGATCGTCGGTGGGATCCGGGTCGACCGGTCGCGGCGTCTGCGCCGCCGCCACGGCCGCGAAGGCCGTCACGAAGAAGAGCGCGAGCACGGAGACGGTCAGCGCGGGCCTGGCGCGAAGGGTCGGTGGCTGCATGTCTTCACTCCGGGTTGGGGCAGGTACACAGCGCAAGCTGCGTGCCACTCCGCCCGGGCGACCACGAACCCGAGGCTTCGCTCAGATAATCGTTACATCTGCAACTGTTGCCCGCTTCACCACGAAGCGCGGTGCGCTCCCCGTCGCACGCCGGCCACTGTGTCTCGCCCCGGCCACAGCTGTGTCTCGTGTGCTTCGGATCGGCCGGCCAGGCGCCTGCTGCGCATGGAGCACACCAGGCTTCACGCCCGAGTTGTGTCCGACCTGCCCTTGCGGCTCGCGCTTCGCGCTCCACCGCAGCTCGACGACTGTCGGACACAATCGGGCGGCGCGTCGGCCTGCGGCCTCGGCGGGCCGTCGGGTTCTCGGTTTGCGTGCCCAATCCGAGAACGCGACTAGCCCTACTCCTCCCACACCTCCTCGAGGTCGAGAGCGAGCTGTCTGTGGTGGCGGACGGAGAGCAGCACGACCTCGTGCTCACCGGCGAGGTAGAGCACCAGGTATTTTCCGGTGATTGCCTGCCGGAGAGAGGTGGCGGGCGGACAAGCTCAGCACAGGCCGGCGCTCATGGAGCAAGCGGGCACCGCGGCGCCGTTGCGGAGGACCCGGATGCCGCCGAGGGGAGATCTACGCTGCACCGTCAACAGGCTGCCGTCGGGCAAGGGGAAGGTCCTCCCCTGCCGGAGCTCTCGGGCGTTTCGGAGGCTGCCGATCAGCCTCCCGTCGTAGAGGATCTCGAGCGCCCCGCTGCGTGCCGGCGCTCTGATCTTCAGGCGCCTCGGCGCGGAGGGAGAGAGTGACAGGCTGAGCGGCTTCATCCGGAGACCTCGTCGACGTGAAGCTGCGCGCCAGGCGAACGCGCCCCAGCCTATCGACGTGTCTCCGTGTCCGTGCGCGGAGCCGCGAGACCCCTGCGCGGCGGCGCTACTCGGCCGGAGCCACCGCGATGCAGTCGATCTCCACGTCCACGTCCTTCGGCAGCTTGCAGACCTCCACGCAGGCCCGGGCCGGGAAGGGACGGATTCCCTCGAAGAAGCTCTCGTAGACCTCGTTGACCGCCACGAAGTCGGAGAGGTTCGTGAGGTAGATGGTGGTCTTGACGACCGCCGAGAGGTCCAGCCCGGCAGCGGCCAGCACGGCCTTCAGGTTCTCCATGACGCGGCGGGCCTGATCGGGGGCGTAGCCGGGGGTGACCTGGCCGGTCGCCGGATCGATGGGGATCTGACCCGACACGAAGACAAGGCGGCCGGCGGGCGCGGCCACGGCCTGGCTGTAGGGCCCGATGGCGGCGGGTGCCTTGTCGGTCTGGATCGCTTCGATGGGCATCTCTTCCTCCTGAAGCTACGTTTTGAGAGCGCCTAGGGCTTCGAGGGCGGCGGAGGGCACTCGGCGCGCGAGCGCACGAAGGCCTGGGCTTCCTTGACCGAGCGCTCGGGGGTCGGCTGCCAGAGCGCGAGGCCGGTGGTCGTGATCGCCGCTACGACGAGCGCTATCAGGGCGGGGAGGCCGGGGCGGCGACGGGCTTCGTCGCGCCCCAGCGCCACCCAGATAGCGGCGAGGGCGACCAGCACGAACAAGGGCACCAGGCTGGCCTCCCTCAAGCCGACGAGGAGCCCGGCGTTTCGGGTGCACACCCCCTCGGGCAGCAGCGGGAGCGCCAGCTCCGCGAAGGGGTGGAGGGCGCTCGGCGGTGGCGAGGGGAAGACAGCCGTCACGGCC
>CAZQPP010000130.1:0-16824 GCA_964594295.1 uncultured Myxococcales bacterium | reverse complement strand
AGGTGTGGCGGAGCGCGGCCGCGTCACCGAGCACGTCGACGCAGAGGCCCGGCAGGCGGTCACCCTCGGCGTTTGCCAGCCGCCACGCCGTGCTGCCTTCGGCCGGGATGCCCAGGGCCTTGCGGCGCGCGGCGGCCTCTTCCAAGCGCCTCGCCATGACCTCGCCGAGGCGGGCGCCCTCGGAGGAGCTCTCGTGGCCCCACATGCGGACGCGAAGCCCGGCGGCCTCGGTGAGCACGCCCCAGCCGAGGGTGTTCTCGGAGGGATCGAGCACCCAGACCGCGTCCCCCGGCTCGGGATCGCCCCGCAGCTCGGCCACCGCGCCGGCGAAGACCCAGGGGTGACCGGCGTGGATCGGGCGTACCTTTCCTCTCTTCAGGACGACGGCGGCGGTCGGGATGTCAGCCGGCATCGCCGGCGTCGCCTGCGTCGCCATCCGGCTCGGGCGACGCTTCTCCTGCGCCTTCTTCTTCTCCGGTGCCCTCTTCCTCGGTGTCTTCCTCGCCTTCCTCCTCGTCGTCGGCGAGCACCCGCTCCACCGCCACGATGCGCTGGCCCTCGGGCACGTCGAAGAGGGTCACTCCCTGAGTATTCCGGCCGATGACGCGGACCTTGTTGAGCTTGATGCGGATCATCTGGCCGCCGTCGGTCCCGAGGAGGAGGTTGTCCTCCGGGGTTACCTGCAGCGAGGCGACCACGGGCCCGTTTCGTTCGGAGGTCTGGATGTTGATGGTCCCTTTGCCGCCGCGGTTCTGCAGGCGGTACTCGTCGAGCTCGGTGCGCTTTCCGAAGCCTCGCTCGCACACGGTCATGACGGTGAGCCCCTCCTCGAGGGCGCTGGCGCCGACCACCCGGTCGCCCGGGCGGAAGGACATGCCGATGACGCCGCGAGCGCCGCGACCCATGGGTCGAACGTTGTCCTCCAGGAAGCGGACCGCGTAGCCGCGGCGCGACGCGAGCAGCATGTGCTGGCCTTTTCGCACGGGCAGCACCGTGACGAGGCCGTCACCCTCATTCAAGGAGATGGCGATCTTGCCGTTGGAGCGGATGGACTCGAACTCGTCCAAGCGGGTCTTCTTCACGATGCCGCGGGTGGTCACGAAGAAGAGGTAGTCGTAGTCCTCGAAGGTGCGGATGGGCAGCACCGACATGACGGTCTCGTCCTTGGAGACCGGGATCATCTGCACTATCGGGCGGCCGCGGTGCTGGCGCGTCTCTGCGGCGGCCACCTGGTAGACCTTGATGCGGTAGACGCGGCCGAGAGACGTGAAGATGAGCAGCGCGCTCTTGAGCGTCGTGTGGAAGACGTCGGTTACGATGTCGTCTTCGCGCAGCGAGGCCCCGACCTTGCCTTTTCCGCCCTTCTTCTGAGCCCCGAAGAGAGAAGGCGGCATCCTCTTGATGTAGCCGTTGTGGCTGATTGTCACGACGGTCTCGTCGTCGGGGATGAGGTCCTCGTCCTCGAGGCTCGGGTCGGCGTCGACGATGGCGGTGCGCCGCGGATCCGCGAAACGCTCCTTGACGTCTTGGAGCTCCTCGACCACCACCGCCATCAGGAGCTCGTCCGAGCCCAGGATCTCGTTCAGCCGCGCGATCTCGGCCTCCACCTCACGCAGCTCTTCGATGATCTTGTCCTGCTCCATGGAGGTCAGGCGGTGCAGGCGCAGGTCCAGGATCGCCTGTGCCTGGGCCTCCGAGAGGGCGAAGCGCTCGACCAGCCTCGTGCGGGCCTCGGGCGAGTCGAGGCTCTCGCGGATGGTCTTGATGACGGCGTCGAGGTTCTCGAGGGCAATCTTGAAGCCCAGCAGGATGTGGTGGCGCTCCTCGGCCTTCTTCAGCTCGTAGCGGCAGCGCCTCGTGACGACGTCGCGGCGGTGCTCGACGAAGTGGGCCAAGACCTCCTTCAGGTTCAGCAGGCGCGGCTCGCCGTGCACGATGGCGAGCATGTTCACGCCGAACGAGGACTGGAGGTTGGTGTGGGCGTAGAGCTGGTTCTGAACGATCTCGGGGGTAGCGTCCCGCTTGAGCTCGATGACGACCCGCATGCCGTGGCGGTCGGACTCGTCCCTGATGTCGCGGATGCCCTCGATGCGCTTCTGCTGGACCAGCTTGGCGATGGTCTCTATCAGGCGGGCCTTGTTGGTCTGGTAGGGCAGCTCGTGCACGATGAGGCGCTCGCCGCCGGTCTTCGTCTCCTCGATCTCCATGCGGGCCCGCATGCGAACGCTGCCGCGGCCGGTCTTGTAGGCGTCGACGATGCCGGTGCGGCCGTAGATGAAGGCCGCGGTCGGGAAATCCGGGCCCTTGACGTGATCCATGAGCCCGTCGATGTCGATTTCGGGCTCGCGGATGAGCGCGATCGTGGCGTCGATAACCTCGCCGAGGTTGTGCGGCGGGATGTTGGTCGCCATGCCGACGGCGATGCCGGCGGTGCCGTTGACGAGGAGCTGCGGGAAGCGCGAGGGCAGGACCGTCGGCTCGTTCAGGCTCCCGTCGTAGTTGGGGGCGTGGTCGACCGTGTCCTTCTCGATGTCGGCCAGCATCTCGTGAGCCAGCCGGGTCATGCGCACCTCGGTGTAACGCATGGCGGCGGCCCGGTCGCCGTCCACCGAGCCGAAGTTGCCCTGGCCGTCCACGAGGGGGTGCCTCATGGAGAATTCCTGGGCCATGCGCACCATCGTGTCGTAGACGGCCGTGTCGCCGTGGGGGTGGTACTTCCCGATGACGTCGCCGACGATGCGGGCGGACTTCTTGTAGGGCGAGTTCCAGTTGTTGCGCTGCTCGTACATCGCGAAGAGCACGCGCCGGTGGACCGGCTTGAGCCCGTCCCTGACGTCCGGGAGGGCGCGGCCGATGATGACGCTCATCGCGTAGTCGACGTAGGACGAGCGCATCTCGTCCTCGATGTTCACCGGGACGATGGTCCCGATGGGGCTTTCCTCAGGCATTTCGCATCCTTAGGGTCGCGTCTAGCGCCGTCCGCTCCCGGGCGTTCGTCTTGCGGGTAGAGTTGTCGCCCCTCTACGGGGAGGAATTCGCGCCCTTACTGATAGAGCTGGCGCGCGATCACGAGGCGCTGGACCTCGCTGGTTCCCTCTCCGATCGTGCAGAGCTTGGAGTCTCGCCAGTGGCGCTCGACGGGGAAGTCGCGGGTGTAGCCGTAGCCGCCGTGGATCTGCACCGACTCCTCGCAGACCTTCACCGCCATCTCGCTCGCGTAGAGCTTGGCCATGCAGGCTTCCTTGCGGTAGGGCAGGCCGCAGTCCTTGAGCCAGGCCGCGCGCCAGACGAGCATGCGCGCCGCCTCTATCTGGGTCGCCATGTCGGCGATCTTGTGCTGGATCGCCTGGAAGCTCGCCAGGGTGCGGTTGAACTGCTTGCGCTCGGCCGAATAGCGGATGGCCGCGTCGAGGGCGCCCTCGGCGAGGCCCAAGGAGAGGGCGCCGATGCCGATGCGGCCGCCGTCCAAGACCTTGAGGGTGTCGGCGAAGCCGTGGTCCACCTCGCCGATGCGCTGGCTGTCGGGCACGCGCGCGTCGTCGAAGTGGAGCTCGACCGTGTCCGAGGCGTGCATGCCGAGCTTCTTCATGTGCTCACCCACGGTGAAGCCCGGCGTGCCGTGCTCCACGAGGAAGGCAGTGATGCCGCGCTGCTTTCGCTCCGGGGTCGTCGAGGCGAGCAGGACGATGCAGCCGCCGACGCTGCCCTGGGTGATGAAGGTCTTGGAGCCGTTGATCACCCAGTGGTCGCCGTCGCGCACGGCGCGCGTGCGCAGGCCGCCGGCGTCCGAGCCGCTCCCGGGCTCGGTCAGGCCCCAGGCGCCGAGCCACTCGCCGCTGGCCAGCTTGGGCAGGTAGCGGCGCTTCTGCTCCTCGTTGGCGGCGATGACGACGTGCCCGGTGCAGAGCGAGTTGTGGGAGGCCACGGTCAGGCCGACCGAGCCGTCTCCGCGGGAGATCTCCTCGACCACGATGGCGCTCGAGAGGGCGCCGAGCTCGGTGCCGCCGTACTCGGCCGGCACCACCATGCCGAAGAGCCCCATCTCGGCGAGGTGCGGGACCACCTCGGAGCAGAAGCGCTCCTCCTCGTCCCACGCGCGGGCGTTGGGCTCGATGTGATCGTGCACGAGCGCCCGCACGCTCTGGCGGATCTGTTGCTGCTCTGAGCTGAGCTTGAAGTCCATCTGAGGGCCTCCTGCTACTTGTCCCGGCTCGTGCGGGCCTTCTCCACCGCTGCGCCGACCGCCTCGACGATCTCCTTGAGCGAGGTGCCCGGCGTGAAGACCGCGTCCACACCGCCTTTTTTGAGGGCCTCGACGTCGTCGTCGGGGATGACCCCGCCGACGAAGACGCCGATGTCGCCGGCCCCTTCGGCCGCGAGCAGGTCGATCACACGCGGCACGAGGGCGTTGTGGGCTCCGGAGAGGATGCTCAGGCCCACGATGTCCACGTCCTCCTGGACTGCGGCGGCGGCGATCATCTCGGGCGTCTGGTGAAGCCCCGTGTAGATCACCTCGAAGCCGGCGTCCCTCAAGGCGCGGGCGACCACCTTGGCGCCGCGGTCGTGGCCGTCGAGGCCGGGCTTTCCGATGAGGATGCGTCCCTTGGGTTGGCTCATGTTCTGTGCTCCCTCGCCCTAGCCCCAGGCCCCGGCGGCCTTGAGGGTCTCGCGGGCGATGACGAGGCGCTGGATCTCGCTCGTTCCTTCGTAGATCTCGGTGATGCGCTGGTCGCGGTAGTGCCGCTCGGCGTCGAAGTCACGGCAGAAGCCGTAGCCGCCGTGGAGCTGGACCGCCTTGTCGACGATGAAGTGGGCGGCCTCGCTCGCGAAGAGCTTGGCCATGGCCGCCTCGCGGGAGACGCTGCCCTCTTTCTGATCTTTTAGCCAGGCCGCGCGCCAGACCATCAGGCGAGCAGCCTCGAGCTTCGTAGCCATGTCCGAGATCATGAACTGGACCGCCTGGAGGTCGCTGATGGGCCCTCCGAAGGCTTGGCGCTCGGTGGTGTAGCGCAGGGCCTCCTCGAAGGCCGCCCGCCCGATGCCCACCGCCTGGGCGCCGATGCCGATGCGCCCGCCGTCGAGGGCGGCCATGGCGATCCTGAAGCCGGCGTTCTCCTCCCCGAGCAGGTTCGCGGCGGGCACCCTCGCGTCCTCGAAGAGGAGGCTCGTGGTGCTCGTGCCGCGGATGCCCATCTTGTCCTCGACCTTGCCGACCGTGAGGCCGGGGGTGGGCATGTCGACCACGAAGCAGCTGATGCCGCGGCTCCGCCGCTGGGGATCGGTCATCACGAAGAGGATGGCGAGGTCGGCCTCCTTGCCGCTCGTGATGAAGTTCTTCGTGCCGTTGATGACGTAGGAGTCTCCGTCCTTCTTCGCGACGCAGGTCATCGCGGCGGCGTCCGAGCCGCTGCCCGGCTCGGAGAGGGCGTAGCACCCGATCTTCTCCCCGCGCGCGACGGGCACGAGGTAGCGCTGCCTCACCTCCTCGCTGCCGTGCTGTAGCAGGACTTGGGTGACCAGCGAGTTGGTCACGGCCATGATGACGGCCGTGCTGGCGCACGCCCGCGCGACCTCCTCCATGGCGATGACGAAGCTCAGGCTGTCGAGGTCGGAGCCGCCGTACCTTTCGGGCACAAGCATGCCCATCAGGCCGAGCTCTGCGACCTTCTGGATGACCTCCCTGGGGAAGCGGTGCTCGTCGTCGGTCTGGCGCGCCCGCGGCATGATCTCGCCCTCGGCGAGGTCACGCACCGAGCTGCGGATCATCAGGTGGGTCTCGTCGAGCTTCAGGTCCATGACTTCCTCCTCAAACCCTCATTGCCCCTTGAAGCCCGGATCGCGCTTGTCCAGGAAGGCGCGCATGCCCTCGCGGGCGTCGTCGGTGCCGAAGAGCCCTGCGAACATCTCGGTCTCGAGGGCCAGGGCCCGCTCGAGGGGCAGGTCGAGCCCGCGGTGGACCGCCAGCTTGGCCGCGCCCACGGCCACTGGAGCCAAGGAGAGCACGCCCTTGAGGATCTCGAGCACGCCGTCGAGGAAGCCCTCGGCCGGCAGGACTCGGTTGACGAGCCCGAGCGAGAGGGCCTCGTCGGCGGGCAGCATGCGGGCCGTCGTCACGAGCTCGAGGGCAGCTCGCGGGCCCACGATCCGGGCGAGGCGCTGGGTTCCGCCGAAGCCGGGCATCAGCCCCAGCTTGACCTCCGGCTGCGAGAACCTGGCCTTGGCGCTCGCGTAGACCAGGTCGCAGGCCAGCGCGATCTCGCACCCGCCGCCCAACGCGAAGCCGTTGACGGCGGCGACGACCAGCTTGTCCAGGGTGCTCAGGATGTGGCACAGCTCCTGGCCTTTTTCCGAGAAGGCTCGGGCCTCGCGCACGCCCATGTCCGCCATCTCGGCGATGTCCGCGCCGGCGACGAAGGCCCTGCCGGCGCCCGTCAGCACGAGCACGCGCAGCTCGGGTTCGCGGTCGAAGTCGGCGACCAGGTCCGCGAGCGCGTCCAGGACCTGGCTGCTCACGGCGTTCAGGGCCTCCGGGCGGTTGAAGGTCCCGATGAGGATCCCGTCGCGGACCTCCCTCTTGATGGCTTCGGATCCGGTGGCGCTCATGCCCTGAGCTCCGTCATTTCTTCATCCTCGCTGGCCAACGGCTGTGCGCCTGAAGGAGCATTCACCGCCTGAAGCAAGACGGCGTAGCAGGCAGGTGCGGTGTGGTCAATGGGGCGAGCGGCCCGGCAACGAATCACCGCAGAGAGCGCGGAGGGCCCAGAGATTGGATGAATGCCCTCCGCGTCCTCTGCGTGCTCTGCGGTGAGTCACGGCCCTCTGCCTTGTCGGGGCCGTTCTGGGCTCGGCTGCCCTTGGGATCGTGTAGGATGCTGCCGCGGAGGCATGAGATGGACTTCGAGCACTCAGAGCGCGCGCGAATGGTCATGGCGCAGGTCGAGCGATTCGTCGACGAGCGCGTCGTGCCCAACCAACAGACCTACCGCGACCAGCTGGTGGGCTCTCCGGACTGGAGGGAGTGGAAGATCCCGCCCGTCATGGAGGAGCTGAAGGCCGAGGCCCGGAGCCTGGGGCTGTGGAACCTCTTCCTGCCCGACGAGGAGCACGGCGCCGGCCTCGACAACCGCGACTACGCGCCCATCGCCGAGATCACCGGCCGGAGCTTCATGGCGCCCGAGGTCTTCAACTGCAACGCACCCGACACGGGAAACGCCGAGGTGCTGGTGCAGTACGGCTCCGAGGAGCAGAAGCGGCGGTGGCTCGAGCCCCTGCTCGCCGGCGAGATCCGGAGCGGCTTCGCCATGACCGAGCCGGCGGTCGCGTCGAGCGACGCCACCAACATGCAGGCCACCTGCGAGGTGGTCGGCGCCGGGGTCGTGCTCAACGGCAACAAGTGGTGGACCAGCGGCGCGGGAGACCCTCGCTGCGCCTTCTTCATCTTCATGGGCGTCACCGACCCCAAGGCGGAGCGCCATCAGCGTCACTCCATGGTCCTGGTCCCGGTCGACGCTCCGGGCGTGAAGATCCTCGGCATGGTCCCCGTGCTCGGACACCTCGACGAGCCCCACGGTCACGGCGAGGTGCTCTTCGAGGAGGTGCGCCTCCCGGCGAGCAGCATCATCGCGGGCCCCGGCCGCGGCTTCGAGATCGCGCAGGGGCGACTGGGCCCCGGCCGCATCCACCATTGCATGCGCTGTATCGGCGCGGCAGAGCTGGCCCTGCGGCGCCTGTGCGAGCGAGCGATGCACCGGATCGCTTTCGGCAAGCCCCTCGCGAACCTCGGTGGGAACCGGGACATCATCGCCAACGCCCGCATGTCGATCGACCAGGCCCGCCTCCTGACCCTGAAGGCCGCGTGGGCCCTCGACACGAGGGGCACCTTCGGGGCGCTCACCGAGATCTCGGCGATCAAGGTCATCGCGCCGAACGTGCTGCAGTCGGTGACCGACGCGGCGATGCAGATCCACGGTGGCGAGGGCATGTCCGACCCGGAGCTCTGCTGGCTCTTCGCCATGGGGCGGGCGCTGCGGCTTGCCGACGGCCCCGACGAGGTGCACCGGGGGCTGGTCGCCCGCTTCGAGCTCCAGAAGTACCGGTAGAGCAGGTGAAGATCACGGCACCAGCCGAGACCGCGCCCGTGCCCGAGGCTCACCGCCTCGACGAGGCCCGCCTCGACGCCTGGATGAGCGAGCACGTGGAGGGCTACGGCGGCGACCTGCGTGTCCGCAAGTTCGTGGGAGGTCAGTCGAACCCGACCTTCTGGCTCGCAGACCGGGAGCGCGAGTACGCTCTGCGCAAGAAGCCGCCGGGCAAGCTGCTGCGCTCGGCGCACATGGTGGAGCGGGAGCACCAGGTCATGCACGCGCTGCGCGACACGGAGGTGCCCGTTCCGCGAATGCACGCGCTGTGCGAGGACGAGTCGGTCCTCGGCACGCCCTTCTTCGTCATGGAGCACGTGCGGGGGCGGATCTTCTGGAACGTCCAGCTCCCGGGCCTCGAGCCCGCCGGGCGACGAGAGATCTACGGAGAGCTCGTGCGGGTCATGGCCGCCGTGCACAACGTGGACGTCGCTGCCGCCGGGCTCACGGGCTACGGCCGCCCCGACGCCTACGTCGCCCGGCAGGTCAAGCGCTGGACCGAGCAGTACGTCGCCTCGCAGACCTCGGAGATCGCGCCGATGGCGGCCCTGATCGCCTGGCTGCCGGAGAACGTGCCCGACGACGACGCCACGTCGCTGGTGCACGGCGACTACCGCCTGGACAACCTCATCTTGCACCCCGAGGAGCCCCGCGCGCTCGCGCTCATCGACTGGGAGCTCTCGACCCTGGGCCACCCGCTCTGCGACCTGGCCTATGCGTGCATGCTCTACGACCTGGTGCTGCCCAAGGTCGGCGGCCTGGCCGGTGTCGACTTCGAGGCCACAGGGATACCGGACGAGGCCTCGTTCGTGGCCCGCTACTGCGAGCTCACGGGACGGGAGGGGGTGCCCGATCTCGGCTACTACAAGGCCTTCTCGTTGTTCAGGCTCTCGGCGATCCTGCAGGGCGTGTACAAGCGCAGCATCGACGGCAACGCCAGCTCCACGGAGGCCTCGATGATGGGTGCCGCGGTGCCGCTGCTCTCCGGCATCGCCTGCGGCCTCGTCGGCATCGGGTGAGCCCGACCTTCAGCTTGAGGCGGATCAACACAGAGGCACAGAGGGACAGAGGCACAGAGGGAAGGCGGGGCGAGACGAGGGCGGGGAGAGAGAGAGGGGAACGCAGAGGCGCAGAGGCGGGGTAGCCTTGGACGGCGAGCGAGCAAGACGCAATACTCGGCGCCGCGCATCAGAGGTTCTTCATGGCCGACACGATCTTCACCCGCATCATCAACGGCGAGATCCCCTGCCACAAGGTCTACGAAGACGACGAGGTCTTCGCCTTCCTGGACATCAACCCCCTCTCGAAAGGGCACACCCTGGTCATCCCAAAGGAGCCGGCCAGGACCCTGGACGAGCTCTCCGAGGAGGCGGCCGCGGCCATCGGCCGGGTCCTCCCGCGCATCAGCAAGGCAGTCCTCGAGGCCACCGGCGCGCGTGACTTCAACGTGCTCCAGAACAACGGGCGCCTGGCCCACCAGGCGGTAATGCACGTGCACTTCCACATCATCCCCAGGGAGGCCGGCGGTGCCGGGCTGGGGATCGGGTGGCCGGCGCGCACCCTGAGCAACGACGACGGCGCGGCGATCGCCGAGAAGATCCGCGGCGCGCTTTGAGCGCTGACCGCTGACCGCTTCTACGCCCGCTTTCTGGCCCTCTTCGCGTTCGACTTCCGCGGCTCGAACTCGAAGCCGTGCCTGCCGTTGTCCTTGAGCACCAGCTTCGCCTTGAAGGGGCGGTTGCGCTTGGAGATGAAGTTCTCCAAGAGCTCGGTCTTGCCGCTCTGGAAGAAGGTCGTGGCCTCTTCCCGGGTGATCGCGCGACCGCAGACCTCCTTGGGCAGGGTCGCCTGCGGGCGCTCGTCGCTGCCCACGTGGTCGGAGTCGACGTAGCGCCTGTCGGTCTCGACTATGAGGGCGCCGTCTCGGCTCGGGCAGGCGCAGAGGTCGGCGACGCGGACCTCGGGCGCGCTCGAGTCCTCGCCGTTGGCGGGAGTGTCCTCCTGGCCGACCGGGAGCGCGTCGAGGCGCCACCTGCTCGGGGGGCGCTTGCTCTTGTTCGGGCGCGCGGCGAGCTCCTTGTCGGTGAGGCGCCGGAGCCTCAGGTGCGCCATGTAGGAGCCGCGGCCCTTGCCGCGGAAGGCGGGCGGGAAGAGCGGCACCGGGCCGGTCTGGAGATCGCCGTCCGAGAGCAGGGCGCTCATCTCGCCGTGCAGCAGCACGTGGCCCCGGACGTCCTTCCAGATGAACAGGGAGTCGGGGCACTCCTCGGTGGTGCACTCGTAGCCCCAGGCGGTCTCGCGCACCCTCCCTCCGCAGCCGGAGGGACAGGCCCCGAGGTCCTGGTTCGCGCCGTAGATGCGCTCGAACTCGAAGGTCTTGAGGGTCTCGGTGAGATCGACGGTCTGGTCCTTCACGCGGTCCATGAAGGAGGTGCGGGGCTGGCGGGCCGCCGAGACGTGGCGGAGCTGGGCCTCCATCTCGCCGGTGAGCTCCACCGAGGTGAGGGTGTCGGCGCCGGCCGAGCGCAGGACCTCGACGAGACGGATGGCCTTGGCCGTGGCCCGCAGTGACTTGCCCATGCGGGCGATGTAGCCCTTGGCGATGAGCCTCTCGATGGTGTCGGCGCGCGTGGCAGGGGTGCCGAGGCCTCGCTCGTGGAGGGCTTCTGCGAGGTCGGTGTCGTCGACTTCCTTGCCGCAGTTCTCCATGCGGTTGAGCAGGACCGACTCGGTGAGCCGCGGGGGCGGCTGGGTCACCTTCTCCTCGACCTCCTGAGCTGTCAGGCTCACCGCGGCGCCCTCGGCCGGGTCGAGCGGGAGCAGCTTGCGGCTGCCGTTGCCGTTGCGGCTCGTGGCCATTCGCCAGCCGGGCTCCTCCAGCACTCGCTCCGAGGTCCGGAAGCGCAGCTGCTCGCGCCCGTGGGCGACGGTCTCGCGCTTCACCTCGGCCCAGACTGCCGGCGCCATGAAGGCGGCGAGGAAGTGGCGGGAGATGAGGTCGTAGACCCGGGCGTCGTCGCCGGAGAGCTGGTGTGCCCCGGGCGCGGCGATGGGCATGATGGCGTAGTGGTCGGTCACCCGCGAGTCGTCGAAGACCCGGCTCGTGTTCTGCACGCCGACCTGGCGGATGTGCGCCACGACGGGTGCGACCGCCGGCACGCCGGCGAGGGCGTCGAGTACCCCCTTGAGCTGCGTGCGCTGGTTCCCCGGCAGGCAGCGGGAGTCGGTTCGGGGGTAGCTGATGAGCTTGTGCTCTTCGTAGAGGCGCTGGGCGGCGTCGAGGGTGCGCTTGGCGGAGAAGCTGAGGCGGTCGTTGGCCACCCTCTGGAGGGTCGTCAGGTCGAAGGGCAGGGGCGCGCGCTCCCTGCGCTGGGAGCGAGTCTCCTTGGCCTCGATGCGCGGGGCGCTCTTCAGGATCTCCGCGAGCTCCTTGATGCGCTCGGGGTCGAAGACCCGGTCGGGGAGGTGCTCTTTGTCCTCGGCGCGGTCGGCCTTGGGGTCGAAGTAGCGCCCCTCGTAGCGGTGGTCTCCGGCGTCGAAGGTCGCGGACAGCCGCCAGTAGGGCCGGGCGCGGTGCAGGTAGATCTCTATCTCGCGGTCTACCAGCATCGTCAGGGTGGGGGTCTGGACGCGGCCGGCGGTCCAGGCTCCCTCGTAGCCGAGGCTCCGCAAGCGCCTCGACAGGGCGCGGGTGGCGTTGATGCCGATGAGCCAGTCCGCCTCCGAGCGGCTGTAGGCCGCGTCCGCGAGGGAGTCGTACTCGGCGCTGGGCTTGAGCTCCAAGAAGCCGTTGCGGATGGCGTCTGTGGTCAGGCTGCTGAGCCAGAGCCGCTCCGAAGAAAGATCCGGTCCGAGGGCCGCGGCGACGGTGCGGAAGATGAGCTCGCCCTCACGCCCCGCGTCACAGGCGTTGACCAGCCCGACGACGTCCTGGCGCTTCGCGAGCTTGCGCAGGACGCGCAGCCTCTTCTCCGCCTTGGTGTCGCGCGGCGAGAGGGTGAAAGCCTCGGGCACGATGGGCAGGTGCTTCAGCGTCCAGGAGCGCCACTTCTTGTCGTAGCTCTCGGGGTCGTCGAGCTCGAGGAGATGTCCGACGGCATAGGAGATCACGTAGTCGTCGGTCTCGAACCAGGCACCTTTCTCCTGCGGCTCGGCCGGCCCGAGCGCCGCCGCGATGTCACGTGCGACGCTGGGCTTCTCCGCGATGACGAGTCGTTTGCTCATGACTACCTTTGGGCGGCCCCTTGTGTGTGGGGGTCGCGTTCTTACACGCAACGGGGTGGTGGGGGCAAGGCATCCTTGCTTAGGGGCGATCTCCGGGCTATCGTCCTCGTGCACCAACGGCGAAGACGGGAAGCACGCATTGCCCTGGCTCATCCACGAGACCGACGCGGGCGAGACCGCGGCCGTCGAGCTCAACGAAGAGAACCCGAAGGTCGTGATCGGCCGCCACAGGAGCTGCCCTATACGCTCCCGTGACGGTACCGTGTCGCGAAGGCACGCCGAGGTCATCTACGAGGCCGGGCGGGTGATCGTCTGCGACCTCAAGAGCCGCAACGGCACCTACTACGGCAGGAAGCGGGTCGACAGCGCCGAGGTCGCCCCGGGCGAGTCCTTCCTCTGCGGGAAGTTCCGCGTGCACGTCAGCACCTCTCCACCGGGGGAGCCGGGCACCGTGGATCCGGCGCCGCCGCCCTCGCCGCCGCCACCAGTGCCCCAGAAACGTGTCCACCCGACCTCTCCGGCGGATCTCGCCTTCGAGGCGGCCGCGTCGGCTGCCGCCGACGAAGCGGCCGCGGCCGCTGTAGCTGCCGAGGCTCCGCCCGAGAGCGAGCCTCCGCCCGAGGGGGAGCTCGAGCCCGAGGTGCTCGCGTCGCCGGAGCCACTCTCGGCGGCAAAGCCGCCTGTCGCCTCGGCGGCAGAGCCGCCTTGGGAGCCGTCGCCAGAGCCCGCGGGGCCGGAGCCGGTGCAGATCGAGGCGAGCGGGACGGTCTCGGTGGAGCCGCCTCCTCCGCCGCCGCCCCTGGTCGACCAGGACATCCCTGCGCGAGAGGACGCGCCCCCCATAGTCATCCCGCCCGCCATCGAGTTCGTGGACTACGCCTCGACCGTGCGCCCGGCAGCGCCGGAGGTCACGGCGACGCCGGCGAGCGCGCTGCCGGCCATGGCTGATGTCGACATCCAGCCGATTGAGGACGCCCCTGAGGCCGCTGAAGCCGAGGCGCCCGAGCCTGTCGATGCCACCGAGGCCGAGGCGGTGTCGCACCCCGCGATGGAGGCGGCGGCCCCCGTGGAAGCGGAAGAGCGGCAGGAGCCGCCTCAGGAGGAGCAGCGAGAGCCCGAAGAGGCGCCGTCGGAGCGTGTCGCGGAGCTCGAGGAGGAGCTGCGCGACGCCGCGGTGGCGCAGGCCGCGCTGGCCGACGAGGCGGACGCTCAGAAGGCCAAGCTCGACTCGATGCGCGACGAGAACGAGCGCCTGCAAGCGAGGCTCGACGAGGCCGAGATGAGCCTGGCGGCCGCGCGGGCCGGGCATGACGAGGCGAACGACGAGCTGGGCAAGGTCAAGGCGCGAGTCGAGGAGCTCGAGGAGGCCGGCAAGGCGGCCTCCGAGATCGAGGAGGTCCAGGGCCGCCTTGGGGCGCTCTCGGCGCTGGTCGAGAAGCTGGACGCCGCCCGTGAGAAGCTGGAGGCCGACCTCGATGGGCGCGCCGCGCCCGAAGAGGTGGCCAAGCTGAAAGCGCGTGTGGAGGAGCTCGAGCCGGCCGCGGAGCGGGCCGAGACCCTCTCGGGCGAGCTCGACGAGGCCCTCGAGCGCCTGCGCCGCGTCGAAGGCGAGCTCGACAAGAGCCGCGTGGAGCTGAGCGAGGCCCTCGAGCGCGCCGGCAACATGCAAGAGGAGATCGAAGGCCGGCTGAGCTCCGAGGAGGCGAGCTCGCTTCGAGAGTCTGTCGAGCAGGCGGAGAGCCGCGCGAACACCTTCGAGGCGGAGGTTGGCGAGCTGCGCAGGCGCCTGCAGCTCGCGGAGGGGGAGCGTGACGCGCAGAGCCAGCACGCCGAGGAGCTGCGTGAGCAGCTCAATGATGCCAAGGGTCGAGCTGCCGAGCTGGAGGCGGCGCTCTCGACGAGGCCGGAGCCGGAGGCTCACGCCCGCGCGCAGGTGGAGCTCGACCAGGCCCGCAAGGAGGTGCGAGAGCTCAAGTCCCTGTTCGCCGACACGCCGACGCGCGAGCAGCTGAGGGAGCTCGAGGAGCGTGTCGCGACCGTGTCGAGAGAGCGTGACAAGGCACGCGAGGAGGTCGAGAAGGCGGCCGCCGACGCAGAGAAGGCGGGGAAGGAGACCGGCGACATCTCCAAGCGAATGGAGCGCCTCACCGCCGAGCTCGGCGACGCAAAGGCGAAGGCGGCGGCGCTCGAGCACGAGGCCACCGAGGCCAAGAGCGACGGCAAGGCCGCCGCGGCGATTCACGACAAGCTCGCGGCGAAGGTCGAGCAGCTCAGGGAGGAGAACGAGATCCTCTCGCGGAGCAATCGCCAGAACGTGCGTCGCATCGCCGAGCTCATGGCCCAGATCGCGTCAGGTGGCTCCGGCGGAGAGGGCGCCGACGACGCCCTCAAGGAGCTCCAGGCACACCTGCAGAAGGCGCAGGACAAGAACACCGAGCTGCAGGCGAAGGTGCGCGCCGCCGAGGCGGAGATGAAGGCGGAGCGCGAGAAGGCCTCAGGCCTGGCAGCGCAAGCCGCGGCGGCGGCCGGCGCGGGGGGCGGCGAGGGCGCAGAGCTGGCTACCGAGATCTTCGAGGAGGTCAACGACGCCATCAGCCAGTGGCGGAACGACGCGATGGCCCTCGAGGGGCTGGCCGAGGACCTCCGGGACGCGGCGGGCAAAGACGCGGAAGAGCACGACTCCCTGATGGAGGAGCTCGTGGACACCTCCACGAGGGTGCGCGAGCAGAGCGAGACCCTTAAACGATACCTGATCGACGTGCGGGGACGGCTGAAGGCGCTTTGACGTAGGTTTTTGTCGCTACGAATTCGCGCATGGCCGGCGACAAGGTACTAATGGGGGGTACCCCAGAACCCAAAGACGGAGGACGGGGATGTCGGAGACCGAGTACCCGACGACAGGACAACAAGCCACGGTGATTCTCGTCGCAGGCGGAGCCGCCCAGGTCGCCGCCGCGGACATCATCCTCGCCGAGGACAAGGGGATCGTCGTCGAGGTTACGGACAGCCCCACCATCCCGGAGAAGGGCGACCGGGTGACCGTGCTCTACGCGGCGGGCGACGGCGTAATGCGCCTGAAGACCCGCTGCGTCGTCACCCACAAGAACGACCGCTGGATGCTGCGCCCGGAGGCGCCGCCGGTGAGAGGTGAGCGCCGCGACTACTGTCGCGCCACCGTCCCCGTGCGCCTCAAGGTGATGGAGGACATCGGAAGCTCTGTCGAGGAAGGTGAGGCGCTCGTGCGCGAGGCCGCGCGTCAAACCCCGGTGGAGGACCTGCCGGAGCTGGAGGCCAACGTCAGCGGCTCCGGCATCAAGTTCCCGGTCGAGGAGCCCCTCGAGCCGGACTCCATCATCGGCCTGCTCATCGCCCTCGACCCGGAGCGCGGGCCGGTCCACGGCGTCGTGGCTTGCATGCTTCGAATGGTCGGCTCCAACGCGGCCTGCGCTTTCCGGGGCGCGCCACCCTCCCTCCAGGAGGGCATCGTCACCGCGGTCTTCCGCCTGCGCTACGGCGAGCTGATGGGGGAGAGGCGAGACTTCTACCGGGCCACCCTCGACGTTGGCGTGCGCATCCTGCAGGACCTCCCCACGGACAAGGAGGAGCGCCTGAAGGCCCTGGAGGCGGCGCACGCAAAGGCCGACCTGAAAGCGTTGGAGCGCGTGGTCGCCAACGTCAGCGGCTCGGGCATCAAGTTCCCTGGCAAGATCCCCGGCGGCGCGGGCCTGCGCTGCGGTCTCCAGATAGCCCTGAATCCGGACTCGGGTCCGGTCTACACGGTGGGCGCGAGGGTCGTGCGCGCGGGCTCGGGACAGGTGGCCTGCACCTTCCAGGAGATGCCCGCGGACCTGCAGGACGACATCGTCAGCGCAGTGCTGAAGGTCACCTACGCGGACGGAGGCGGAGAGGAGTAGGGGCTCGCGCCCTCAATCTTCCTCTTCTTCCTCCTCGGGCACCGGCGCCGGCTCGTCCTTGTCCTTCTTCTTCTTCTCCTGCTTGACCTTGGGGAGGTTGATGCGCTTGTGGGCGCGCCAGGCCTTCTCGTTCTTGCCGACCTTCTCGAGGCGGAAGTCCTTCGGCACGATCTTGACGGTGCCGGGGCCGTACTTCCCGTCGACCGGCGTGATCTCCACCTCGTGCTTGGCGGTCCGGTCGACCCCGGACAGGACCACGGTCTTGCCGTCGTCTGTGAACTCGACGTCCACGGGCGCGCCGTCAAGCTTGCACTTGGCGTAGGTGGTGTTCATCTTGATGAGGATGAAGCCGGAGGTCACCGACTTCGGGTCCGTGCCTTCCTCGGCGACCGCCGCCCCGGCGAGGAAGAGCAGGAGCGGAGCCGCAAGCGTCAGGGTGCCCGCGAGGCGTCGCCTTGTCATAGGTTCCTCCATAACATCGTTCCGGTTTCCCGCCCGGCCCAAAAGCATAGTCTGTGGGCTTGGGGGCATGCAAGAGATGACGCCGC
>CAZQPP010000129.1:0-16890 GCA_964594295.1 uncultured Myxococcales bacterium | reverse complement strand
CCTACGCCTACGAGTGCATCTCCGATGGCGAGGTCTGCTGTGTGCCGGTCCTCCCCGTGACCGACTGCGAGAACTTCTACGCCTGCGAGTCGAACGAGGACTGCGTGAAGACACAAGCGGGCTGTTGCCCCTGCAACATGGGCGGCTCCTCTGTCGCCATCAATGCGCATTGCACAGATGAGTGGAGAGCACAGATGGACTGCCCACCGAACCTGGTGTGCCCGGCGTGGTTCAACTGCGACAGCTCCTCTCCCGTTTGCGCGGCGGGCGAGTGCAAGCTCGCCGGCGGCGGATTCGGGCCCCCGGGCAGAGAGTAACCCCATGGACACGGAGGCAAACGCCGTGCCACGAGCATTCAGGATCTCACCCTTCTGGTGGCCGGGCCTTGCGCTCGCGTCCCCGCTGATCGCGCCTTTGATGCTGCAGCGCTATCGCCGCTTCACCGCCGGGCGGGATGAGGCCGCGAGGCTCAACGCGCGGCGTATCGCCGAGGCCGCGCCCCTCGGCCTCCCCGCGTTGTCGTCGCTCTCGCTCACCGTCGTGGTGGAGGCTGAGCACGAGGACGGCTTCCTGGCCGATCCGGCCGTCTCCTACCTCTTCCGGAGCGAGCGCGGCGCCCTCCTCATGGATGTGGGCTTCGGGCCGTCGAGCCCGGCCTTCTCTCACAACGCGGAGCGTCTCGGCCTCACCATGGACGGCGTGGACGCCCTGCTCATCACCCACCTCCACCTGGACCACATGGGGGGGCTGGCCGCCCAAAGGGCCCGGCAGGTCGCGGTCCCGGAGGGCTTCGTGGGCTGCGTCGCCAAGCCCTGCTTCGTCCCGGCCGTGAGCGAAGCCTGCGGCTTCACCGTGCGCAAGGTCGACGCTCCGATGAGTGTCGGGGCCGGGTTGGGCACGACCGGCCCGCTGGCGCGAATGCTGTTCTTCTACGGGCTGATGGAGGAGCAGGCCCTCGTGGCGCACGTCCACGGCAAGGGCCTGGTCGTCGTCACCGGATGCGGCCACCCGACCGTGGAGGTGATCCTGAAGATGGCCCGCCGCCTCTCCGATGAGCCTCTCTACGCCGTGATCGGCGGGCTCCATCTGCCCATTTCGCGGTCGCGCTCGAGGCGCTGGGGCCTGGATGTTCAGCGTCTCTTCGGCACCGGAAAGCCCGCTTGGCGACAGGTCACCGAATACGACCTCGAGCGCACGATCAAAGTGCTCAACGCCGCATCGCCGGAGCGGCTCTACCTGTCGCCCCACGACAGCTGCGACCGGTCGATCGAGCAGCTCGAGAGACACCTGCTCGCCGACGTGCACGTGCTCCGGGCCGGCAGGACCTACGTGCTCTGACAATGGAGGCCGCCGTGTCGAACAGCCGAGCAATCCAAACCACGAAAGCGTTGTTGGCGGCTGCTCTCCTGATGGCAGGCTGCCACGTGGCGACCTCGGAGCGAGACCTCGACGCACGGGGGCCGCGGGACTCCCAGGAGGAGGCGCCGTGCGCCGGGGACGCGTGCCCCGGCCCGGCTGCCTCCGAAGAGCCCCCCGACGAAGGCGGCGCGTGCATGGAGGCGTTTCCGGGCCAGGTGATCCTCACCGAGATCATGATCATCCCAGAGGCGGCGAAGGCGCCGGCCGGATGTTGGGTCGAGGTCTTCAACGTCACCGCCGAGGACATGCGAATGCAGGGGTGGCACATCGTCGACGGAGACGGGGCCGCCGCTGCCATCGGGTTGCCAGAAAGGAGCGTGATCCCGCCCAAGGGCTACGCGCTGTTCGGGTTTGACGCCGACCCGGCGACAAACGGCGGGATCGCCCCCGCGCTCGTGCTCGAAGGAGTGGCCCTCGGCAGCGGCTCGCTGGCGTTGATGGCCGGCGAGGTTGAGGTGGACCGGGTGGCCTGGGATGCAGATGGCGCCTGGCCTGTCGGGCCGGGCAGGTCCATGAGCCTGGACCCGGCGTCCTTCAACCTCATGGCCAACGACTCGCCCGAGGCCTGGTGCACGGGGAGGGGCCCGTATGGAGACGGTGACCTCGGCACCCCGGGGAGGGCGAACGACTCCTGCCCGCCTCCCGCCGTGTACGACGACGGAGAGATCAACTCACCGGACGAGGAGTGCACCGGCATGACGCCGAGTGTGAAACACGCCGAGGACGGCACGGCCTGCGGCGGCAGCGAGGCACCAGGAAGATACTGCGTCTCGGGAGTCTGCCGTGCGCCCGTCTGCGGCGACGCCGTCAAGGGGCCGCTCGAGGCTTGCGACGACGGCAACCAGGACCCCTGCGACGGGTGCCTGCCCACCTGTGAGCTCCACGCCGGCCTCTGCGGAGACGGCTTCGTGTGCGGCCCCGAGGAGTGCGACGACGGCAACCAGGCACCCGGCGACGGATGCTCGCCCGCGTGCACGATCGAGCAGGCCGCAGAGCCTTGTCCCCCCGACATGGTCCTCGTGCCCGCCACCCCGGGCCGCGGGTTGAGCGAGGCCTGCTGCATCGACCGCTACGAGGCCTCCCGCGCCGACGCAACGGCCAACAGCGCGGGAGTCGACGACAGCGTGGCCGTCTCCGTGGCGGGCGTGCTCCCCTGGACGGCCAAGCCCATGACGCCCGCTGCCCTGGCGACCTTCCGCGCAGCCTGCGCGGCGGCGGGGAAGCGGCTCTGCACGACGAGGGAATGGGCTGGAGCCTGCGGTGGCCCCGAGGAGCGCGTGTTCGTCTACGGCGACACCTACGATCCGGAGATCTGCAACGCCGTAGACACCTTCTGTGACGACTTCTGCGAGGCGCACGGGATCGCCCCGTGCATCACCACGCCGAACTGCGGCTACACCCTCTCCTACAGCTACCCCTACACCGACCCTCCTGCGATGCACCTGACCCTGACCGGCACGATGCCGGGGTGCACGAACGAGCTCGGCCACTTCGACATCGTGGGCAACGCCTGGGAGATCGTCTCCTCGCACGACGATCCACGCGGCTACGAGGTGCGAGGTGGGGCCTGGAACTGCGCCGGCGCCGCGGAGCGACACCGCTGCGACTTCAACGCCGGATGGAGCGATCTGTGGGCCGGCTTCCGCTGCTGCAAGGAGCCCGAGCAATGAGCTCCAAGGGGCACATGAGCTCCATCCTCGGCCCCTTGCTGGCCCTGGCTCTCACGCCGAGCTGTGCCGTGGAGCCGCTGTGTTACGAGGACTCCGACTGCCCCGAAGGCCAGCGCTGCGTGCGCACCACGGGCCTGTGCATGGTCGGCGACTGCGCGGCCGATGGAGACTGCCAGGCAGGCTTCGAGTGCGTGGACAGGCGCTGCGTCCCTGCGTACCCCGAAGGGCCGGGGTGCCCGGAGGAGCTCGAGTGCCCTGAGGGCATGGTGCCCGTCGGGAGCTCGTGGTGCATCGACCGCTACGAGGCCTCCCGCCCCGACGCGAGCGCGGACGATCCCGGGAGCGACGGGAGCCGGGCGGTCTCCTGTGCGGGCGTCCTGCCCTGGGCCGCCAACCCGATGACCGCGGCCGCCTTCGCCGATTTCCAGGGCGCCTGTGAGGCCGCAGGAAAGACGCTGTGCGGAAAGGACCAGTGGCAGTACGCCTGTGCCGGAGAGGAGGATCGCGCGTTCGTCTACGGCGACGTCTACGACCGCGAGGTCTGCAACGGAGTCGACACCTGGTGCGACGACTTCTGCGAAGCGAACGGGATCGAGCCCTGTCTGAGCACGAAGAACTGCGGCTACACCCTGACCTACAGCTTTCCGGACCGCGAGCCGGCGGCGATGATGCTGATGGCCACCGGCGCCATGCCGGGCTGCACGAACGCGCTCGGCCACTTCGACATCGTCGGCAACCTCTGGGAGGTCGTGCTCTCGGACGACGACCCGCGGGGCTTCGAGGTGCACGGCGGAGCCTTCGACTGCGCGAACGCGGCCGAGCGCCACCGGTGCAGCTTCAACGCGGGTTGGGACGATCTCTGGGCGGGCTTCCGCTGCTGCTGGCGCCCGGAGTGCGTACGATGAGGGCCCTCCTCTTCATGGTCATGCTTCTCGCGCCACGTGCCGCTGCGGCGGAAGAGAGCGTGTGCCGCACTGACTGCGCGGGCGATCTCGCGTGCGAGAGAGGCGTGATCGAATGCCTCGTGGCAGCAGGAGAGCGGCGCGCAGCCATCGGTCGGGCCAAGGCGCTCGTGGCGGCGCACCCCGGCGATCCCGCCGTCGCGCGCCTGCTCGCCGGGCTCTACGAGGACGAAGGGAACCGTTTCTGGGCCATACGAACGCTGCTCGCCTCGCTGGAGGAATCCCCGGACGACTGCGAGACCAGGTCCTGGCTCGCCTGGCTCCACATCAAGGAAGGCGACCTCGACCTGGCCGAGGAAAGGCTGACCGAGCCGGGGTGTCCGCGAACGGTCCAGGGCCGGGCCCGCTGGGCCCTCGTTCGAGCCGGGCTCCTGGGGGCTCGCGACGCCGGGGCGGCTCAGACGGCCGCCGTGCACGATGCTGGCGGCTCGGAGCAGATGTACCCCGAGGACCTGCTCGTGTGGCAGGCCCAGGAACGCGAGCACGATCCGGGCTGGCTCCCGCCCCTGGAGCTCCGCGTGGAGTCCCTCGTCGGCTACACAACCAACGCCTCCGCGGGGCTGCCCCTTTCCGAGGCCGGGCCCGAGCACGGGGGCGGGCTGCTCCGCCTGGACGTGCTGGGGCGTCTCGTCATGCCCCTCCGGCGCGCCGTCCGTCCTTCGGTGGAGCTCTCCCTGCGCGGTCAGGCCCTCGACAACTTCGAGCGGGGCGCCGGTGTGGATCTGCGGGAAGCGAGCTACGGGGAGGCCGGCGTGCGAGCGGGGCTCTACCTCGGTAGCGGTTCCTCCCTGAGCGGCTTCCTGGGCTATCGCGGAGACATCTTCTTGCTGAACCAGGGCGACCGTTACGACGACAAGCCGACGCTCTACCACGAGGGGCATCGCCTGGACGGTGAGCTGGAGATCGGTGGCGGGCTCACCCTCTTCGGCGGCGGGGGCAGACGCATCTTTCGCCATCGCGCACGATCTCGCTGGGAGGCCGACGGCGGCGCCGGCTGGGGCGCCGCCCTGAGCAGGCGTATCTCGCTGCTGCTGGCGCTGGCCGGGCGCGTCTACGAAGCGGACAACGAGGAGCACAGCGCCTACGGTGCGACCTTGCTGGCGGTCGGCCGGGCCGCCGTGGGCGCTGGCCTCGGCGTGCGGGCACAGATGTCCGCCGGCCTGGACCGCTACCCGGGCTCTCCCCCGGGTGAGGGCGGCAGGGACGTCGTGCTGCGACCTTCGCTTGTGCTCTGGGGCCCACCGTGGCGCGGGATGCGCGCGGGCATCGGCTACGAGCTCGGCTGGCGCGACTCCACCTCCCGTGTGAGCTTCTCCTACACGGAGCACCGAACATTTCTGAGGCTGAAGTACGCGCTGGACGTCAACCCCTGGTGGCCGGATGTCGTCGAGCCGCCGGGCCATGTCCCGCTGCGTTGGGGCTCCTCCGGGGTCGGTGCGAGTGGCCTCGATGAGGAACGAATCCAGGATCTGTTGCGCAGAGACGAGGGAACCCGCCGGGGCTCCTCGTGCGCCAACTAGGGGTGAAGCTTCCATGAAACTGCTCTTCCAGGGACTGGGCAACGCGCTTCGCAGCGCCGTGCTCGTGACCGTGGCAGCCTCGATCCTCGGGGCGGTGGTCAACGCCACCGTGCATCCCGAGCCCATCCCCTTCGTCGCCAAGCAGGCCTACCAGGTCCTCGTCCCCTGCCCGGAGCCCGGCGGGCCGGTGGAGCGGGTCGATGCGCTCGATCCCGTGGTGTCGGCCGAAACCACCATGCGAGTGGACGCGCGCGTTTCCAGCGAGTTCGAGGGCTGGCACCTCCCGGGCGCCATGAGCATCCCCTACGATTGGCTGGACCCGACGCCGGCGACCAGGATCGGCGAGCTCGCCCGTGAGATCGCCAGCAGCCGCGCTCACAACGTGGTGGTCTACGGGGACGGCGGCGACCCGGACACCGGCGAGTGGCTCGGCAAGGAGCTGTCAGCCTCGGGAATCAAGCACGTCCACTTCGTGGTTGGCGGCGCCGAAGCCCTTCGCCCGATCGTGAGCGAAGGAGGGCTGGCGCAATGATTGACAGCATCGTCAAGTGGCGCGGTCACCGCTGGCTCGGGCTCGGGGCGCGGCTCTACCTCGGCTGGGTCTTCGTCGCCGCCTGCCTCCACAAGATCGCCCACCCGGCAGTCTTCGCACTTGACACAGCGACCTATGACGTCTTGCCGCTGTCCCTGGTCAACCCCACGGCGATTATGCTCCCCTGGGTCGAGCTCTTCGCAGGGGTCATGCTGATCGGGGGG
The DNA here is from genome assembly GCA_964594295.1 of uncultured Myxococcales bacterium. Classification (GTDB taxonomy): domain Bacteria; phylum Myxococcota_A; class UBA9042; order UBA3505; family UBA3505; genus CAZQPP01. Next base: position 10,563 of record CAZQPP010000129.1, on the reverse strand, counting down.
CTGAGGGTCCGAGCAGCGGCCATGATGACCTCGGGCATGATGGTCATGTTCATCGCGGCCCTCGTCCTCGCCTTGCACGCCGGCCTGGACATGTCCTGCGGCTGCTTCGCCTCCCAGGCCATGGACGAGGATCCCATCGGAGCGACCACGGTGCTCCGCGACCTGTCGTGGCTCGCGCTGGGCGTCTACATCGTGCTCTTCGACCGAGAGGCCATCGGCCTGGAGCAAACGTTATCACCACCAATGAGGGAGCCAGATGCTGTCACGTAGCCTTCTCTTCGCCGCCCTGCTCGCGCACCTCGCCGCGCCGGCCGCCGCCCAGACGCCGGCCTGCGACGAGCTCTCGGGAAACGAGCGGGCCCTGGCCGCCAGGATCCTGAGCGCCGAGCACCCCTACGACTGCTGCGACGACACGATCGCCGCGTGCCTGGCCCGGGCCAAGGTGTGCCGCCTGGCCTACCGCCTCGCGGAGAACATCTGCCTGCGCGTGAAGGCAGACCAGGACGAGCAGAGGATCCGCCGCGCGCTGAGCCGCCGCGCCCAGAGCATGCTCCCGGGCCGCAAAGCGGTGATCGACCTCAACCTCTCTCCGATGGCCGGCGCCGGCGACGCCCCGGTCCGGATCGTTGCCTATGCCTGCGCGCGCTGTCCCTTCTGCAGCAAGGTCGTCCCGGCGCTGCACGAGGAGGTAACCAGGGGCTCGCTCAAGGGCAAGGCCGGGCTGCACTTCAAGACCTTCCCTATCCGCGGTCACGAAGGCTCGAAGGAAGGAGGGCTTGCGATCGTGGCCGCCGCCCGCATGGGCCAGCTGTGGCCGTTTCTCCTCAAGCTCTACGAGCGCTACGACTTCTTCTGCCCGGACGCGCTGTCGACCTGGGCGGCCGAGGCAGGCCTCGACAAGGCGGAGATCGAGCGGCTCTGCAAGGACCCCGAGACCCTGTCCCTCCTCGTGGAGAGCAAGAGGGAGGGCATCCGTAACAAGGTGTCGGCGACCCCCACCTTCTTCTTGGACGGCCGGCTCTTCCTCGGAGAGCCCACCATCGACGAGCTGATCGACGTGGTCGAGGAGATCTACGACCGCAAGAAGAACCGCCGCTACCGCTAGGGGCCCTCGCTTCGCGACGGTACCGAGGGCCCGAGTCATCCGAGCTCAGGAGGAAACATGAGCAAGCGAGACACACGAGACCAGTGGCGCGGGTTCATGACCATCCTCGAGAACCTGCCCGGCGCGCTCTACGTGGTGGACCTGCAGTCCTACAGGCTCCTCTTCGCGAACCGAGCGAGCATCGCTCAGACGCTGGTTCACCAAGGCGTAGATCTCACGCGCGTGATCACCAGGTCATCCCTGGCCGCCGGATTGCGCGTGGCCCTCGAGAAGACGGGGCTTCGTCTCCTGGACGCCGCCTGAGCTACTGCTTCAAGGCCGTGTCCAGCGCCCGAAGCAGATCCTCGGTGTCTTCGATTCCGGCGGAGATCCGGATCAGCCCGTCCGTCAACCCCGCCTTCTCGCGCACCTCCCTCGGTACGCAGGCGTGGGTCATGGAGGCCGGGTGCTGGATCAACGAGTCCACGCAACCAAGCGAGACCGCGAGGGTGAAGATCTCCACTCGATCCATCATCTCGCGTCCGGCCCTCAGCCCGCCCGCAATCTCGAAGGCGATCATCCCACCGAACCGTCTCATCTGGCGGCGGGCGAGCTCGTGGTGTGGGCTGGAGTCGAGACCGGGGTAATAGACCCGCTCCACCCGCGGGTGATTCTCCAGGAAGCGCGCGATCTCGGACGCATTGTCGCAGTGGCGCTCCATTCGCACGGGCAGGGTCTTGATGCCCAGGCTCACGAGCCACGAGTCGAAGGGGCTCGGAGAGCCCCCGACGTCCTTGATGATGTCGTAGGTCCTGTCCTTGACCTCGTCGTTGGTGGTGGTCATGACGCCGCCGACCGTGGTCCCGTGGCCGCAGAGGTACTTCGTGGTGGAGTGGATCACCACGTCTGCGCCCATCTCCAGGGGGCGCTGCAGGTAAGGCGTGGCAAAGGTGTTGTCCACGATCACCAGCATGTTCGGGTTCGCTGACTTGCAGAGCCGGCTCACCGCGGCGATGTCCGTGATAGCGAGCATCGGGTTGGTCGGTGTCTCGAAGAGGATCGCCTTGGCGTCGGGGTGCCGGCCGAGGGCCTCCTCGAGGACATCGAGATCCGACGTGTCCACGCGAGCCACCGTCACGCCGAAGCGGGGCAGCACCTTCTGAGCCAGGTCATCGGTGGCCCCGTAGACGACATCGCCGAGCAGAAGGGTGTCGCCGGCGCCGCACAGGGCCATCAGCGTCGAGGAGATGGCTGACATCCCCGAGGAGAAGGCGAGCGACGAGATGCGCGTGTCCGGGTTTCGGTACTTGACGTCGCCACCCTCGAGGGCGTTGAGCTTGGCCTCCAAGACCATCACCGTCGGGTTGCCCATCCGAGTGTAGATGTAGCCGGGACGGTCGCCGGCGAAGATCTCGGCTCCCTCCGCGGCGCTTCCGAACACGAAGGTGCTGGTCTGGTAGATGGCTCCCGTGTGGGAGACGTGCTGCGGCTGCCCGACGTGCTCGCCGGCGTGCAGCGCTCGCGTGGCGAAGCCGCAGTCGAGGCAGAACTGCTTCACGTAGTCTGGTGCCTTGGAATCCTCCACCGGATCCTCCTGTTGTGGCGTTGTGGCGCAGCGGTCGCGGAGAGGCTGATCGCAGCCGGTTTTTGCGCTTGCATTGCCGAGAATATGAGCATATGCTCAAAAGTGAGTCAACCCCATGGCACGCCCTACCACCAAGAAGAAGGTCCCCCGCGAGCTCGAGGAGCGTGTGTTCAAGCCACGGGCTGTGCCCACCTCGGAGCTCGAGGAGGTCGTCTTGACGCTCGACGGCCTCGAGGCGCTCCGCCTGGCCGACCTCGAAGGTCTGTACCAGGAGGCTGCGGCCGAGCGCATGGAGGTGTCGCGGGCGACCTATGCACGTGTTCTGGCCGCCGCCCGCAAGGTCACAACGGACGCGCTCGTGAACGGCAAGGCCATACGCATCGAAGGGGGGGAGGTCGAGAGGCGTGCTCGCGGGAGCTGGCCTTGTCCGGTCCACGGGGGAGAACGCCGCCGTGGTCGGGGCTGCCGGTGCCGGCGGCGCCGTGGCGGCGAAACCTAGCGCACAGACAGAAGGAGACCCCACCCATGATACAGATCGCAGTCGCCTGCGAAGACGACTCTGGGTTGGAGGGAGAGGTAAGCGCCCACTTCGGGAGGTGCCCCTACTATGCCGTGGTGGCCATGGAAGGGAGGTGGATCAAGGGATACCGGGTAGAGGAGAACCCGTACTTCGGCAGGCACCAGCCCGGCCAGGTGCCCCGGTTCCTCCACTCGCTCGGAGCGGATGTCATCCTCGCCGGAGGAATGGGCCCAAGGGCGATCGACATGTTTCGAGGCTTTGGCATCGACGTCGTCACCGGGGTCGCCGGGAAGGTAGGGGAGGCTGTAGACGCCTACGCGCAAGGCCGCATCAACGGCGTCGTGCCCTGCCAGCACGACCACCCTGAGAGCTGTGGCGGGCACGAGCAGGACCGGGGCTCCCGGTCAACCGCCTCCACCGGCGGCGAAGCCCTCGCCAGCACCTCCACGGGTTTCTCTCGCCTGGCCGTCCCGGCTGTCGGCGAATCCGGTCTGTCCGCGCTGATGGACCCCCGCTTCGGCCGGGCGCCGTGCTTCCTGGTTGTGGACGTGGAGAGCGGAGATCTGGTCGAGACCATCGTCAATGCCTCCGCGGCATCGGCTCACGGCGCGGGGACAGGGGCCGCGGGGCTGATGGCTGCTGCCGGTGTAGACGTCGTCGTGGCCGGTCGTTTCGGGCCGAAGGCCCAGCAGGCACTCCAGGCCGCCGGCATCGCGCTCCGCACTGCGCCAGAGGGGCTCACCGTGGGGGAGGTCCTCGGCAAGCTGAAGAGCGGAGACCTGGTCAAACCCAGCTAGAGGATCCTGCGATGCGCGTGGCTGTTGCCAGCGGGAAGGGAGGGACCGGCAAGACCGTGGTCTCGACGAACCTCGCCTGGCTGCTCGCCGACGAGGGGGAGCGCGTGACCTACGTGGACGCGGACGTGGAGGCCCCCAACGGTCACCTCTTCTTGCACCCCGAGTGGCTCCGGGAAGCCACCTATCGCGTCCCCGTCCCCTCTCTTCGGGGTGACACGTGCTCGGGCTGCCGTGCGTGCCAGGAGATCTGCGCCTTCAACGCCATCATCGCACTGCCGGACCAGGTGATGGTGTTCCCCGAGCTATGCCACGCGTGTGGCGCTTGCCTCATGGCCTGCGATGAGCGGGCCTTGGTCGAGACCGGTCGCGAGGTCGGAACCGTACGTCGAGGCAAGAGCGGCGGGCTCCCGGTCTGGGACGCCGTCTTGAAGGTCGGCGAGGTGCGGGCCCCTCCGTTGATCCGGGGCCTCTTGGAAGCCCAGACAGCGAACGAGCGATCGGGCGAGGGCGTCGTGATCGTGGATGCTCCGCCGGGCACCTCGTGCAGCGCGGTTGCCGTAGTCCAGGACGCCGACGTGGTGATACTGGTCACCGAGCCCACTCCCTTCGGTCTGCATGACCTGGAGCTCGCCGTGTCCATGTGCCGGGCCGTAGGGCGCCCCGTGCACGCGGTGATCAACCGCTCCGACGTGGGAGACGGCGAGATGCGGGCCTGGTTGGAGCAGCAGCTCATCCCCCTGGCTGCCGAGATCCCCTTTTCCCACGAGGTGGCGTCGAGCTACGCCCGCGGGGGCCTCGCCGCCCGGGCCTCATTCTCCTTCCGGCGCGCCTTGACGCCTCTGGTCGAGCTCGTCCTGGAGCGACACCTATGAAGCAGTTGGCGATCGTAAGCGGCAAGGGTGGAACGGGGAAGACCACCGTCACGGCGCTCCTCGCCGAGCTGGCCGGGCCGGTGGTCACCGCCGACTGCGACGTGGACGCGGCCAACCTCGCCTTGCTCCTGTCCGGCGAGGACAGGGTGAAGAGGCCTTTCTACGCAGGGCTCACGGCCGAGGTGGACCCCGATCTGTGCGGCGCCTGCATGATGTGCATCGCGGCTTGCCGCTTTGACGCCGTCAAGCTGGGAGAGTGTGTGACCGCCGAGGTGGACCCCATCTCCTGCGAAGGATGCGGAGTCTGCCGCCTGGTGTGCGACTTCGACGCCGTGACCCTGCGCCCCAATCTGGCTGGGAGCTTGATGGTGCGCGACACCACCACCGGGCCGCTCGTCCACGCCCGGCTTGGGGTCGCCCAGGACAACTCGGGCAAGCTGGTGGCGGCGGTGCGAGAGGAGGCCCGAGCCGAGGCACTCGCAGCGGCCCTGCAGCTGGTGCTGATCGACGGGCCGCCGGGGATCGGCTGCCCCGTACACGCTGCCATCACAGGAGTTGACCTGCTGCTGGCGGTCACCGAACCCACTCCTTCCGGCGTGCACGACCTGGAACGGCTGCTGGCGCTGGCGGATGGCTTCCACCTGCCCACCGCGGTGTTGATCAACAAGGCCGATCTCTCCGACAGGTACGTCAGAGAGGTCGAGCAGCTCGCGCGAGGCAGCGGCGCAGCTCTGGTGGGACGGCTTCCCTTCGAGCCCCACCTTCCCAGGCTCCTCGCCCTTGGCTTGGAGCCCCTCGCTCGACACCCCTGGGCCGCAGGACTTCAAGAGACCTGGCGGAAGGTCCGGCGCCTCCTCGGCACGACGAGGCGCGCGATCCATGAGGGCGTTGGGTGATGCACCCTGGTCGGCCTCACCCGCTGCAGCCAGGCTCGCGCTTCTGTGGGCTGCCGTTGACCGTAGCGACGCAGCACGATTCCGAGGAGGAGCCATGAAGGTCGCAGTCAGCGCCGAGTCGGACGCGCTCTCCAGCCCAATCGACCCCAGGTTCGGTCGCGCGCCCTGGCTCGTGGTCGTGGACACCGAGACGAGAGATGCGTGTGCCCACGAGAACCGCGAGGCCGCCGGAGCCGCGCACGGAGCAGGCGTTCGAGCCGCGCGGGCTGTCGTCGACCTCGGCGCGCGCGGTCGTCACCGGAAACGTCGGCCCCAACGCCTTCGAGGCGTTGCGAGCCGCCGGGATCGACGTGTACCTCACCTACGCGGGCACCGTGGAGCGCGTGGTGGAGCGCCTCGAGTCCGGAGGGCTCAGGCCGGCACTGCGACCGTCGAGGAGGGGGCACGCCAAGGCCGGCGGAGCCGGCTCCCAAGCGGGCTACTGAGAGCTGAAGGGAATGCTCGTAGGCGCCCTCATCGCTTCGCTGCTGGTCGTGGCCCTCGCTCTCGCGGCGGGTGATCGATGAGCCTGCTGCGCTCCGCTGATTGCGCCCATGCTTTCGCTGCGGGGCCGCCGCTTCGCCGCCCGACGGGAGCAGGCTGCGCGAGATGACCGGCTTGCTGCTCCTGTTCGCCGGCGGGCTCGCCGCGGGCGCCCTTGGCGGCCTCCTGGGGATCGGCGGCGGGATCGTCCTGATGCCGCTCTGCCGTTTCGGTGTCGGGCTCTCACCGGCCCACGCTGCAGGCACCTGCATCCTGGCGGTCTTCTTCACCACCCTGGGAGGGAGCTACCGCCACCACCGGCAGGGACACATCGAGCTGCGATCCGTAGTCCCCGTCGCCGTCCCCGGAGTAGTGGCATGCGCTGTCTTCTCGCTGCTCTTCGTGTACCTGGCGGAGCGAGCGCGTTGGCTGGACCTCGGGATCGGGCTCGTCTTCTGCGCCGTCTCGGCCCGCATGCTTGCCGACGGGATCTCCGGGCTGCGAGGGGAGAAGCGCGAGCAGCCGGGCGGCAGCAGCGACCTTCCTGGCACGCTCCCCAGCAAGGCGGCCATCGGAGTGGTGGGAGGAGTGCTCCCGGGCTTGCTTGGAATAGGGACAGGTGGCATCCTCGTCCCGGCCTTCGCCTTCCTGCTGCGCGCGCCCATCAAGACCGCCATGGCCGCTTCTCTCACGTGCTTCTGCTGGAACGCAGCCGTGAGCTCGGCCTTCAAGGCCACGCAGGGCTTCGTCTCCCCGGAAGTCGCCTGGCCCCTCTGCCTGGGCACCTTGCTCGGCGCCAACCTGGGTGCGGTCCTCAACCGGCGCTCCCCCTCGAGCGTCGTGAAGCTCCTCTTCGGGGCGGTCTTCGCCTGCGTCGCGTCGAAGTTCGTCTTCTCCTTCTTCGGAGCACCGACATGAGCGACTCGCCGTCCGTCCTCGATCAAGCCCGCGCCAGGCTCCGCGACCTCGTGGAGCAGGAGCACCTGCTGGATGCCCGGGTCTCGGTGCTGGCCAGGCCGCTGAGCCCGGAGGAAGCCATCGGGAAGCCGGGGAGGCGGGACTTCCCCATCGTCGTCGGCAAGGAGCGCGTTGTCGCGGCCTCCGTTCTGGGAGCCAGCGGCCACGCGTTCACCGACTCCCCCCGGGAGCTCGTGGGGACGGTGGAGGATGTGCTGGGCCTCGACCTGGACGACAACGGGAGCCGGGCCGTGTTCGTGGCCACGCTGAACGCGGTGCTACGGCACCTCGGACGCATCACGGCGACGGTGCATTGCCGGGACGATGACCCCGAGCTGTGCGCGCAGGAGATCGCGGGGGTGCTGCTCGACCGGCACGGGCGGGTGGAGGTGGGGCTGATCGGGCTGAACCCTGCCATCGCCGAGCGCCTCGTGGACGTCTTCGGAGCGGACCACGTACACATCACCGACCTCTGCGGCGCCAACATCGGCCAGCGTCGCTTCGGTGTGGTGGTGAAGGACGGGGGGAGGCAAAGCGACGAGCTGATCGACGCCTCGGACGTGGTGCTGGTCACCGGTACCACGGTGGTCAACGGGACCTTCGACCGCATCCTGGAGCGCATCAGAGCGGAAGGGAAGCCTTTCCTCGTATACGGGGTGACGGCAGCGGGGGTGTGCGGGCTCACGGGGATCGAGCGGATCTGCCCGCGGGGACGGGACGGATAGGAGCCTCGTTTGCGTCGAGGGCAAGGTGAATCTCAGCGTCTCGATCCGCGCCTCGCTGGGCTCGATCGCGTAGCCCAGGTCCGTTGTGGCGACGCTGAGCCCCGTGCCGTCGACCCGGATCGAGAGCCGCACGCGCGGCGGCTCGGAAGCATCGCGAGCTACCTGTTGCGCGGGTGCGGAGGCGGGGGGCGCGCGCCGCCGGAGCCGGAAACAGACGGGGCAGGCGACAACCTGCCAGCCATCAAGCGACAGACTGCAGCTCGACCCTGCGCGACACCTCGACCTGTTCCCGGTAGGCGGGATGCTCGAACCACCGTTGAAGGCGCTCGCTCACCGGGATCACGAAATCGTCCGGAGCCCAACGCAGGACCTCCCCGTCCACGTCGCGCAGACGCCCCTCCTCGACGATCCGCGAAGCCTCTCCGAGCTCCACGGCGGATAGGGCTGCGCGCGCGGCCTCGAAGCGACCTTGGAGGCGGGGATCGAGGAAGCTGCCGTGCCCGGCTGCGAGCGCTGCGACATGGAAGGCCGAAGGGTGGATCACGATGCCGTCGAGGCCGAGACGCAGGCATGACTGCACGAGCATCTCCATCACCTCACGCACCATGCCCAAGCCGGGGTGCTCCTGCCGTGGAAGCGGGGGCTGGCGCAGGCTGAAGGAGGCGCTTGGATCCTGGAGCTGCAGCCACTCGATCGAGAGCAGCTCCAGGGGCCTCGCACCGTTGGAGCCGTTGGAGGTCGGACGCTTCCGGCGAGAAAGTACCAGGTCCATCAAGAGTCGAGCGGGGCCGGGCTCCTTCCGGCCTCGAACGGTAATGCGTTGGCGCGCCGGATCGGATGGGTCGACGGAGACATCGAGGTCGTCGAATCCACGTGCACGCATGCCGTCGAGCAGACCGTATCGTTCGAGGGCCAGCTCAATGCCGTGCACCGAGTAGAAGCCCAGGATGCGCCGTGCCGGTGGCGCGCCCACCAGGTCACCGAGGAGATCCGCCTCCGTGAGCTGCCATGGATCGTCTTCGCTTGGATGCTCTCCTTGGAGATCTTGCCGGTCAAGGCTGCGAGCGATGCGAGCGAAATCGCGGCGGAGGTCGCTCGCCTCGGGGATGCTCGGGGCATCTTCGAGATCCGTGAGCATCCACCTCAACAGGTGGTGCGACGACATCCACGCCTGGTCGCTGTAGCCGCCGGCGAGAGTGATCACCAACGAGGCGCCGAGCTCCCGCACTGTCTCCACGACACGCCGGTCACGTTTGAAAACGCCTTCGGGGCTCAGCGCAAACGATCCCAGGTCGTCTCCTTGGAGCACGTCGTTGCCGGCGACATAGAAGACCAGGCGGGGCGCGAGCTGGCGGAGCGGGACGAGGAGCCGGTACTCGAGCGCCTCGAGGTAGGTTCTATCCTCGGTGCCCGAGGGCAGGGAGATCTCGAGATCGGCCTTGGCATTCACCTCGACCCAACGCGAGCCGTGCATGGAAAGGGTGAGCACGGAGGGGTCCTCGGCGAATGTCACCAGGTTTCCGTTTCCCTGATGCACGTCCAGATCCACGATGGCGATGGGCGAGTCAAAGCCTCGGTGCCGAAGGCTACGCACGGCCACGGCCACGTCGTTGAAGAGGCAAAAGCCCATGCCGATCTCGGGCTCCGCATGGTGGAACCCACCGCCGAGGTTGAAGGCCTCGCGTCCTTCGCCTGCCACCGCCCACGAAGCGGCCTCCTCCGTTCCGCCCACCGCCAGACGCTGGGCCTCCAGCACCTCGTCGACCTCCAGGTCCCGGGGATCCAGGCCGAAGACGTGCGCGAGCTCCGCTTCGTGCCCCACGCGCTCCAGGTAGTCCTCGGAGTGAACCCGCCTGAGAGCTCGCAGGCTGACGGGCGACGGGGCCCGAATGTCCCGCTGCGCGACCAACCTCTCCTCCGCGAGCGCGCCAAGGATGCGCTCTCCCCGGGTGAGGTCGAGGCGGGCGACCCGGGCTGTACCCGCCAGGTAAGGGGCGACGTAGCGCGGGTGGTAGAGGATGGCGAGGCGCCTGGTCAGACGCGCACGCGCACGCCTGCGGGCCAGCCAACGGCCGATCAGGGTGGATGGACCGTGCGCGAACCCCTTCATCGCAACACCTCCTGTCCCAGTGTGCAGTGCGCCCGCTCGGCCGGATCCCGCTCGGCGGCGTGTCTCCGGACCAGGTCGCATCGCAAGCGAGGGGAGTCGCCCACGGCGTCTTGCCTCCGTAGTCGCCTCCCACCAGGCACTCCGAGTGCGGGCGAAAAGGGCACGACCTCACAGGCAGCAGCGTTCGATTCGAGCTGGCGTTGGGGGCGTTCAGGGACTGCAGAGGCCATTCGCGACACGCTCCAGGGGTCCGCTGCTCAGCGGCAGACTACCTTGATGTCCACGAGCGGCGAGCCGGGCCGAGCGTCGAGGCCGACGACCACCAGGCCGGCGTCTCGCACCTCGATCACGTCTACCTCGCTCACGCCGATCGGGTTTGGGCGCATGGGGCTGCGCAGTGAGAAGACGCCGCGCGGCGCCACGCTCTTGTCGCCCCGAGGATGCACGCGCAGCAGGCGTCGCTCCGAGTGCGTGAGCTCATGCATCCAATACAAG
>CAZQPP010000128.1:0-17144 GCA_964594295.1 uncultured Myxococcales bacterium | reverse complement strand
GGGAGCCTCGCGATCTCCATCAGGTCGCGCCTGCCCATCATCCCTACTCTCTCGAAGACATCGCTCTCCTCGTCGAGGCCGAGCTCGGCGGCGAGCATTCCGCGGTGCACGTCGCTCATGTTCGCGCCGACCTCGAGGCGCACGATGGGGGCGAAGCGGCGCTCTCGCAGCTCCGACTCGATCATCGCGAGCAGGTCCTCGGCCTGCTCCTCGTCGGTCTCCGTGTTCGCGTTGCGCGTGACGCGGAAGAGCTCACAGGTCTCGGCCTCCATGCCCGGGAAGAGCAGATCGAGGTTGTTGGCCATGACCTGCTCGAGGGGCACGAAGGTGTCTCCGCTCCCGACCCGGATGAAGCGGGGGATGCCGGCGCCGGTCGGAACCTTGACCCGCGCGAGGGAGGGGACGTCGTCCTCGGGCAGGTGCAGGGTGACCAGCAGGTTCAGCGACAGGTTGGAGACGAAGGGGAAGGGGTGCGCCGGGTCCATCGCCTGCGGGGTGACCAGCGGGAAGATGCTGCGGAGGTAGCGGTCTCGCAGCTCCTCTCGCTGCTCCTCGTCGAGATCCTCGTAGTTCAGGAGATGAATCCCCTCTTCCTGCAGAGCCGGGAGCAGCGCCCGCAGCGTCTCTCGCTCCCTGAGCCTGCCGGCCCTGATGCGGGCGTAGCACTCGTCGATCTGCTCCTCGGGGGAGCGACCGTCGACCGTGGTCTTCAGCACGCGCGCGCCGACCTGCTGCTTGAGGCCGCCGATGCGCTTCATGAAGAACTCGTCGAGGTTCGAGCCCACGATGGACAGGAACTTCGCCCTCTCGAGCAGTGGGGTGCGCTCGTCGGCCGCCTCGTGCAGCACCCTCTCGTTGAAGCTGAGCCAGGTGAGCTCGCGATTGAGGAAGCACTCGGGTGCCGAGAGGTCCGGCTGAACCTGCTGCTCCTCCTCCTCGACCGTCTCCAGCTCCTCAGCTTCGTCGAGCTCGCCGGCCCCATTCTCGGTCTTGTCCTTCTCCTCTCCCTCGCCTGCGCGTCGCGCTCTCTTCTTCGGAGAGCTCGCCTGGGTCACGGGCGTGATTGTCGGCATCTGGGGCTCCTGATCACGAGCGGACTCCCGAGAATATCGGGGCCAACCACCTATTATAAAGGCAAAAATGCACGAACGCTCCCGCGAAGCCCGAGGAGAGCTCCCGCGGAGCCCGAGGAGATCTCCCGCGGGACCTCCGATCACCCCCTCCCGGTCGGAGGCCCCGCCGGAGACAAGAAGAGCCCGCCCGCACACCTAGGACCGTGGTCCCAGGAAGCGCGGGCGGGCGATCATCGCTGACTACTCACCTCTCCGGGAGCAAGCGCCGTGCCAGAGACACCGGGCGCGTCGCCCGGGGACGGAGCCCTGGGATCTCCGGCGCTTGCGGTGTTCGGCAGGGCAGGGCACGCACCGTACGGCGCCGTCCGTGTACGGTCGCTGACCGTACGGTGTACGGTGCGCCCGTACGGTCGCGGACGGTCTCGAAGCGGCGTCAGCCGAACTTGCCGCCCCTTCGGACCTGCCCTAGTGTCGCCTTCCTCACCGACCAGAGCATGAGGCTGCGAGAATGAAGGGCCAACGAGCCATAGTCGTCGGAGCCTCCTCCGGCATTGGTGCCGCCGTCGCCACAGAGCTCGGCCGTCGCGGGGCTGCGGTCTGTCTCGTCGCCCCCTTTGAGGACGAGCTCGAGGCCCGCCGCGAGGAGACGCGGGCCGCCCTGCCGGAGGGCACGCCCGAACCCATCCACCGGGTACACGACGTCCGGGGCGAGGACGTGGAGCAGGCCTTCAAGGAGATCGTCGAGGCCCTCGGCGGCCTCGACCTCCTCGTCTACACCGCCGGGGTGATGCCCGACGTGGGGCCCGAGGAGCTCGACAGCGAGAAGGACGCCGAGATGTTCGCGGTGAACACCGTCGGGCTCGTGCGCTGGATGAACGCCGGCGCCCGCTACATGCAGGCTAAAGGCCACGGCGCCCTCGTGGCGATCAGCTCTGTAGCCGGCGATCGCGGGCGCCGCGGCAACCCCGCCTACTGCTCCTCCAAGGCCGCCGCGAGCACCTTCATGGAGTCCTTGAGGAACCGGCTGGCCGTGCGCGGCATCGGGGTCGTCACCGTCAAGCCGGGCTTCGTCGACACCCAGATGACCCGGGGCAAGGAGGGCATCTTCTGGCTCGTCTCCCCCGAATTCGTGGCCCGGAGGATCGTCAAGGCGGTGGAGCGCGGGGAAGGCGTCGTCTACGTGCCCGCCCGCTGGCGCCTGGTGATGCTCATCATCCGGCATATCCCGAGCTTCCTGTTCAGGAGGATGAGCATATGATGTCGGCCACCCTCGAGGAGGCCGCCTCCCCGCCCGCAGGCGCCGGCGGCCAGGAGGCGCCGGTCAAGGGCGCCCGCTTCGGCCGCGTAGAAGGCTTCGGCATGGCCTGCGGCAGTGACGCATGGGTGGCCGAGGTCTTCTCCGAAGACGACGTCCGTGATCTCTTCACGCAGGCCCGCGCCGCCGGTCACAGCGTCACCTTCCGCGGCAGCGGCGCCTCCTACGGCGACGCGGCCCTGAACACCGACAGGGTGGTCTGCGACATCACCCAGATGCGCCGCATCCTCTCGTTCAACCCGGAGACGGGCGTCGTCAGGGCTCAGGCCGGGGTCACGGTCGAGGACCTCTGGCGCAAGGGCATCGCACACGGCTTCTGGCCGCCGGTGGTCTCCGGGACCATGGTCCCGACCATGGGCGGCGCCGTGGCGATGAACATCCACGGCAAGAACTGCTGGAAGACGGGACCCATCGGCGAGCACCTGAGAGAGCTGAGGGTATTGCTGCCCTCCGGTGAGCTGGTCGACTGCGGGCCGGAGAAGAAGCCGGAGCTCTTCGAGGCCGTGGTGGGCGGCTTCGGCATGCTCGGCTGCGTCACCGAGGTCGAGCTCCAGCTCAAGCGCCTTCACTCGGGGATGCTCGAGGTCGTCGCGGACTCCGCCCCCGACCTCGACGCCGTCTTCGACTGCTGCCGCCGCTACCTCGACGACTACGAGTACGTGGTCGGGTGGCTGGACACCTTCCCAAAGGGGGGCGGCCTGGGCCGCGGGCTGGTGCACGCCGCCCGCTACCTGAAGGAGGGCGAGGACCCGAGCCCCGAGCTCACCTTCCGCCCGGAGGCCCACGAGCTGCCCCTCAAGCTCTTCGGTGTGATTCCCAAGGCCTGGATGTGGCTGATGCTCAAGCCCTTCAACAACCGGCTGGGCATGCGCTTCGTCAACATGGTGAGGTACGGCCTGGGCCGAATGCGAGACCGCGGGCGCGTCTACCGGCAGACCCTCGGCGCCTTCAACTTCCTGCTGGACTACGTGCCCAACTGGAAGCTGGTCTACCGCCCGGGGGGCTTCATCCAGCACCAGACCTTCGCCCCCGACGCCGAGGCCCCGCGCCTCTTCCGCCACATCATCGAGACCTGCCAGCGCCACGGCATCCCCCCCTACCTCGCGGTCTTCAAGCGCCACCAGCCGGACCGCTTCCTGCTCAGCCACGGCCTCGACGGCTGGTCCCTCGCCCTCGACCTCCCCGTGGACGGCTTCTCCCGCGGGCGCATCCTGAAGCTCACCGCCGAGCTCGACGAGGCGATCTGCCAGGCCGGGGGCCGCTTCTACCCGGCCAAGGACGCGACCTTGCGCCCCGAGCACTTCCAGCGCTCCCTGCCGGCCGAGAACCTCGAGCGTTTCCGCGCCCTCAAAGCGGAGCTGGACCCGGATGGGCTGCTGGAGTCGGACCTCTACCGGCGGCTCTTCCGGGACGGACCTCACAGCCCGGGGCTGCTCTAGGAAGTGCGGGCGCTGCGATGACCGGCACCCGGGCTCACGGAGGCAGCTGACGCCAAACCGGCGCTCAAGGCTCCGCCCGAAACCAGTTCGGCAGGCTGATGGAGTGACTTGGCTCGGCTCCTTCCCGCGCCCGCACCTCAAGGCGATAGGTGTCGGGAGGATAGACCAGGTTCCTGAGCGACACCCCCCCCTCCTCCACCGTGACATCGAGGTGCCTGGCGTACCGCTCGTAGGTGCGCACGGCTTCGGTGCGAAGATCCTCGGGCACGTTGTCCCGGGGCCGCACATCGACGCGCAGGCCGCCGGCACCGCGGCGGATGATCAGGTGCTCCCGCTCGCCGGCCAGCACGGCCCTCCAACGCCACAACGGCGCGGGGACGACGGTCATGGTCTCGAAGCTCAGCCCCCGCTCCGCACACAGCTCGCCGGCCTGGCACGAGAAGCTTCTCCTGGATACGAAGCGCCACGTGACGTAGGCAACCATTCCGGCCGCGATGGTCGCTCCGATCATGGAGCTCTTTCCCGTCTCCACAGCCCCCTGCGCGAGGGCTCCGGCCGCGAGCAGGCCCGTCATCGCCGGGTCGAGCTCGAAGACAAGGTCGAGCCGAGTCTTCCGCGCCGAGAAGGGAAGCCAAATGGCGGTACCGAAGGCATTCAGGGCATCGAGAGCGAGGTGGCCGATCAGGCCGGCCAACGCCAAGGCCGCCAAGGTGAGCATGCTCTCCTCAGCCCCACACGCTTCGCCGATCCCGGCGATGGCCAGGGCTGCGAGCGGAGTCGCCGCCAACGCGTGGGTCCAGGTTCGGTGGTACGCGAGGTAGGCGATCGTCCCGGGGCGACCGCGCAGCATGTCCAGGTCGGGCAGCACGCTCCCCGCCACGGCGACGCAGACGCCGGCAACCGATGGTTGGGGTGAGCTCATTCCGATCACCACCCCCGCCAACGCATGATCTAACGTGATCACCTCGCGAATCTCCGCCGGCGATCATTCCTCCCGCGGGCCCACCATGGCAGCGCTGCTGCCAACGTGGCTTGGAAACGAAGAGGGAATGGGGCTCTCATCGGCCGGGCAGTCTGTTCCGGCGGCCTCCCCGACGTCAACCCGCGCGACGCTGGACAAGCACATGCGTGCCGGGGAAAGTACGCGCAGGCGAGCGTCGAAGTAGTCAGCGGAGAGGAGAGCCGCCATTGATCCGGACCCTGAAGACCATGGTGACGAGGGCACGGCGTGCCGAGGGCCCGCACGAGTGCCACGACACGATGGTGGATCTGGTCGAGAGCATGCTCCGCCACCTGGCGGTTGTGGCCATCACCGCCTACCGCCATTCGGCGGTTCGGGTTGGGCGATACGACGCGGCCATCGCGAAGCAGCTCCCCTGGCCGTCGATGGGATCCTGGAAGAACTTCCTCCAGATGTTCGGGCGAGCGGAGGAGCGGCACTTCCCCGAGCACTTCCACCGCGAGTTCCTCCGCCCGCTCACCGTGAGGCTCGAAGACGACACCGTCGCCGCCGCCTACGGATCCCTGCGCCTCATGCTCGACCGGGCCGGCCACCACGACCCGGAGGAGAACTGCGACGCGGAGCCGCGGCCATGCTCCGCCCTCGATTTCTTCGACTCCATGGTGGCCTACCGGAACGACTACGTCGCGCACGGTACGCAGGCCCTCCCGAATCGGTGCAGTGAGGTCGCCGAGCTGCTCCATCGGGGCACGATCAGGCTGTGCGAGCGCCTGGCTCCGCTCTGGCGCGCGTACCCGGTCTTCGTCGCCAAGAGGGAGACGGAGTCGGGCGTGACATATCATCGTCTCCTGCCGCTCATCGACGAGCCCGGCGCCGCCGAGGTGCGGGTCACTGGAGACTCGGTGGTGGACGGGCGGCTCTACGTGTGCTTCTCGCGCCGCCGCCCCCATCCCGCCAGCCTGTACCCGCTGGCGCTGTGGCACGAGGAGGAGATCCTCTTCCTCAACGGTACCCGGGACTTTCGGGAGATCAAGTACCTGGGCTTCGGCCGGACCACGGTCCACAAGACCGACATCCACGAGCAGGCCTTCTGTGACTTCCTGCAGCCATTCATGGGTGTGAAGCCCTTCTCTGCAGCCGACCTGGCGGACGCCCGCGTGACCGCACATGCCGTGAGCCTCGTGGACGGCGGCTGGCGCTTTCCGCGACTGAGTCAAGGCATGGAGGTCGGCTCGGCGGGGCCGAGCTACCGACTCCGGCGGAAGCTCGGCCACGGCGGCATGGCCGAGGTGTGGGAAGCCGACGCGCTGGAAACCGGGGAGCGGGTGGCGGTCAAGTTCCTCTCCGACATCGCGAACCACGCACGGTTTCGCCGAGAGGCGCGCGCCCTCCAGGCGGTCTCCAGGCTCAGCGATCGCATAGTCGGCTTCAAGGACTACCAGTTCGACGCCCACCCGGCGCGGCTTGTCGCCTTCTTGGTGATGGAGCTGCTGCCGGGCAAGACCCTCGAGGACATCGCCGACGGCAACGCACCGTTCACTCACGAGCAGGTGCTCGACTGGATGCGGGACGCCCTCGAGGGTCTCGCCGCCGTCCACGCTCGCGGGCTGGTTCACCGGGACGTTAAGCCCTCGAACCTGATGTTCGACGCGCTCGGCCGGCTGCGGCTCAGCGATCTCGGGCTGGCCGGCATCGCCTCCGACGCCGGTTCGGATCTCGAGACCACCGCGGGGCTGACGCGCGCCGGCTCGACGCTCGGTACACCGGAGTTCTCATCGCTCGAGCAGCTCCAAGGCGGGGGCGGTGGGTGGTCCGTGGGGCCGAGATCGGACCTCTTCTCCCTGGGCGCGTCGTTCTACCTGCTCCTGACCGGAGAGCACCCCTTCGGCTCCGGGAACCAGAACGTGATCACCGGACTCCAGATAGAGGCCCGTGACGGCGGCGGTGCCGGGCCCTCGGCTGTGCACGATCTCGTCAGCGACTGCCCCCGATCGCTAGGCGACCTGGTCATGTGCCTCATCGCGGTTCGCCCTGAGCTGCGACCGACCGACGCCCGCGCGGCGCTGCGAATGGTCGAGGAGTGCCGAAACCTGCTGCACGAGGGCCAGGCGAATACAAACCTGAACCTGCTCGGGGACGTGGGCGGTGACGAGGTCCGCTTCGACGACCTGCTGCCTCCCTGGTACACGCGCTTCGTGTTCTGGGTTTTCCCGATAGGCCAGCTCGCCTACCTGAGCATCATGTATGGCCTGTCAGCCAGTCAGGGAACCTTGCTCGAGCTCAACCCGGAGCAGTTCGGCCTGAGCAAGGAGAAGTGGTCCGTCACACATCCGTCTCTCAGGGACCCGATGTTCGTGTCCTGGAACCTGCTCCCCTTCCTGCTGGTGGCGCTGCTGTGGCGGGTTCGCGCCAGGGTCCAGCCGCTGATGCAATCGGTCTTTTTGCTCGACCCGAGCCGCGGCGGAGAGCACTGGGCGGCCAGCGCCCGCCGCACCGGCGTCTGGGCACGGGTCATGCGGAGCCGCTGGCTGCTCCTGGCGCTCCTGGCCGGGGGGGCGCTGGCCCTCTACTTTCAGTTCGGCCGCATCGAGGGCCTCACGAAGGAGGGCGAGCTCTACTTCTGGCATCCTCGCGTGAACAACGTGATCCACCATGTCTTCGCGGTCGGCACCGCCTTCCACATAGTAGGGCTCGGGATGCTCTTCGTTCTGGTCGTAGCGCTCATCGACACCAACGCCTTCGTCCTGCGCGGCGCCCGCCTGCGAGTGGACCCCAACGCCGGCGATGGCGCCTGCGGTCTCTCCGCGGTCGGCCGGCTCCTCTCCCTGTTCCTGCCCTTCTTCGCCGCCCTCGGCGTAGTCTCGGCCATCGCGACCTACGACCACCGCGACGCCGGCATGTTGGTGCTGGACTGGAGCGCGGTGTGTGTCTCGGTCGTGCTCTTCTTCGTCTTGCTCCTCTGGCCCATGCTCCCGGTCCACCGGAGTATCGTCCGCACTCTGGCGACCGACGGCGATCGCATCGTGCGGCGGCGCTTGCGCTCCGACGACAGGGTCCGGCGCCTGCTCGAAGCGCCGGGGGAGTTCGACGCCGAGCGCACCGAGCACTTCGACCGGGCCACCGAGCTGAGCCGAAAACTGAGCCTTCTCGAGAAGCGAACATCGTCTGTCTGGAGGTGGCCCATTCGGAAGCGCTCGTTCGTGCTCCTGGTGTTGTTGGGCGTGTCCCCCTTCGTCCTGGCGATGCTGCTCCTCGCCGTGCCGAAGTAAGGTCTTCTGCCTGCGCCGTTTCTGACTTGGGCTGCTGTGAGCAAGGAGACGGTTTGGCTCGCAGAGGCGCAGAGGCGCAGAGGGAAGGCTCGAGCGCTCAGGGTTGCTACTATCTGCCTATGCGCATCCTCCTGACGCAGGCAGCGCTCTGCTGCATCCTCACGAGCCTCGCCGCCGTCACCCCGGCGCAGGCGGCGGCGCCCCTCGATCTGCGCGTGAGCGCCAGCCCGGCGCTCCTGCGGCTCTACTGCCTCGAGTCCGTTCTCGGACTGCCGGCTCGTACCCCGGTGCTGGCCGATCTCATCTGCGCGCCCGACGACGAGCAGAGCAGGGCGCCGGTCTTCAAAGCCGACGCGGGCCGGAAGACCTCGCCTCCCGAGCGCTGCGCGAGAGCTCGTGAGGCCGGGCGGAGAGCCCTCGCTGCCCTGCCTCGGGATCTGCTGCGAATACCCGGCCTGCGCGGCGCGCCGCCCGTCCAGAGCCCGGAGGAGGTCCTGGAAGGCCTCGCGGCGCACGCGAGCTCGACGGACTCCTTCTTCCGGAAGGCCGAGGGCGCGGTCCCGGCGGCGGCCCTGAGGGAGCTGCGCGCCGCCCTCGACGAGCTCGAGCCCCTGGTCGCGCGGCGAGTGGAGGGCACGCGGACCGGGACCCAGAAGAAGGCGCCGGAGATGCTCGGGGCCCTGCTCGACAAGCACAACGCGCCCGCCTTCCTGGGCGACGTCGCGGCGCTCTTCGGCTCGCGGCCGCCCGCCGGGCTCCTCGTCGGCCTCGTGCCGGTCCCCATCCGTCGCGGCAGCGGCGTGAAGACCTTCGCCCACCAGGCGGGTCCGGTGGTCGTGGTGGAGGTGCTCGACGACGACGACCTCGATCACCGCGTCGGGGTGGTGGTGCACGAGCTGGTGCACGTGCTCTGGTTCGCGCGCCCGCCCGCGACGAGACGGGGCCTCGACGACGCGTTCGCGGCCCTCGGCCGCCCCGAGGCCCACGTCGCCCTCGCGCTGCTGAACGAGGGGCTCGCCACCGCGCTGGGCAACGGCCTGTTCGAGCTCCGCGCCAGCGGCGGCCTGCCCGACGGCTCCTGGTACGCCGACGAGGCAATCGACGGCTTCGCCCGCGCCCTGCTTCCCCTGCTGCAGGCACGCATCGCCGGCGAGCAGGAGCTGGATTCGAGCTTCGCCTCGGAGGCCACGCGCGTCCTGGCGGCTCGCTTTTCGGGCGTGGCGTCAGACCCGCGCTTCGCCTTTCGCCGGGTCCTCGTGGTCCGGGTTGGGAGCGCCATGCCGGATCACGATCTCGCCAACAGGATCCGGGCCCACCTCCGCGCCCATCGTGTTCGCGTGGTCTCCCCTCCCGCCCCCGGCAGGCAGCTCGGGGCGGAGCCCTCGGACACCGTGCTCCTCGTGAGCACCCCCGAGCGCGTCGACGAGCTCGCCGCCTTCTTGCACCCCGATCGCCTGAGGGATCTCGTGGGCGAGGAGGACGGGGCGCCGGCACTGAAGGGAGCGGCCGCGACCTGCCGTCACGGCTCGGGGCGGTGGTACGCGATCGTGCTGGCGCGCGACGCCGGCGAGGTAGACGCGGCGCTCTCCCGAATCGCAGGAGCGCGACCGATGCCGGACTGCGGCCGGGTCCAGTAGTCCCTCGACGGTTTGGCTTGGCCGCCGCATTGAGCTATCGGCTAGCAGCTAACAGCCAACCGCCAACAGCCAACAGCCAACAGCTCCTTCTCCCATGCGAATCCCCTCCTTCCTTCAGTGGGTGGCCCTCGGCCTGAACACGGCCGCGACGACCCCCGCGCTGCTCTTCTTCGGCGCCCTCAAGAGCCCCAAGCGCAAGCACGACGTGGTGCAGTGGTGGTCGAACAAGGTGCTGCGAAACGCCGGCGTCACCTTCGACGTTCACGGCCTCTCGAACGTGCCCGAGCACAGCTCCTACATCATCGCCTCCAACCACCGCAGCCACTTCGACGGGCCCACCCTCACCCTGGCGCTGCCGCACCCCTTCTACTTCATCATCAAGCGCGAGCTGGACCGCATCCCGGTCTGGGGGCACTCAGCCCGAGCCGCCGGCTTTATCGCGGTCGACCGGGGCCAGAGCGACAAGGCACGAGCGGCCATGGCCAAGGCAGTCGCGAGGATCCGCGGCGGCGATCGCGTCATGGTCTTCGTCGAGGGCACCCGCTCCACCGAGGAGGGCCTGCTCCCTTTCAAGAAGGGCGCCTTCCACCTCGCCATCGACGCCCAGGTCCCAATCCTCCCGGTGGGCATCCGCGGTAGCCGCGAGATCATGCCCAAGCACGAGCTCAACCCGAAGCGCGGCCACATAGACGTGCACATAGGCGAGCCCATTCCGACCGAGGGCCTCGGCAAGGACGCGCTGCCGGAGCTGATGGCGCGGACGCGCGCGGTGATCGAGGGCCTGGTGTTGGGCTCCGGGTGACCCGCAGCGCTACTCCCCTGCGTCGAGCAGGATTCCAATCACCAGCGTGCCGTCTTTGTGCTTCCTCCCGGCCTGGAAGAAGCGCTTGGCGTTTCGCACGCGCACGTCGCCGCCGAAGCCGGGCATCTCGATGCGCAGCCTGAGGTAGGGGCCCTCGCGGCCCTTGTACGTCAGGATCAGCTCTCCGCCGCCGGGAAGCTCGACCGAGTGGGCCTCGCCGAGGGCCAGGCGCGGCTGGGACTGGCTGACGAAGTCGAAGCGGCGGAATCGGCCCGCGAAGGCTCTCCTCAGGTCCTTCTCCATCGCCTTGAGGCGCTTGTCGACCTTGGTGGGCCTCGGCGCCGCCAGGATGAAGGTGAGCTCGCCCTTGAGCGCGGACGCGGCGTCCTTCGCGCTCTCGTCGCTCTCGGCCTTCTGGTCGTCGCTCTCGGCCCTTGGGGCATCGCGCTCGGCGGCCCTGTCGTCGCGCTCGGCGGCCCTGTCCTCGCTCTTGGGTGTATCGCCGGCACGCGCGGGCGCGGCGGCGACGAGCAGGAGGAGCAGCGCGGAGGCTGACCGGAGGAAGAGGCTCATAGGGGGTTCGTCTCCGGGTGCTGCGAGGGAGCAGGGGTGGGCTGGTCCGCTCCGTGCGCCGGCTTCCCACCGGGCTCCTCGGAGTTGGAGAGGTGCCAGAGCACGACCGGCGCGTCCGGATCGTCGGGCTGGGTGGCCAGGATCACCTTGCCGTGCTCGACGTCGAGGCTGTCGACGAGCAGAGAGGGGGCGACCCGCGCGAAGGACTGCTCCGGCTCGGGGCCGCGCAGCTCGGGGCCGGGGGCGCGATCGGCGACGGCGGTCGTGGCGGTGCCGGAGGGCGGTGGTCCGGTGACGCGCACGCTCACCGACCAGGCCCCGGCCACCACCAGGGCGCCGAGCGCGAAGGAGATCGCGGGGCGCGAGAGCAGCTGGCGGAAGAGGTCTGCGAGGGTCGGCCGGCCCAGCTCTATGGCTCTGGGCGTCGCCGGCGCAGCCTCGGCAGCCGCAGGCTCGCGAGCCGCGTGATCGCCGGCCGCCTGCTCGGACAGGCCGAGGCGCGCGAGCACGGCGTCCTCCATCGCCGAGTAGTTCTGCATCCCGGCTCGCTCCTCGAGCTCGGCACGCAGCGACTCGCCGAGGGCGGCGTAGTCCTCGAGCACACGCTTGGCGGCGGGGTCGGCCTTCAAGGCCTCTTCGGCGCGTGCGCGCGCGAGCTCGTCGAGCTCGCCGTCCACGTAGGCGCTCAGGAGCTCTTCTCTCTCTTCGGGCTTCATTGTTGGCTCCTTGCTGCCCTGTCCGTCCCCCGTTCCGGGGACCCAGGCTCCAGGTAGCGGCTGAGACGCCGCTGCATGTTCTTTCGGGCATGGAAGAGCCGCGACATGACCGTGCCGATCGGCACGTCCAGGAGCTCGGCGATCTCGTTGTAGGCGAGGCCTTCGACCTCGCGCAGCAAGAGGATCTCCTTGTGGGCGTCGCTGAGCACCGCGAGGGCGCTCGTGATCTCGCTCCTGAGCTCCTGCCTCATGGTCTCGCTGTCCGGATCGCTGTTCGTGGTGGCGCTCGAGAGCAGGGCGGGGCCGGGGTTCCGCGGCGGGTCGTATGCCCTGGAGTCGTCGAGCTCGTCCATGGGGACGCGGGCCTTGCGCCGGCACCGGTCGAGGCAGAGGTTTCGCGCGATCCTGAATAACCAGGTGCTGAACTGGGCATCTCCGCGGAAGGTGTGGACCTTCTTGAAGACCTTGACGAAGGCGTCCTGGACCGCATCCATGGCCTCGTCCTCCTCTCTGAGGAAGCCGAGGCAGAAGGCGAATAGACGTCGTTCGTAGAGGCGCATCATCTCTCGGTAGGCCGATGCTTCGCCCCGCTTCAGGCGGGCGACTAAGCCGTCGGCTTCGGTCGCTTGGGAGCGGGTGTCCATGCGTCGGCTAGGACGTACCGGGGTGCGCGCTATTCATCGAGCTCCTCACCCGGTCGGAACAGCTTCGTCTCGAAGAGGTAAGGCTCGTTGCGGCCGATGGAGATGTTCCTGACGAAGAGGTCGAAGCCCTCCTTGCGGAGCTCCACGCGGTGCTTGCCCTCGGTGAGCTCCACGGGGGCGAGGGGCGTCACGCCGAGCTCCTTGCCGTCCACGGTCACCGTGGCGCCGGCGGGCTCGGTCTTCACCTCGAGGGTGCCGTAGAAGGTCATCGCCTTGAGCACGATCTCCATCGCCTTCTCGCCCCCCCTCTCGAGCTCGACCTCCTCTACGTGGTCGTGGAAGTCCTTGGCCTCGACCCGCACCTTGTGCTTGCCGGGCTTCAGGGTGATGGGCTTGCCGAGCAGCGGTCCGACGGGCACCCCGTCGAGCCAGACGCTGGCTCCCTTGGTCTTGGGGCTGAGCGTCAGCGTGGCCCTCTTCTTCTTCGACGGCGCGCAGCGCCTCATCTCCCTGCGCAGCTCCTTCTCGTCGGGGTCGTCCTCGCTCTGCGCGAGGTAGAGCTGCACGTGCAGGAGCACGTCTGGGCAGGAGCGGCGGACCTTGGCGAGCTGGATCAGGTTGTAGTGGGCGTCCGCGTCCACCTCGTTGACGATCGCCAGGCGCTTCTTCATCAGCTCGAAGGCCTTCTTGTAGCGCCGAGCGCGCATGGCGGCGTTGGCGCGGTGCTCGAGCTGGATGGCCTGGGACTTGCGCTTGGCTGCTCGCTCAACCTGGGGATCGGGCTTCCTCGCGGGCTCCGCGGCCTGAGCCGGCCCGGCGGCAAGAAGCAACGCGATCATGACGGCGGCGACCTTCATTTTTCGTTCTCCTCGCGGTGTATGAACAGGGTCTCGGCCACCTCGATGCGGTCCGTCTCAATGGCTCGGATCGTGATGCGGTTGGGACCCGGCTCGAGCTCGACCGGAAGGTCGACGGGGATGATCAGGGGCTCGGTGTCCACGTGGCGGCGGCTGTCGAACCAGACCTTGCGCCGGCCGACGTAGACCGTGACCGCCCTCTCCACGGCCCGCCCCGCCCGGTGGAAGACGACCTGACCGCGCACGACGGCTCTCTCGCCGTCGACGTGCCGGCCCGCGCCCGCGGGCGCCTCGATCTGGATCTCGGGTGGCCGGAAGGCTGCCGCCGGCACGGCCGCGGCGCCCTCCGTGTTCCCCGGGCGCTCACCCGAGAGCTGCGTCGTGCGGACCCAGCCTACGAGCCCGCTAGCGTTGTCTCCTTCCTTGGCCTTGGCCTTCTCGGCCGGGGCTCTCGAAGGACCCGCGGCGCGCACGCGCACCCAGCTCCGGGCGGTCCCGAGCAGCTCGACGGGTGTGCCCCTGGGCAAGCGGGCGATGAGCGGGAAACGCTTGGACGCCCCACCGTAGAGCTCGATATCGGCGGTCGCATAGGACGTGCCGCCGGCAGGCTCGCCGACGACCGCGGTGTCGTCGTGAACCGGGACCTCGACGTTCTGGCGGATGCCGGTGGAGTGCTTGTTGTCCCGGACGAGCACCCCGAAGGGCACGGTCGAGGCGGTCAAAGCCGGCCGCACCTCGAAGTCGAAGGGCACCTCGTACCACTCGCCGGCCGGGAAGCCCTCTCTGTCGATGTGGCGCCCCCGTCGCAGGAAGACGCTCTCCCCTGCCTCGTTCTTCAGGGCGAACACGGTCTCCTTGCCGTCGCCCCCGCCCCTGTTGCGCACCCGCAGGCGCAGGGTGACCTCCTCGCCTCGCTGCAGGCGCCCGTCGCCGTTGCCCTTGGCGCCGTCGTCGACGAGGTAGGAGAACTCGAAGGAGGGGCGCGGCGGCGGGTCGACGCCCAAGACGAGCTTCCTCGAGAGCCCGATCTTCTTGCCGTCCTGGTAGAACTCCACGGTTACGGGATCGAGCCGGCTGTAGGCGCTCAGATCGGGCTCGATCTTCGTCACCCAGCTCCGCTGCTCGCCCGGGTCGAGCTTGCCGAAGAAGAACTCACGGCCGTCGAAGAGGCGGCTCGTGGAGGTAGCGACGGCGTGCATGCGGTGGAGGGTCGCGACGCCGGTGTTGCGGAGCCGGACCGTCAGCTCCATCTTCTCGCCCGCTTGCACGAGCCCGCTCCCGGGCCTGCTCACGACGTCGGCCTCCAGGCGCGGCTTCGCGGCCCCGGGCCCCGGGGACCAGTCGACCCCTCTCTTGGCCAGGACCTCTGTGAGGCGGCGCATCTCCCGCTGCTCGAGGCGCTCCATCGCCGGGCCTCCCTTGCGGAAGGTGGCGTCGGCGGTAGGGCCGCCGGCCTCCGTGATCAGGGCCTCGGCCACCTCGATGGCGAAGTCGCGCTCGACCTCGTCGTATTGGAAGCGGCGCTTGTCCCTCGCCTCCTCGTCGTCCGGGTCGTCGAGCACGTCGACGAAGCGCAGCACCCGCCTCGGCTTGTCCTTGGCGCCGCGCCGTTTCCGGGCCTTGCGATCCGCCTTGCTCTCCTCCCGGTCCTCCTCGAGGTGGCCGAAGACGAGGAGCTCGTCCTTGCCCACCTCGATGGGCCGGAGCGCGAGGTCGGGCACGACCCCGAGCTCGTGCACCGGCACGCCGCCGGGCGTGAGGTACTCGGCGATGGTCACCTTCACGGCGCCGTCTCCGACGTCGTAGATGCCCTGCACGGTCCCCTTCCCGAAGCTCTTCGTGCCCACGACGAGCGCTCGCCCGCGGTTCTTGAGCGCGCCGGCGACGATCTCGCTGGCCGACGCGGAGGCACCGTCGATGAGCACCACGAGGGGCGCCTTCTCCGCGTCGATCTGGAGGCCGATCTTCTCGCTCCGGTCGGCCCTGCTCGCCTTGCGCGTATCTCGGATGCGGCGGCCGGCCCCGATTGTCCTCACGATCTCCCCGCTGGCGAGGAAGAGGTCCGACACTCGGACGGCCTGCTCGAGGAAGCCGCCGGGGTCGCCGCGCAGGTCGAGGATCACCCCCGTCAGGGCGCCGGCCTCCTCCTCCATGGCCTTGAGGTGCTTCTTGAGCTGGCTCGAGGTGTTCGCCCTGAAGTTCTTGAGCCTGACGTAGGCGACCTTGCTCTCGAGGAGCCTCGAGACGACGCTGTGGATCACGATGCGGGCCCGGACCACGGTGAAGGGCCGGGCGGTCTGCCAACCTTTGCGCTTCACGTGCACCGTCACCGGTGCGCCCGGCTTGCCGCGCAGGCGGTGCACCGCCTCGGAGAGGTCCATGTTGACCGTCGACTCGTCGTCGATCTGCAAGATGCTGTCGCGTGGCTTCAGGCCGGCCTTGTGGGCCGGCGTGCCGTCCATGACGCTGATGATGGTCAGGTTGCCCTTGTAGACGCTGATGACGATGCCGAGGCCGCCGAACTTGCCGCTGGTCTCGACCTGCATGTCCCGGTAGGAGGCGGGGTCGAGGTAGGTCGTGTGGGGGTCCAGGGTGTGGAGCAGGCCGTTCGTGGCGATGGCCTCGAGCTCCTCCCGGTCGGCGCCTGCGGGGAGGTGGGCGTCGATGAACTGGAAGATGTCCATGAGCACCCAGAGCATGCGCTCCATGTCCGCGACGCGGCCGAGCTCGAAACGTTTCTGGCGCTGCCCGAGGCGCACCACGATGGCCTCCGGGCCCTTCTCCTCGTCGTCGAGCTCGGGGCGCACGAGGAGCGGGACCACGTGTCGCTGGAGGGACTCCACGGCCCGCGCGATCATCTTCTTGGGCCGCGCGCGATCGAGGTCGAGGTAGTGGGAGCTGACCTTGTGCACGCACTCGCTGGTCACCGGCAGCGAGGCCAGGGGATACGCCCCGTCGAGCACCGCCCGCGGTCCGGCGCGGGCCGTCCCCGGGAGCAGTCCGCCCGCCACGCCGCCCTTGAGCAGGAGGACGAGGCAGGCGAGAGCACCGAGCAGGCCGGCAGCGCCGACGGCGGCGCGGGCCGGTCCAATGGCGGCGGCGCGCCTCGACATCCCTTTCACGAGCTCCTCGAAAGACGACATGCGGGGCATCCTACCAGTGTGAGCGGGAATTGGGAGCTTGACGTAGACTCCGGCAATGCCCCACTCCGAGACGCTGCCCTACGTGATCTGCCAGCTGCTCAGCTGGGCGATGATGGTCGCGTGGTGCCTGGTCGGGGGCATGAGCCTCTACTATCTCGCGCGCGGGGTGGTGCGTGAGGATCGACGGTGGGTCCTCCTGCTCACCGGGCTCTTCGTGACGGGTGCGTTGCTCAGGCTGTCGCTGGCGACGTGGGGCGTGGGCGACGACCAGTTCCGCTACGCGCATTTCCACACGAGCACCTTTCACATCTCGGTGCCCGTGTGCCGCCTCGACCTCGGCAGCGCCCCGGAATCGCTCTGGAGGCTGCTCCCCATCCCGGCGGAGTCCGGCGACACGGTGATCGTCGTCGTCACCCTGCTGGCGGGCTCGCTCGCGCCGGTGTTGCTGGCGCTCTTCGTCGATCTGATCGGGGTCGGGCGGGTGGGCGCCTTCGGTGCTGGGGCCGTGCTCTGCCTGCATGCCGTCGCGATCCGCTGGTCGGGGGGCATGGGGCGCTCCGCCCTCGTCTTGTTCCTGGCCTCGCTTGCGCTGTGGGCCTTCGCGAGGGCGAAGCCCCTCGAGAGCGCTGCCTCCCTGGTGCTCTTCGTGCTCGCCGCGTGGCTCTGCGCCCGCACACGCCCGGAGGCGGGGGCGATCCTGCCGGTCGCCGGGTTC
>CAZQPP010000127.1:0-17146 GCA_964594295.1 uncultured Myxococcales bacterium | reverse complement strand
CCCGACACGGCTAACAGCCCCCGTCCTGAAACGGGAGTTTCAGGACGGGAACAAGTCTAGTCCGCCTTGTCGGGATCGCTCAAGCGCGTCCGGACCTCGTTGACACACGCGCAGGTGCGGGCGATAAGGCCCCGCACCGGCAAGGCCGGCCATGATGGCGCCGTCCGAGCTGCTCGAGGCGCTCGAGGAAAGAACGGGGAACTCACCATGAAACGCTTCAGCGACCGATTCATCATCGTCACCGGCGGCGCCTCGGGCATCGGCCTGGCCGCGGCTCAGCGCCTGGCCGTCGAGGGCGCCCGTGTCGCGCTCGTCGACCTCAACGAGGAGAGGCTCCCCGAAGCCCTGGCCACCCTCGAAGGGGAAGGGCACTCCTGGCACTGCTGTGACGCGACCGATGCGAAGGCCGTGAAGACCCTCGTCCGCGGCCTCGCCAAGGAGCACGGGCCGATCTGGGGGGCGGTGCTGGCGGCGGGAACCCACGGCGTGCGCCCCATAGGCATCGCGAAGCCCGAGCACTTCTCGGAGCTCTTCTCCACCAACGTCATCACCGCGACCAACGTGATCGCCCCCTTCACCAGGGCGGTCGACAAGACCCGCGGCGGAGCGATCGTCTTGATGTCCTCCGGCGCCGCCACTCGTGGAAACCCCGGCGTCTCGGCCTACTCGGCCGCGAAGGGCGCGCTCCTGTCCCTCAACCGGGCCCTGGCCATGGAGCTTGCGCCCCAGGGCATCCGCGTGAACGCCGTCGTCGCCGGCGTGGTGGACACGCCCATGTCCCAGCATTTCCTCGGCTCGCTCACCGAGGAGCAGGCGGAGACGGTCCGCGACTCCCACCCGCTCGGGGTCGGGAAGCCCGAGGACGTGGCAGGTCCCATCGCCTTCCTGCTCTCCGACGACGCGCGCTGGATAACAGGGGCGGCCCTGGTCGCCGACGGCGGGCTGACCGCGAAGTAGGGCACGCGCGGCCGGGGCCGGACAGAGAAGTCATGCGTTTCGTCTTGGTCTACCAGCACTTCTCCGTCGGCGGAGCGGGATCGAGCAAAGCCTACGAGCTGGCCCGATACCTCGCCGGCGAGGGCCACGACGTAACGGTCGTCTGCAGCCGCGCCGGCGTCGAGGCCGCCGTCGACGTGCCGGCGGGGAGCGTCGTGCCGGTAGATCTCGAAGGCTTCACCGCTCTCTGCATCGACGTGCGCTACGGCCAGGAGATGAGCTTCCTCAGGCGCTTGCTCTCCTTCCTCTCCTTCACCGCGCGCTCCATGTGGGTGGTCTGGCGCGTAGACCGCTACGACACACTGCTGGCCAGCTCGACGCCCCTGACAATAGGGCTGGTGGGGCTGGTGTCGACCTACCTGCGGCGCCTTCCCTGGGTCTTCGAGATCCGCGACCTCTGGCCCGAGTGCCCTCACAAGAACGGCTTCTTGAAGAGCAAGACCCTGGTCCGCGTCGCCACCCTCTTCGAGGAGTGGTTCTACCGCAAGGCCGAGAGCGTCTGCGCGATCAGCCAGATGATGGTGGATCGCCTCGTCGAGCGCGGCTTCCCGCCGGAGAAGCTGCGCTTCATCCCCACGGGGGCGGACCTCGCGACCTTCGACAGCGCAAGACCCAGCGAGGAGTTCCGGAGGGCCAACGATCTCGAGGGCAAGTGGGTGGCGGCATATGTGGGCACCCACGGCCGCGCCAACGGGCTCGACTACCTCGTCGAGGCGGCCCCGCACTTCGCCGGCATGGATGACGTGCGGCTCGTGCTCATCGGCCAGGGGACCGAGACCGCGAGGCTGAAGGCGGAGGCCGAGGAGCGCGGGCTTACGGTCGCCGAGGGCGGGCCGCTGCTCTTCCACGCTCCGGTGCCCAAGGGCGACGTCCCCGGGATTCTCAAGGCGTGCGACGCCATGCTCATGAACAACGTGGATCGCCCGGGCATGAAGATCCTGATGCCCAACAAGTTCTTCGACTACCTGGCCGCCGGGCGGCCGCTGATCACCAACATCGACGCCGAGACCACAGACTACATCCGCGAAGCAGAGTGCGGGCTCTTGAGCGATCCTGGCGACCCCTCCGACCTCGTCCGAGTTGTGCGCGAGCTCCGCACCGACGAAGCCGGCGCCGAGCGCATGGGCAGAAACGCCCGCGACCTGTGTGCCCGACTCTTCGATCGCGCCAACCTTCACCGCACCTGGGAGACGGTGCTCACCCGAGCGGCAGGAGCCAAGACATGAGCAGAAACGAGACGGCCTCGGAGCTCGCCGAGGAGCACCCCGAGCCCGCCCCCGGAGCGCCCGCACGCAAGCTCCGCGTCCTGATCCTCGACGCCGGTCGCCAGTGCCTGCCCTTCCTGCGCTCGCTTCGAAAGGCGGGCCACCACGTGACCGTGGCCTGCTCGAGCCGCCTGAGCTGCGGCTACATGTCCCGCTACGCCAGCAGGCGCGTGATGTGGCCCGACTACTTCGCCGACCCGGAGGGCTTCACCGAGCGAATGCTGGCCTACCTCAGGGAGCACAAGCCCGACGTGACCCTCGCCGTGGGCGACATCAGCGCCGGCATCCTCGCTCGCAACAAGGACGAGGTCACCGCCCACACCAGGGTCACCGTGCCCGACCTCGAGGTCTTCGACCGTGCCGCGGACAAGGCCCAGACCATGGCCTTCTGCATGGAGCACGACATCCCGTGCCCGAAGTCCTTCAGCCTCGAGGAGAGCGATCTCGAGACCATCATCAAGGAGCTGAGCTTCCCGGTGATGGTGAAGCCCCGCCGCGGCATCGGGGCCATCGGGCTGCAGCGCTTCACAGACGCCGAGTCCCTGCGGCGGGGTGTCGGACCGCTCGCGGAGAGCTACGGCGAGCTGCTCGTCCAGGAGCTCATCCCCATCGACGGCGGCACGCAGTTCCAGGCCGAGGCATTCGTCGGGGCCGACGGCGAGATGAAGTGCTGCATGGTCATCTTGAAGCCGCGCTTCTTCCCGGTGGCCGGCGGCACGAGCACGGCGAACCAGACCATCGACCGGCCCGACATCCAGGAGACCGTGAGGCGGCTGCTCGAGGGCATCTCCTGGACCGGCGCGGGAGACGTGGACCTGATCCTCGATCCCCGCGACGGCGTGCCCAAGGTCTTGGAGATCAACCCGCGCGTGACGGCCGGCATCAAGATAGGCTTCGCCGCCGGCATCGACTACGCGGACCTGCACGTGCGCCACGCCATGGGCGAGGCGGTGCCGGAGGTGGGCTCCTACAAGCTCGGCGTGTACTCGCGAAACCTGATCATGGACGTCTTGTGGTTCCTCTTCTCCGACCGGGAGGGCCGCAAGGCCACGCCGCTGCCCTTCTTCCGCTTCTTCGGGCGCGA
The DNA here is from genome assembly GCA_964594295.1 of uncultured Myxococcales bacterium. Lineage (GTDB taxonomy): Bacteria > Myxococcota_A > UBA9042 > UBA3505 > UBA3505 > CAZQPP01. Next base: position 13,801 of record CAZQPP010000127.1, on the reverse strand, counting down.
CGTCTGCTACCAGACCATCGCCTGGGACGACCCTACGCCCTTCTTGGGCTTCTTCCTGGGCATGGTACGCAAGTACTCGAGCCCGAAGGTCTGGCGGGCGAAGCTCGGCCGCGACGTCAAGGTCGAAGACGACTCATGACCGGCACGCCGGGAGCACCCACTTCCGGTAAGCCTCGATCATCCGCTCCTCTTCGTACTCCCAGCCGAAGGTGCCGAGCGCTCTGAGCGCCGCCTCGCGCTTCTGCTCCACCGCGTTGCGGTCGAGGCCGTCGACCAGCGCCGACACGGCCTCCGGCGTCAGCTCTGATTTCCAGCCGCAGCCCATCTCTGCGACCGCCGCCGACATGTCGGGGAGATCGGAGATCACCACCGGCAGCCCGGCGCTGACGTACTCGAAGAGCTTGTTCGGCAGGGCGTGGTGGTAGCTGAGGCTGACGTCTTCGATCAGGCACAGGCCGACGTCGGCGCAGGCGGTAGTCTCGACGACCTCGTCCGGAGGCACCGGCTCGTGCAGGTGCACGTTTGGCTCGCGCTCAGCAAGCGCTCGGATCTCCTCGTCCTTTGCGCCGTAGCCCATCAGGACCAGGTGCTTGTTGGAGCCGGCCCGGCCGGAGAACACGTCGAGGAGCATGTCGATGCTGCGCCCGCCGGAAAGGATGCCCTGGTACAGGAAGATGAGATCGTCGCTCGACAGGCCGAAGCGCTCGCGGAAGCGGTCGCCCTTGGGGGGCGGCGCGGTGCGCCGGTAGGGCACGTTTCGCGCGAGCACGACGTTCTCGATCCCGTAGGCCTCCCGGTACCAGTCGACGATGCCGGGGCTGACGGCCAGCACCAGGGCGACCTTGCCGATGAGCGCCCGCTCTACCGCCTTGCCGATGGGCCTGCGCACGCCCCTGGCCGATGCCACCTCGGTCTCGAGCTCGTGAGTGTCGTACACGAGGGGCACCCGGTGGCGCCGCGCGATGCGCCAGGCCGTGGAGAGCACGCTCAGGGCGTGGGCGTTGACGCAGGCTACGGGGTGGTCGCGGAAGGTGCGGCGGACGGCGCGCATCCAGGGCAGCACCTCGGCGATGCGTCCGAGCCGGCCTCCGAAGGAGGGGTTGCCCCCCTGAAGGCGCCAGACCTCGCGGCGCGGCCCGATCTCCTCGCGCGCCGGCAGGCCGGGGCTGGCGAGGCCGGCGAGCACGACCTCGTCGAAGATGTCGTGTTCTACCAGGCTCCTGGTGATCTTCAGGGCGCGCGTCTCGTGGGTGAAGGGCGTGCCGTAGATGTGGACGTTCGTGCCTTCGAGCAGCGCCATGGGGCCTCCCTGATGGCGGCGGAGCGGTCTCGGGCCTGTCGGCTCAGCGGCGCTTGGCGATCCGCTTGAGCAGGGCCTTCAGGCGGCGCGCCTTGATGAAGGCGAACTCGTTGCAGGGGTAGTCGGTGTGCAGGCGCGGCGGCTCGGCCATGATGGCCTCGAACTCGGGCTCGGTGAGCTCGAACTTCTTCAAGAAGAAGGCGCGGTCCTCGGCCAGCATCTGTGCATCGGGGTAGGCGTCCTTCTCCATCTCGGCGAGGGCCTCGTCGCGGGTGTAGTCGCCGCTGTTGATCTGGCAGGAGAGGTGCGGCCGGCGCTTGTCGAAGCCGAACTTGGTCGGGAGGATGTAGCCCTGGAAGAAGCGGGTGATGATGGACTCGAAGTGCTTGCCCCCGTAGTCCCTCCAGTCGAGCTCGCTCTTGAGCAGCTCCACCGCGCTCTTCTTCTGGTAGTCGACGAAGTTGAGCACCGAGGTGACGCGCACGCCCTTGACCATGATGTTGTACACGAAGCGCGGCAGGCTGATGGTCGGGAAGGTCGGGACCTTCTTGCGGCGGCCGAAGCGCTTGTGGATGGCCCGGAGGTGCTTCAGGTCCAGGTTGTAGTGCCCGAAGGAGAGCGGCATGATCGCCTCGGTGGCGATGTTGGTGCCCAGCAGGATGTGCCGGATGCCCATCTTCGCCGCCGTGCCGTAGAGCAGCGCGTTGATGGCGTGGTCCGAGGGGATCTCGATGTTGGGGACCGACGCGCGCAGGAAGGCGAACTGCACGTCGCGGAACTCCTCCCAGTCGATCACGTGCGTGTGGAGGGGGATGTTCAGCTTGTCCAGGGTGTTGGTGATGTTCTGGACGGCGAGCTCCGAGTCCCACCCGTTGTCGAGGTGCAGCGCCAGCGGACGCATGCCGTGCTGGGCGGCGTGCCACGCGAGGGTCGTGCTGTCTACGCCGCCCGAGACGCCGATGATGCAGTCGTAGGGCTTGCCGCGCCCCTCCTCCTTGATGCTGTCGAGGATGACCTTGAGCCGCCGCTGGCCCTCCTCACCGGGGAAGACCTCGTTCTGGAAGCGCTGATCGTAGGTGTGGCAGTAGTGGCAGACGCCGTCCTCGTCGAAGGTGATGTCCGGATCGGAGGTGTCCATGATGCAGCGGGTGCAGATCTGGTACCCCGCGTCCTTGTCGGCGTGTGCCGGCCCCGCGGTCCGGGCTGTAGACGGCTGAGCGCTCATGGCTGGGCTCCGGGTTGTTGAGGTGCGAGCGCCTGCTTCCACTCCTGCTCGCTGGGGAAGGAGATGAGGACCCCGCGCAGGGGGCCCTTGAAGACGAAGAAGCTCCCCGCGCTGACGGCGGAGGCGCCGGCCTCGTGCACGACCTGCGAGAAGTGGTCGATGTGCCCGGCGCCGCCGCAGGCGACCACCGGGATCTGGACGGCGTCGGTGACCTTCCTGGTCAGCGTCAGGTCGTATCCCTCCATGGTGCCGTCGCGGTCGATGGAGGTGATCAGGATCTCCCCGGCGCCGAGGTCCTCGCAGCGGCGCGCGAGCTCGACCGGGTCGACGCCGGCTTTCTTCCTGCCGCCGTGGGTGTAGACCTGGTAGCCGCCGAAGAGGGTGCGGCGGGCGTCGATGGAGACCACCACGCTCTGGCTGCCGACGGCGCGTGCGACCTCGCCTATGAGCTTGGGGTCCTCGATCGCGGCCGAGTTGATGCAGACCTTCTCGTAGCCGAGCTTCAAGACGCGCTCGGCCTGCTCACGGCTGCGGATGCCGCCGCCGTAGCCCATGGGCATGAAGGCCTCGCCGGCGATCTCATAGAGGAAGTCGTAGGGTGGCTCCCGACCCTCGACGGTAGCCTCGATGTCGAGGATCACCGCCTCGTCGACCTCCTTGTCGTTGAAGATCTTCACGATGTTGAGCGGGTCTCCGAGGTAGGTCGGGTCCTTGAAGCGCACGGTCTTCACGAAGCCCGCTCGGCGGAGCAGCAGGCAGGGGATGCGGCGCGTCTGGAGCATCACGCCTCCCCGGCGAAGTTGCGCAGCAGCGCCATGCCGAACTTGTGGCTCTTCTCGGGGTGGAACTGGGTGCCGAAGATGTTGTCCCGCCGCACCGCGGACGTGAAGGGAAAGCCGTAGTGAGTGGTCGCGGCGACGTCCTCAACGTTTCGGCAGCGCACGTAGAAGGTGTGCACGAAGTAGAAGCGGGGCTCCTCGGGCAGGCCTTCGAGCCAGGTGGCGCCGGGCCGCGGGTCGATCAGGTTCCAGCCCATGTGGGGGATGCGGAGCTTGTCTTCGCCGTCGAAGCGGAAGCGCACGGTCTCGGCGTCGATCCAGCCGAGGCCTTGCCTCTCGCCTTCGTCGCTCGAGCGTGTCAGCAGCTGCATGCCCAGGCAGATCCCGAGGATGGGCACGCGCCGGTCGAGCACCCGCTCGTCCAAGACCTCTCGAAAGCCGAGGCCCTCGAGCTTCTCCATGCCCTGGTCGAAGGCGCCGACCCCGGGGAGGATCAGCTTCTCGGCCTTCGCGATCTCCTCCGGGTCCGACGAGATGGTCGCCTGCGCCCCGATCTTGCGGAGCATGTTGGCGATGGAGCCGAGGTTGCCCATCCCGTAGTCGATGATGGTTACGGACATAAACGCTGCTTCGCGGAGGCCGTGTCGCCGGGCCGAGGATCCTTCTGCTCGAAGGGCGGGACGGCTACCAGAAGGCCCCCTCGATGTCCACACGAGATCCCCGCGGCGGCGGGCACCTTGACTTCGGAGGAGGCCGGTGGAAGAACCCGGCCCCATGGAGAAATTCCTCAAGAGCGCCCTGTACTTCCGCGACATCCACGCGTATCACTTCGAGGCGGATCACGATCCGGATCTGCTGCGCGTCGAGACCGCTCCGCTCAAACGTTACTACCTCGACCAGGCCTTCCACGTGGAGCGCGGTCACTGGCCCGATCTGGACGAGCGCGGCCTGCCGTGGCGGTCGAGACAGGGGCACTTCTTCCACGAGCACGAGTGCATCAGCAGCTGGGCCCTCGGCGTGTGGGATCTCTACCTGCTGAGCGGCGACGAGCAGCACCTCAGCAGCTTCCTGACCGCGTGTGACTACCACGTGGAGACCGTTGATCGCTCGAATCCCGACTGCTGGCTGCTGAAGGTCGAGCTCCCGGGGAAGGGGCACGTGGGGATCAGCAACTCCATGGACCACGGGCAGGCCGTGGGGATGCTGGCGAGGGGCTACCAGGTCACCCAGCGGGAAGAGTACGTCGACGTGGCCACGCGCCTCCTCGACTACCTCGAGCTCCCCATCGATCAAGGCGGCTGCCTTGACCGGGTGTCCCGCGCGGGCGGAGCCCCGTTCTTCGAGGAGGACACCCTCGAGCCGCGGCGCCACATCCTCAACGGGATGATCGCCGTCCTGTTCGGGCTTCACGATCTCCACGCCGTCGCCGGTGTCGAGAAGGCGGGCCGGCTGTTCGAGATGGGCGTGGACTCCGTGCGGCGCGCCCTCCCCCTCTTCGATTCCGGCTGGTGGAGCTGGTACTACATCGGGGAGGTCGAGGCCCCGTACATCGCCAGCGCCAAGTACCACGGGTGCCACATCGCCATGCTGCGAGGCCTGTACAGGCTGACCGGCGAGCCGGCCCTGATGGAGTACGCCAGGCGCTTCGAGGGCTATGCCGCCCGTCCATGGTGCCGCGCGCGCGCCCTCGCGCACATGGTCAGGGCCAAGGCGACCGACCAGCCCCAGAAGGACGCGCGCCGCTGGGGTGGGCTGCTCGCGGAGGAGGAGTCGGCCCCGGCCGGCTAGGCCTGGTCGAAGAGGCTCCTCACCTTCTCCTCGATCGCGCCCTGGAAGCCTCTCCGGTAGTGGCCTTCGATGTCGAAGAAGCCTTGGAAGCCGTCGACCTCGTAGCCTCCCTCGGCCAGCATCCTCTCGCTGGGAAGGTAGCCGAAGATCGGCCCTATGCAGCCGGCTACCCACAGGCCCACGTTGCCGGAGAGCTCCCTGAGACGGAAGGCCAGCTCGGCACAGGGCTCGGCCGACAGCGTGAGCAGGGAGAGCCCCTCGGCCAGGTCCGCTCGCGAGAGCGCCAGCTCCAGGCCCTGTCCGTGGCCTTCCATGAGCTCGGTGAGCGGCAGAGCGGTCTGCCGCCAGCTCGCGCGGAGCTCGAGGCGATCGCCGGTCTTCCCGAGCGTCCTCGTGGCGGCGGCGCAGAGGCTCTCGACCCAGGCCCGGTAGCCGGCATCGGTGAAGTTGGTGAACACGCTGCGGCCGCCGTGGCGGAAGTTCAGCGCCGCGATGGCGGCGGCCTTCCAGCTGTGCGGCGGTGTCTCCCAAGCCGGCGGTCGCTGATCCCCCGCCGGGCCGAGCAGAAAGAGCACGGGGAGCTCCGGCCTGTCGAGGGTCCTGCGAAGGCGCTCCCGCACGATGCCGGGGTATGAGGCCGAAACGGTGCCCGCGCGCGGGTAGGACACGGGGTGGCAGGCCAGCGACCACAGAAGCGCGATGGCCTCGCCGTCCTCGTCCTCGACGCGGACCAGCGGGAGCTCGTCCCACAGCCGAGCCTCGTCGTTGGGCAGGATCATCATGGTGCGGCGCCAGGGCCGTCGCAGGTTTCGGCCGAGGCGCCGGCGGTTGGCGATGCCCCGGAAACGGCCTCGCGCGAGGGTGGCCCGCGCTGGCTCTACCCCGCCGTCGACCAGCGCCAGCAGCGCCTCCTCGATGCGGGCGGCCAGCGTCTCCAGGTAGCCCTCCTCGGCGCGGCCCAGCACGGGCTTGCTCGGATCCAGCATGGGGGCGTAGTGCGTGTGGCTCGCGGCGAGGAGCAACAGGAAGTCGCCGTCCTCGCCGAGGCGCTCGCGCAAGCGCTGCTCCAGCCGTCGTTGCAGCTCCGCGGGCGCGTAGAGCGTGTCGATCGAGACGACGAAGAGCCAGCGCTCGTCCCCGTCTCGCAACGCCAGGGCGTTGGCTTCGAGCGGGTCGCCGATGACTCTCCCGACGTGACCTGGGCCCCGGTTTCCTCCGAGGCAAACCGGCGGCTCCGGCGTGAGATCGACGCGGCACGCCGCGACCTGCGTGGTCGTTGTCTGCATGGGGTGGGGAGCGCCTGGGGTGCGGAGTGCTTCGGGGGCGGGGCGCTAGGGCGTCTTGGCCTTCTGAGTGCGTCGAATGGTGTGCGCCGGGACGCCCAGGGCGGTGTTGCCGGCTGACACACGCCCGACCAGCATCGAGCCGCCGCCGAGGGTGGCGCCTTCTCCCACCTTGGACTTCGGGACCATGGCGGCCGACGAGCCGATGACCGCCAACTCGCCGATCTCACAGTGGCCGTTGACGCGGGCGCCGGGATCGAGGCGCGCGAAGTCCGAGAGCTTCGCGTGGTGGCCCACCGAGGCGTGGGTGTTCAAGAGCACGTAGCGGCCGACTCGCGCGGCGGGGCCCACGACGCACCCGGGCCCTACGTAGGCACCGTCGGCGATCGTCGCCTCGGGCCCGATCAGGGCGTTGGGGTAGATGATGGTGGCCGCACGCCAGCCCGCTCCTTCGAGCTTCGTCGCCAGCTCCCTGCGTGCCTTGTTCTCACCGACCGCGACGTGAAACCAGAGATCGCCGCCGAGCTGCTCGCGCACCTCGTCGAGGGAGCCGAGCACGGGCACTCCGGCCTGGCTGGTTCCCTTCAGCTCGGCGCTGTCGTCGATCAGCCCGACCAGCTCCCAGGAGCCCGTCCCCGCCTCGTTCATGAGCTGCGCGCCCCAGATGACCTCGGTCCCGAAGCCTCCGGCGCCGTAGACGACCAGTCGTTTGATTTGGGTCATGTCGTCCTCCTCAGCCTTAGACGGGATGCCCTGGCAGAGCCCTTGTCGGCGAGCGCATAGAGCAGCTCGGTCAACGCAACCACGGCTGTCATTGTCCGTGCAGGGCCTTATCGCCCGCACCCTGGGGTGTCAACGGGATCCGGCCTCCTCTCGCTTTGACGACGTCCGAGCGGCGCACCTATAGTGCGCCCCCTTCGGCGACCGGGGGTCGCCGGCACAAAACGGGACGAGGCGCGAACGCCAAGTGGAAAGACAGCAGCACAGCATCTCTCGGGTCGCGGTGCTCAATCGTGGGGAGGCGGCGGTCAGGTTCATTCGCGCCGCACGGAGCTGGGCCGCCATCCATGAGCTACCCCTCGAGTGCATCGCGTTCTACACGAGCGTAGACCGTGCGGCCCCCTTCGTCCGCATGTCCCAGCACGCCGTCTCCCTCGGCGAGCCCGTGCAGACCGAGTCCGACGGCTCCAGCCGCTCCGCCTACGTAGACGTCGACAAGGTGATCGAGCTGGCCAAGGGCGCCGGGGCGGACGCGCTGTGGCCGGGCTGGGGCTTCCTCGCGGAGAGCGCGGATCTTGCGGAGGCCTGCGAATCCAGCGGCATCACCTTCATCGGGCCGAGCGCCACGGCCATGCGCCTCGTCGGCGCCAAAGACCAGGCCAAGCGCCTCGCCGTCGAGCAGGGCGTGCCGGTCATCCCCTGGTCGGAGGGCCTGCTCACCGACCTCGACGACGCCCGGCGGCAGGCCGAGCGGGTCGGCTATCCCTTGCTCATCAAAGCGGTCGCGGGCGGCGGCGGCCGCGGCATCAGGCGGGTGGACGGGCCCGAGGACATGGCCGGAGCTCTCTCGACGGCGCGCGCGGAGGCGGCCACCTCCTTCGGCTCGCCGGACCTGATCCTGGAGCACTACGTGCACGACGCGCGGCACGTGGAGGTGCAGCTCATAGCCGACCGATACGAGACGGTGTGGGCGCTGGGGACGAGGGACTGCTCCTTGCAACGCCGGCACCAGAAGCTCGTCGAGGAGGCCCCCGCCCCCGGCATCGACCCGGAGGTGGAGCAGGCCATGTGCCGCGCCGCCGCGCGCGTCGGGCTGGCGTGCGGCTACGTCGGGGCCGGCACGATCGAGTACCTCTACGAGCCCGCCACCGATCGCTTCTTCTTCCTCGAGATGAACACGCGGCTACAGGTGGAGCACCCCGTGACCGAGACGGTCTACGGGATCGACCTGGTGATCAAGCAGCTGGACGTGGCGCGAGGCGAAGCCCTGCCGGCCACTCCGCCCACCCCGCGGGGCGCCTCGGTCGAGGTGCGCCTCAACGCGGAGGACCCGGACAACGACTTCGCTCCCTCCTCCGGCCGCATCCTGAGCTTTCGGCCGCCGCAGGGCCCCGGCATCCGCGTGGACGCCGGCTTCGTCAAGGGAGACGACGTCCCCGCCGAGTTCGACTCCAACGTCGCCAAGCTCATCGCCTGGGGCGCCGACCGCAGCGAAGCCGTCGCGCGCATCAGCACCGCGCTCTCCGAGACCTCCCTGGCCCTCTCCGGCGGCCCCTGCAACCGCACCCTCCTGATGGAGCTCCTCGGCCACCCGGAGGTGCGCGAGGGGCCGCAGTCGACCCAGTGGCTCGAGGCCTACCTGCGGACCAGGCCCCCCTCCGAGCGACGCCCCCACCTCTTCATCGCGCTGGCCGCGGCTGCCATCGCCGACGCTCGCGCCCACCGGCGCAGGGAGGTGCTCAACTTCCTCGCGACCGCGCGCACCGGCTTCCCCCGGCACGTCCCCGATCCGGAGCCCCTGCCACTGCGCTACATGCTCGGCTCGGCCTCCGTCTCGGCGGAGGTGGCGGTCCTCGGGCCGAGCCGCTACCGGGTCACCATCGAGGGTGGGTCCGCGCTCCTCGAGGCGGAGCACCTCGACGACCAGACCATGCTCATCCAGCTCGGACGGCGGCAGCACCGGGTGCTCCTCGTCGCCACGGCCGCCATGGTCTTCGTCGAGGTCGACGGCATCTCCCATCGCCTCCGGCGCGTCTCCGACGGCCGCGTCATCGCCCAGATCCCGGCGGCGGTGACGCTGGTGCACGTCGAGGCCGGCCAGAGGGTCGCGGCCGGGGACAAGCTGCTGACCCTCGAGGTCATGAAGATGGAGACCGCCGTCACGGCCCCGGTCGCCGGCACGGTCCGAGAGGTGTTGGCCCAGAAGAGCTCCAAGGTGGGGGCCGGCGACCTCCTCGTGACCATAGACGACGAGGGCGCCGCGGCCGAGTCGGGGCCGAGCCTCGCCGTCGAGCCGCCCGCGCAGGCCGGGCCCGCGGGAGACGCCCTCGCCGCGCTCTGGCGGGCCACCCTGGGCTATGACATGCAGCCCGGAGAGCTTGAAGAAGCCCTCGCGCAGGTCGACTCCGGCCACACCAGGTCGCGCACGCGGCTCGTCGAGCTCTTGAACGTGCACTCCACCCTGAGGTCGGTGTTCACGGCTCGGGTCTCGCGCGGGGGCGAAGGTCCGGCTCCCGCGGAGGAGCTCGAGACCTTCCTGCGCCAGCTCGACCCGGATGACGACCGCCTCTCCGAGGGCTTCCGGAAGAACCTGCGCGACGTGCTCGCGCTCTACGGCGTGAGCGAAGGCGGGCGCTCTTTCGATCTGGAGTCGGCGCTGCTGCGTCTCTTCCAGGGCCGCCAGGCCCACGAGCGCTCCGGGGACAGGATCATCCTGACCCTGGCGCGTGCGCTCATGGGGCTGGCGCCGCCACGCACGGCCGCCGGGCGGGATCGAATTCGCGTCTCCCTGGAGCGGCTCGCCGATCAGCTCGTCGACGAGAGCCCGAGGTTGGCCCAGGCCGTGTGGAACGCCTTGCACGAGATCTGTGACCTGCCCTGGCTGCAGGAGCAACGTGAGCAGGCATCGGGACGCGTCGTCGATCTCCTCGGCGGCGACCTCGATCAACCAGACGAGGTCGAGCGCGCCCTGGCGGCGTGCCCGGTCGGAGTGCTGAGCGCGCTCATCGCGCCGCTTCGCAGCCTCGGCGCCGGCGCGTGGAAGCCGGTGCTGTCCGAGCTGGCTCGGCGATTCTACGGCGCGGACGCGAAGCTCCGGGGGCCCGAGCGCGACGGCCCGGCGCAGCTTCACGTGGGAGTTGGCGAGCGAAGCTGCCGCCTGATCTGGGATCCGGACCCGGGCGAGCTGGAGGCTCTCTTCTCGACCCTGCCCGACGGCGTCGAGGTGGACCTGCTCTCGGAGACCGAGCCGACGCCGGAGCAGGCGAGCCTCGCGCGACGGAGCCCGGCGTCCCGGTGCACCTGGCTCTGGGGCTCGAGCTCCTATGATCTCCGCGCCCGCACCTTCGCGCGAGCCGCGGCGGGCGATGACGACGCACCCGACGGCGCGGCCGCGCCCCTCGTGGAGGAGCCCCTCCTCGACGACCTTCACCCCTGCGGCGGCGTGGCGGCGGAGGTGGATCGCCTCGAGAACTTCGATCTCACGCGCATCCCCGCGCGCGGGGGCTTCTTCGTAGCGGCGGGCCGCTCCCGCGACGGCTCCGGGGACGACCGCCTCTTCGTGATAGCCGAGGTGGAGCAGGAAGATCCGCCTCTCCTCGACCCGCGGGGCGACGTGCGCCTCCCGGCCTTCGAGAGCGTCTTCCTGGAGGCCGTGCAGGCCATGCGCAGGGCCCGGGACACGACGGCCGGCGCGGACTCCATGGTCTGGAATCGGCTGGTCATCGTCTACCGGCCCCTCCTCGACGTCAGCACCGAGCAGATGCAGAGGCTCGCCGAGCGCCTGTCGGTGCAGACCGTCGGCCTCGGCGTCGAGCGAGTCGTGATCCGGGCCCGGGTGCGGCGCGCCGGCCGGAGCCCGCGCGACATGGTCATCGAGTGGTCGAGCCCGGCAGGGCGTGGGGCCGTGGTGGACCTGGTGCTCCCGCGCAACAGACCGGTGCCGGTCCTGAGCCGCTACGAACGACGGGTGGTGGAGGCGCGGCGCCGCGGCAAGTTCTACCCCTACGAGCTGGTGCGCACCCTGACCACCCGCGGCTCCCTCGGCGGCCTGGCTGAAGGGGAGTTCGAAGAGCTCGACCTCGATCCGGAGACCACGCGCCTCGTGAGCGTGCACCCGAGGCCCTTCGGCGAGAACACGGCGAACCTCGTGGTGGGCCGGATCAGCAACGTCAGCGAGCGCTTCAAAGACGGCCTGATCCGCATCCTCGTCATCGGCGATCCGACCAAGAAGATGGGCGCGCTGGCCGAGCCGGAGTGCCGCCGCATCATCGCCGCTGTCGACCTCGCCGAGGAGATCGGGGTGCCCGTGGAGTGGGTGCCGGTCTCTTCGGGCGCCAAGATCGCCATGGACAGCGGCACCGAGAACCTCGACTGGACCGCCCGCGTCGTGCGGCGGCTCGTGACCTTCACGCAGGCCGGCGGCGTCGTGAACATAGTGGTGGACGGGGTGTGCGTGGGCGCCCAGTCCTACTGGAACGCCGAAGCCACCATGCTCAACCACTGCCGCGGCACCCTCGTGATGACCTCGCAGGGGTGCATGCTGCTGACCGGCAAGAGGGCGCTGGAGTACTCGGGCTCGGTGTCGGCCCCGACCAACGTCGGCATCGGCGGGCTCGCCGAGATCATGGGCCCGAACGGCCAGGCCCAGTACGCCGCGGACAACATCCGGGACGCCTACCGCACCCTCTTCCGGCACTACGACCTGACCTACGTGCCGCCGGGTCTGTCGTGCGCACCCGCGGTCCCCTCCAGCGACCCCGTGGACCGCGACGTCGGCTCGGCGCCATACCGGGGCGAGGGCGGCTTCCACTCCATCTCCGAGATCTTCTGCGACGCCACCAACCCGGGGCGGAAGCGGCCCTTCGACATCCGCCAGGTCATGCACGCGGTCGTGGACGAGGACGTGGGCCTGCTGGAGCGCTGGGACACCTGGGAAGGGGGCGAGACCGCGGTGGTCGCCCACGCACAGCTCGGCGGCCAGCCGGTGTGCCTGGTGGGCATCGAGTCCAGGCCGATCTCGAGGCGCGGCTTCGTCTCCGCCCGTGGACCGGAGAGCTGGGCGAGCGGCACCCTCTTCCCCCAGTCCTCGCGCAAGGTCGCCAGGGCGATAAACGCGGCGAGCGGCGTCGTCCCCGTGGTTGTGCTCGCCAACCTCAGCGGCTTCGACGGGTCGCCCGAGTCGCTGCGGAGCTGGCAGCTCGAGTACGGGGCCGAGATCGCCCGCGCGGTCGTGAACTTCCGCGGCCCCATCTTCTTCTGCGTCATGGCGCGCTACCACGGCGGCGCCTACGTCGTGTTCAGCCAGACGCTCAGCGACTCCCTCGAGGCCATAGCGCTCGACGGCGCGTACGCCAGCGTCATCGGCGGTGGGCCGGCGGCCGCCATCGTGCTCACCCGGGAGGTCTGGCGGCGCGTGAAGAAGGACCCGAGGGTGCAAGAGGCCCAGCGGGCCCTGCAGGCCGCCGACCCCGACAGGAAGGGCGTGGAGGAGGCGGAGGCCCAGCGCGTCTGGAGGGAGGTGGAGGCCGAGCACCAGGCCGCGCTGGCCCAGGAGTTCGACGCCGTGCACTCGGTACAGCGGGCCATGGACGTGGGCTCGCTCTCGGACGTGATCCCCCTGTCCGGGCTGCGGGAGATGCTCTGCCGTCGGGTCAGAGAGCGAGTGCAGGGGGATCGCCAGCCGCGGACGCCGGAGCCGGCTCCCAAGCCATAGCAGCAGGAGGTAACTGGATCCATGACCGCCAACGCACAAGCACTGGTCTTCCCCGGCCAGGGCAGCCAGGCGCCGGGGATGGGGTTGGGTTTCGCCGCCGAGCACGAGGAGGCCCGCGCGGTCTTCGAGGAGGCCTCGGACACCCTGGGCTTCGACGTCGTCGAGCTCTGCCGCGGCGAAGACGGGCGCCTCGACCTGACGGCCTTCACCCAGCCCGCGCTGGTCACCGCCGAGATCGCCATGGTCCGCGCGTTGGCGGCGAGGGGTGAGATCTCGGCCGGGCTCTTCGGCGGGCACAGCCTCGGAGAGTACACGGCGCTGGTGGCGGCCGGCGCGATGCCCCTGGGCGTCGCCCTGAGGCTCGTCCGGCTGCGGGGGCAGCTCATGCAGGAGGCGGTGCCCGAGGGCGTCGGGGCCATGGTGGCCGCGGTCGCCCGCAAGGGCCTCGACCCGGACCTGGTGCGCTCCGTCGCCGACGAGCACGGCGTGGACGTGGCCAACGACAACTCGGAGAAGCAGGTGGTCCTGAGCGGGCTGAAGGAGGACGTCGAGAAGCTCAAGCCCGCTTTGAAAGCCCACAAGATCCGCTGCATCCCCCTCAACGTCAGCGCGCCCTTCCACAGCCGCCACATGGTCGGCATCTGCGAGCCCTTCGCCGAGGCGCTGGACGAGGCCTCCGCCGAGCTGCGGCCCGAGGCGGCCCGCGTGGTGGTGTCCAACTACACCGGCGGCTTCCACACCGGCGCGCTCGAGGAGCTCCTCGAGGGGTTGGTGCGGCAGATCCCCTCCACCGTGCAGTGGCGCGCCAACATGCGCACGCTGGCGGACGCCTCCTCGTCCATCGTCGAGGTCGGGCCCAAAGCGCCGCTGTCCGGGTTCTTCGCCACCCTGGGTGTCGAGGTGAGCGCCATCACCGACGCCGGCGAGGGTAGCCGGGACTAGACCTGGATCTAGCTGTTGGCCGTTAGCTGTTAGCCGTTAGCCTGAAACACT
>CAZQPP010000126.1:0-17154 GCA_964594295.1 uncultured Myxococcales bacterium | reverse complement strand
GGTGGGCAGCAGCTCGAAGCCCTGCTCGAGGGACGCGAGGGCGAAGCTCGCCGCGCGCTGGAAGGCGAAGGCCCGGTCGTAGCCGGGATCGATGTAGTGCAGGCGCACCATCTCCTGGATCTCCCGGAAGCGCAGCCGGTCGAACTTCACCGAAGCCCAGTAGTCCTTCTCCTCCTCTTCGCCGGCCGCGTCGTCTTCACCCTCCGGAGCGGCGAGGCGGTGGGAGGGCCCCGGCTCGGGGCCTTCGGCCGCGCCGAGGGCGAGGAAGGCGAGCAGCGAGACAAGGAGCACAGCCCACCGGTGCTGGAGCCTGGTGAGCCTGGCCGGTTTCGTCATTGTCTCGTCACCTGGTTTCTCGGGGAGCCAAGCGCTTAGGTGCACTGTAACCGAAAGCCATTCATCCCGAAAAACAAGCCGCGCGCCGGATCAATCCTCGGACCTGCTCGTCTCGCCGAGCATCTCCTCTTCGATCTTCTCGTAGTAGTCGATTACCCGGCGCACGTAGCGCCGCTTCTCGATGTAGGTGCCGGGGAAGAAGGAGCGCTTGAAGCCGTAGATGACCATGTGCCTCAAGTCCGCCGGCCCGAGCTGGAAGTCCTTGATAGCGAGCTCGATCTCCTTGCTGACGGTGGTCCTCGAGACCAGGCGGTTGTCGGTGCACAGGGTCACCGAGAGGCGGTTCTTGAGCATGTCCCGCATGGCGTGGTCGCCGAGCCTCTTGAGGTGAGGGTTGGTCTGCAGGTTGCTCGTGAGGCAGACCTCGAGGGTGACGCGGCGGTCGGCGATGTACTCGGCGAGCTCGCTCACATAGCGCTGCTTGTCGTTGATGCCGGGGATGGCGATGAGCCAGGGGCTGAAGAGGTGGTAGCCGTGGCCGATGCGGTCGGCGTGCAGGTCGGTGATGGCCTGGAAGATGCTCTCCGGGCCGTAGGCCTCTCCCGCGTGCACGGTCTTCTTCAAGAAGTTCCGGTGCGCGTACTCGTAGGCCTCCCGGTGGTCGCCGGCCGGGTAGCCGTTCTCCTGACCGGCGAGGTCGAAGCCGACGATGGGGATGCCGTAGTCCGCCCTGACCTTCACCGCGGCGCGGGCCAGCTCGAGGGAGGCCATCCTGAAGCACTCCTTGGGGGGCGCGTGCCTGTGCACCTCGAGCAGCTCCTTGTAGAACTCGCCGAACTCGGCGGTGAACATGCGCAGGGCGCAGACGATGATGCCGTATCCGAAGGGAGGCTCCTCGCCCGCGCGGACCGCCTCGCTGCCGTTGATCTCGTCTGTGGCCCGCCTGAAGCCGCGGTTCACCGCCATCAGCACGTCGGAGTAGCTCTGCTTGTCGTTGACGTGGAGCTGAGGCGCAAAACGGGGCTCGATGTAGCGGACGCCCTCCTCGAAGTTGTCGACGGCGAGCTCGTAAGCCACCCGCTCGAGGGCCTCGGCGTCCTGGAGGACCGTGCTCGTGTAGCGGAAGCCCTCGAGGTACTCGCCGAGTGACTGGTATCGCTCTTTGAACACGAGCTCGAAGAGACCCTCCTCGGTGTCCGAGGGCAGCTCGAGGCCGCGCTCCTTGGCCAGCTCGATGAGGGTCGGCACCCGCATGCTCCCGTCGAGGTGCACGTGGAGGTCCGTCTTCGGGACCCGCTTGATGAACTCCATGGTGATCGGCGACTGGGCCATGCTGCTTTCTCCCTTTCTCTCGGGCTCCACTATACGCACGCCCGAGCTTGCGCAACCGCCGGGAAGGTGCACCATGGCGCCATGGCTCCGCCCTCCCCCCGACTCGCGGCCGCGTGCGTGCTGCTCGCGGCCCTGCTCGCGCACGGCCTCAGCGCCGGCGGCGGCTTCGTCTGGGACGACACCTACAACGTGCGCGACAACCCGGAGATCGAGAGCATCTCCAACGTGCCCTCCTTCTTCGTGCAGGCCTGGGGTGCGGGCGCTCCCGAGGGCTCCCACGCGAAGAACAAGAACCGCGGCCTCTTCAGACCCCTCGCCCTCAGCACCCTGGCCCTGGACCACGCCGTCTACGGGAAGCGTCCCTGGGGCTACCACCTCACCAACCTGCTCTGCCACGCCCTGGCGGCGCTCCTGGTGCTCGCGATCGCTCGCGCCCTCTGCCCGGGGCTGCCGGCGCTGCTGGTTGCCCTCGCCTGGGCCGTGCACCCGGTGCACACCGAGGCCGTCGCGGTGCTCAGCTACCGCACCACGCTCCTGGCGGGGCTGGTCGGGCTCGGCGCGCTGTGGCTCCAGGTGTCCGGGGCCCCGAGGCCCTGGGTCGTCCCCGGGCGCGCCCTCCTCGTCGGGCTGGCCTGCCTGGCCAAGGAGGACGCCCTCCCGCTCGTGATCGTCCTGCCCCTGCACGACCTCTTCGTGCGCAGGGCGGGGTTGCGGCGCGCCCTGCTCGAGTCCCTGCCCCTGGTGCTGGTGGCCGCCCTCTACCTCGCCCTGCGCCAGAGCGTCGTGCAGCCGCTGCCCTTCTCGTTCTTCGAGGGCGTGCCCCTCGGCCAGCAGATCCTGACCCTGCTGGCCGTGGCGTGGCTCTACGCGAGCCTGCTGCTCTTCCCGTTCCCCCTGACGCCGTTCCACGACTGGCACACGCTGGGCGTAGCCCGCAGCCCCTTCGAGCCGGCCGTCATGGGCGGCGCGGCGTTGCTCGCCCTGCTCGGCGTCGTGGCGCTGCGCTTCCGAAGAGCCCCCGTCGCGGCCTTCCTGGCGGCCGGCCTCCTCCTGTCCCTCGCTCCCTACAGCCACGTGCTCCCCTTCGCGGTGGCCGCCGGCGAGCGCTTCTTGTACCTGCCTAGCGTCTTCGCTCTCTTGCTCCTCGCTCGAGGCGCGATGGCGCTGGCCGCTCGCGCCGGCGATCGCCGCGGCGACCCCGCCCCGGGCACCCGCCTGCGCCGGCTCGGGACCGGCCTCGCCCTGCTGTGGCTGATCGTCGCCACCCCATGGAGCGTGCAGCGACACACCGAGTGGTGGTCGACCCGCAGCATCCTGGAGGCCACCACCCGCTACTACCCCGGCTCCTTCAACGCGTGGAAGGGCCTTGGCGACGTGCACGCGGAGGAGGGCCGCCCGGCCGACGCGGCCGCCGCCTACGCTCGGGCCGGCGACATCGCCCCCTTCGCGGTAGCCGCTTACCTCGAGGCACGTGAGCTGGCCCGAAGCGGAGCCCCCGACAAGGCGCGCGCGCGGCTACGCTCTTACCTCGAGGAGCACTCCGACCGAGAGCCGCGAGACATGGAAGGCTTCCGCCTCGCCCGCGGGCTGCTCGAAGAGCTGGAGCGCTGATCAGCGATCCCGAACCCACCACATCCGGGTCTCGCGGTAGAGTAGCGAGGCTTTCCCGGCTTCCATGCGCGGACAGGCGGCGGATCTGGACGATCGCCGTGGCTTGTCGCCCTCTACAGCATCCCGGCGATGGACGCGATGCACCTGCCCACCGCGTCCTCGTTGGCGTTCATCACCGCCCGGTCCGCGGCCCCTTTTCGGCTGGGCCCTGCCGGCAGGCCCTGGTCGAGCAGCCCGGAGGTGACCGCCTCGGGGGCGCCGCGCTGGCACAGGGTCACGATGATCTCGGAGGCGCACGCCTCGCCGTGGGGCATGCCGACGAGGAAGCTGGCGACCTCGCTGGACTCGAAGGCGGCGGCCAGGTCCTTGATGCCGGCGCAGCCGTCCTCCCGCACCGCGAGCCTCGCTTCGATCCAGCGCGCGACGAAGAAGTCGGTGAGGCTCTGGTTGTCCAGCGTCCAGGTGAAGGTCTCGCCCGCGCGGACGAAGAGCTTGGACTGAAAGAGGGACTCGCAGAGCCTCCTCGCCCGGCCGACGCCGTGGCGGTTGAGCCCGCGCTCACACTCGGAGCGCTTGAGGGTGAGGCTGCGCGTCGCCGAGGAGGGGTCCAACCCGGCGACGACCTCGTCGACGATCTCCATCGCCTCCTCGGCCGAGACCGACGCCTCCCTTCGCAGCTTGGCGAGGCGCTCGCCGACCTCGTCGGCGTAGATGGCGGTGCGGGTGGCCGCGAAGGAGGTGGGGATCAGGCCGCTCTGGGGATCGAAGCGCGCGCGCGCGGCGAGGTCGACCACCACGTTGACGTCGCGGTAGGAGGCCATGTGCGGGTAGATGCAGCGCCCGTCGACGTCGCGCTTGCGGCTCAAGCCGAACTGCTCGGCGAGCTTGAAGAAGGAGTCCATCTTGGCCGTGTCTCCCCCGGCGCGGGCGAGCACACGCTCGTCGCTGCGCGTACAGGTGAGCGGGGCTATCTCGAGGCGCGCCTCGAAGTCGCCGAAGCCGTAGAGGTCCCTGTAGACCGGCGGGCGCGAGAAGACGACCACGCGGCCCTTCTTCTTGTAGGTGTTGAGGAAGGACGTGATCTCGCGGACGACGACGTCGCGCTGGTCGACCGAGATCTCGTCCACGCCGTCCAAGAGCAGCACCCACGGGTTCTTCGCGAGCTGGGTGTTCAGGCGCTGGAGGTCACGCGGGTTCTCGTCGAGGCCCACCGAGCGGGCGATCTCGTTGAAGACGGCGTTCTCACCCTCGAGCCTCACCTTGAGGCCGGGGAGGAGGGTGGACTTGAGGTCGAGCACGAAGACGGGGACGCGGTCGCAGAGGTGGGCGTGAATGGACTCGAGCAGCTTGGTCTTCCCGAGCCCGCTCCTCGCCTCGACGAGCACCGAGCGAATCCTGCCCTTCTTGAGCGCGTCCATGACGGCGGACTCGGGGAGGCGCGCCGCCCCGTAGGCCGTGGGCGAGCCGCGCCAGCTGCGCACGTCGAGCTCGGCCGGCAGGTAGCGGGCGTTTGCCTCGTCGTCCTTCTGCGAGGCCTCACGCTCGCGGCAGTGGTCGAGGTACATCACCTTGGAGCGCTGCTTGAGCAAGCCGATCAGCCCGACCTGGTCAGCCCGCGGCGCCGGCGCGCCGCAGCCGAGGGCGACCAGGCCCAGGGCGGCGGCGAGAGCCATTCTGCAAGGACTTCGGCCTGTAGACATGATCGGTCTCCTCAACGCCCCGCCGGACCTTCCCCGGAGCATTATGGATCGGCCCCTGTTGTGAAGTCGATGCGGAGCCCGCTGTCAAGCCTCGGGCGGCTACCTCTCAAGCCTTGGGCGGCTACTTCATCTCC
This sequence comes from uncultured Myxococcales bacterium, assembly GCA_964594295.1. Lineage (GTDB taxonomy): Bacteria > Myxococcota_A > UBA9042 > UBA3505 > UBA3505 > CAZQPP01. The sequence continues at coordinate 12,041 of CAZQPP010000126.1, read as the reverse complement.
TTCAAGATCGCCCGGGCGGCGTCACGACCGCTCATGATCACGGCGGATTGGCCCGGGCCCGGGAGGGTCCAGGCGCCGGCGAGGAAGAGGTTGGCGACGGGGGTCTTCTGCGCGAGCCGCTTCTGCATCGACTGCTCGATGGTGCTGTCCCAGCCGAAGATCGTTCCCTTGGGGTTTCCCGTGAAGCCCTTGAGGGTGCGCGGGGTAGCCACGTCCACCACCTCGATGTGCTCCCAGATGTCGGGCAGCAGCGTGGAGGTCCTCTGGATCAGCTTCTGGGCGAGCCCCTCCCTGAGGACCTGGTAGGGCTCGTACTCGTTGCCGAGGCGCCACTGCTCGTAGCAGTCGTAGGCGAGCTGGCTCACGATGACGAGCACGTTCTTCCCGGCCGGCGCGGCGGTTGGGTCCACCATCGAGTAGTTGGCGACGGCGTAGGCGCTCATGTCGTCGTTGCACTCGGGCACGTAGGAGAAGACCTCGTCGGTGTCGAAGCTGGTGTTGACCATGATCTCGTGAACGCCGTCGAAGTCCGCCGAGTAGTCCTTGTTCACGCCGAGGTACACGACGACGGCCGGGAGGCCGACCGTCATCGTCTTCAGGCGCGTGACGTAGTCCTCGGGCAGGTGCTCCTCGCCGACCATGTCGAGCATGGTCGCAGGCGCGTTGGCGTTGGAGACGACGTAGTCCCCGCGGTAGCAGGCGCCGTTGTGGGCGCGCACCTCCACCGCCTTGCCATCTTCCACTACGATCCCGGTCGCCTTCGTGTGCAGGTCTATGCGTCCGCCGTTCTCGGCCACGACCTCGGCGAGGGCGTCGGCCACCGACTGGGAGCCGCCCTCGAAGTAGTAGTAGCCGTGGATGTAGTAGCTGGTCCACATGGCGTAGAAGAGGAAGGCCGGGAGCTTGGAGGGCTGCACCCCGAGGAAGCCCGCGAGCTGCGTCCAGAGCGCGAAGAAGCGCTCGTCGCTGACGTGCTCACCGGCGATCGTAGACAGGCTCTTGTTCATCAGGTCGTCGATGCGCTGAGTCAGGCCGGGGTCGTCGGCCAGCATCTTCTGGAAGGCCTCGGTCTCGCCGGCCTGGAAGGCGATGAGGGCGCGCAGCAGGTCGTCGAAGGCCCAGAGATCCTCCCAGAGCGCGTCGATGCCGGCCGCCTCCGCGGGGAAGAGCTCCTTCATCAGGTCGCGGTGGGCCGTGGGATCGCCTGGCACCTTCACGTCGAGGTCGGGGAAGATCGACCGGTACATGAGCTCCGCGCGGACGGGCTTGACCTTCTCCAAGATGCCCGTGTCCTTGAAGACCTGCGTGGTCAGGCCCGCCGGATCGAGCCCGTCCATGGCGTGCAGCGAGATCTCGAAGTTGTAGTCGCCTCGCGTGAAGCGCCCCATGTAGCCGCCGACCCGGTGGTTCTGCTCGAGCACGACCACATCCTTGCCCGCGAGGGAGAGCGTAGCGGCAGCGCCGAGGCCGCCGCCGCCCGCGCCTATCACGACCACGTCGAAGGTCTCGGTGCGCACGCAGGGATCGGAGCTCTTCGCGTAGCCGTGGCACCCGGCGCAGTCGCTCGGCGACTCGAACCCGAGCCCTCCGTGGCTGCTCTCGTGACAGCCCGCACACCCGGCGAGCGCGTGATCGAGGGGGCGAGCCGGCGCTCCGTTGGGGCCGTGGCAGCTCGCGCACTGGCCGGGGCGGTTCGAGCTCGTGTGCGCCTTCGCGTGGCAGTTGGCGCAGTCGGCCTTGCCGAAGCCCACGTGGCTCGTGCCCAGCTCGAGGGAAGCGGCCGCCGGGGTCGCGCCGGTGACCGTGTCTACGCTCGGTGTGCCCGACGCCTCCTGCCCTCCACCGGGCTCGGTCGCGGCGGTGTCGACCTTCTGCTCGGCGTCCTTGGAGGAGGACGAGGAGCACGCTGAAAGCAGGAGCACCGCCAGGGCGATGATGGCGAGTAGGCTGCGCATGTTGTCCCTCCGACTGCTCTGATGCGCTCGGTGTCAGGTCCGCTCCGGGACCCCACAGACGGCCCGAATGTGCTTTATCACCGCCACCTTGCGCGCCTCGACCTGGGCCGGGTGGGAGACCAGCTGACCCAGGAAGACGCCGCAATGCTCGGCGGCGGCGAAGTAGTAGACGTGGCACGCGGCGATGGTCAGCGCGAGGTGCTTCGGGTCCTGGCGGGGGATCTCGCCGCGCTCCATGGCGGCGCTGACGAAGTCGCTGATGGCCCCGAGCACCGCCTGCACCGCCGACGCGCCGCCCTGCTCCATGAAGGGGCCGCTGCCGACGAGCTCCCACGTGAGCAGGCGGGCGGCGTCGGGCTGGGCTCCGAGGTACTCGGTGACGCGCTCTCCGAGGCGATCGAGGCGCTCGGCGAAGGTCCCGTCGAGCTTCCGGGCCTCGTCGACGAGCTCGCCGAGGTTGCCGAGGGCCTCGCGCACCACCTCCATGTAGAGCTCCTCCTTGGAGCGGACGTGGTGGAAGAGCGAGGCCTTGGTCAGACCCATGAGATCGGCGAGGCGGGTCGTGCTGGCCGCGGCGTAGCCGCACTCCGCGAAGACCCCGCGCGCCACGGACAGGATCTTCTCCCGGCGGATCGGGCGGGCCGGCCTCCCCGGGCCGCGACGGGTTCGGTTGCGCCTCGGTGCCATGATCGCGACCATAGATCAGGCGCCGCTGAAAATCAATCTACCCTTCGGTAGAAAGGTGCTCCTGACGAGCCTACTCGGCCGGGCACTCCGCGTTCTTCTGGTCGCCGCCCCAGCAGGCCTTCTCGCCGCCGTTGTAGAGCGGCACCTCGAGCCAGCCGTCGCCGGTCTCGACGGTCGCGGCGGCCTTGTAGTCGAGCTTCTCGCTCTCGTCGCGCACCGAGATGCTCAAGACCCCGGCCTCGAGCTTGTACTCGATGACGTCCCCGCCGTTCTCGTGGCCGTCGCTGCGCAGGTTCTGGATGCTGAGGGTCTTGTCCTCGTCCCTGACGTCGTAGCCGATGCGGACGGTCTTCTTGTCAGCCTGTGTGATCTCGGGGTTGTAGAACTGCCAGTGGCCGTCGGTGCCGGCGGTGTTGAACTTGCCCGTGTACCAAACGAAGTCCTTGGTCGGGACCTTGCACGCCGTGCACGTGACCATCACCTCCAGGTTGAGCTCGATGCCCGTGCGCGTGCCGCCCTCGAACCAGCCGGTGAGCTTGGAGCGGAGCTCGTCGTCGCCGTTCTTCGCGGTGAAGTCCCAGATCCACTTGCCGTCTTCGAAGACGGGGTCCTTGGTCAGGGCGACGGCGAAGACTATCGCCGGCGGCACGAGGGCCGCCGCGAGCCAGGTATTGAGCGCACCGACGCGGAATCTGGCGTTGTTGAAGTGCGCGTACTCTCCGGTCGGGGCGGGCTCGCTCCCGCCGGCCGCGTCGTCGGCCTTCTGATCCACCTCGAGGGCGCCGGTGGTCTGGCGCTTCTTCGTGAACGGGGTGAGGTCTACGCTCATGGTCTCGATGGAAGGCAGGGGCGGGCCCTCCTTCTCCTCGTCCTTGGGCTCGCAGCCGAGCAGGCCGAGCAGCAGGGCCGTGGATGCCGCCAGGCAGAGGGCTCGTCCGAGTTTGCTGTGCATAGCTTCCTCCGATCATCGGGGTAGTCTCCCGTCCGCAGGAGATCATGCGGGAACGCCGGCGCTCGATCCAGTTTCCGGGCGTACGGAAGAACCCGCGCGGGTCACTGATTTGCCCCGCCTGCCACCGGACTGGCAGAATCCGTCTTTCCAAGAAACCTACCGGCTACCATGAAGGTCTGCCCGAGCTGCGGCCACAGAGGCGACGAGAGCGTCTGCCCAAACGACGCCTTCCCGATGGTGGACGAGTCCACCTTCTCCAAGCCGGGGGAGGAGGAGGCCCTCGTCGGCCAAGTCTTCGGGGAGCGCTACAAGGTCGACGCCCTCATCGGCAAGGGCGGCATGGGCTGGGTCTTCCGCGCCACCCACCTGGTGATGCAGCAGACCGTCGCGCTCAAGGTCATGCGCCGCGAGCTCGCCAGCGACATGGTGATGGTCAAGCGCTTCTACCAGGAGGCGCGCGCCTGCTCGCGGCTCAAGCACCACCACAGCATCAAGGTGCACGACTTCGGCGTCTCGGAGGACGGCAACGCCTACCTGGCGATGGAGTACCTCGACGGCCGCCCCCTCTCCGACGTGATGGTCGAGCAGTCGCCCTTTCCTGCCGAGCGCGCCTGCCGCATCCTCGCGCAGGCCTGCAAGTCCCTCGAGGAGGCCCACAGCATCGGGCTCGTGCACAGGGACCTGAAGCCGGCAAACATCTTCCTCGTCGACATGATGGGGGAGACCGACTACGTGAAGGTCTTGGATTTCGGCATCGCCAAGATCGTCGAGGGGGACAAGGCCAAGGAGTCCCTGACCGGCACGGGCGCCATCGTCGGGACGCCCTGCTACATGTCTCCGGAGCAGGCCAGGGGCGCCGAGCTCGACGGTCGCAGCGACCTCTACTCGGTCGGCATCATGCTCTACGAGCTGCTGACCCGAGAGCTCCCCTTCGAGGCCGACTCCGCGACCGATCTCCTCGTCAAGCGCCTCGTCGAGGACCCGCGGCCGATCGCGGACGCCGCTCCCGAGGGCGTGGAGATCCCGGCCGCCGTCGCGGCCCTCGTCACGGACCTGCTCGACCGCTACCCGGACAACCGGCCCGCCACCGCGACCGACGTGCGCGCGCGCCTCGAAGACCTCGCCGGGATGCAGCGAAGTCCGCGACCGACCGACGTGACCGTGCACGACCGGGCCCGCGCGAGCACCGTGCCCACCGGCCCGGCGACCGTGCCCCGCACGCCTCCCGCCGAGCCCGATCCGGCGCGCCCTCCCGGCTCCGACACGTCCTCGGTGTCCCTGGACTGGGCGGCCGAGCCCGAGCTCGGCTCCAGGCAGCGCGTCGCCATCCTCGTGGCCGCCGTGCTCGTCCTCGCCCTCGGTGGAGTGGGCGCCTACGCTCTGTGGCCGGGCTCGACACCCGACGAGCCGGCGCCGGGCCCGACGCCGACCGCTCCCGGCGAAGCGCCGGAGCCCGCCGCAGCGTCCGATACCGCGGCAACGCCCGAACCGGACACCGCGTCGCAGCCGCCCACCGAGCAGAGAGACGCCTCCCCCGGACCCGCGGCGGCGCCCACACCCACACCCGAACCGACCGGGCCCGAGGGCGCCAAGCCCAAGGCCGAGACAGCACCCGCGACGCCGCCCGCGGTCGCACCTTCGCCCGAGCCACCCGCCAAGACGAAGGCCAGGACCGAGAAGAAGGTGAGCAAGAGGAAGACGAGGCCGAAGAAGCGCAAGCCGCGGCCGCCGGCGAAGACGCCGGCCTCGAAGCCCACGGCCCGGCCCGCTCCTCCCGCGCCACCGCCAGCCCCCGCACCCACGCGCCCCAAGAGGATCCTCTTTGATGACTGATCATCCGAGCAGACGCCCGGCAGCCCTGCTGGCTCTCCTCGCGGCCTTCGCGCTGGCGGCGCCGAGCGCTGCACAGGCCCAGGGGTCCGTTACCCCCGAGCAGGCCGCGAAGGTCGAGAACCTCGCGATGGAGGCCAACAAGCTCCGGAAGCAGGGCCGCCACGACGAGGCCATCGAGAAGCTCAAGGAGGCCGTGGGTATCTACTCGGCTCCCTGGCTGCTCTACAACCTCGGCCGCACCTACGAGGAGGCCGGGGACCTCAACCTCGCAAAGGCTCACTACGAGCTCTGCCTCGGGCCCCAACGTGGACGCCGCGGTCAAGAAGAGGGCCTCGGACGGCCTGACCCGCATCCGCAAGGCCGTGCGCCCGGGCTTCCTTGTCGTGCAGGTCGAGCCGGTGGGCGCGACGGTGCTCGTGGACGGGGTGGTGTCGGCCCAGATGGGCGGCGATCCCATCGAGCTCAGCCCGGGCACTCACCGGGTGCGCGTCGAAGCTGCCGGCCGCGAGCCCCACGAGCAGGACGTGCGCATAGAACCCGGCGCCACTCAGCGCATCGAGGTTCGGCTCCCCGCCCGGGGGGTCGCGGTGCCTGCCCCGGCCCCGATGAGCTCCGCACCCGCGGCGCCCGTCGAGCGAGAGGAAGCCGAGCCCTCGGGCGGCGTCTCACCGGTGGCCTGGGTGCTGCTCGCGGCGGGCGCGGGCCTCGCCGGAGGCGGCGCGTACATGTACACCGACGGCTCGAGCAAGTGGGACGAGGTCAACAACGCACAGTCGGTCGCGATGCAGAACGAGCAGATCAAGAACATGACCGAGGCACGCGCCAAGCAGCTCATCGACGCGGGCAAGACGCGGCACACCATCGGCCTCGTGCTCATCGGGGCGGGTGCGGCCTCGATCGTGGGCTCGATAGCCATGTTCATATTCAGCGGAGGGGACGCCGAGGAGGCGGCCGCGCGGGGAGCCGCACCAACCCTAGTCCTCTCGCCGCACCCCTATGGCGGCCTCAGCGTCACGGGGGGGTTCTGATGCGCGCCCTGAGCTACGCCCTGCCCTTCGTGCTCCTCGCCCTCGCGCCGGCATGCAGCTCGCCGCCTTCCATCGACGGCCAGCTCTGGGGCTGCAGCGGCGACCAGGACTGCGTCGCGCCCAAGCGCTGCATCAACAAGGTCTGCCGCTCGGGCTGCCAGACCGTGTGCGACTGCGCCCACCTCGGCGCCAACGCCGAGTGCAGCCCCCGGGGCCTTTGCATCCAGCCGGGAGGGCCGCGCAGCGGGCGCCCCGACGTTGAGACGTGCGACGCCGGCGGAGACGAAGGAAACACCGGCACAAGCGACGCGGGCGGTCCCCTGTGGGACCCGGGCGGAGGCCCCGAACCGACCAGCTGCACCTACAAATCCGAGTGCGGCCCGGGCCAGGAGTGCATCGATGGCTCGTGTGTCGTGATCGGCGGCCCGGACGGGGGCTACGTGGACGACGTGTGGATCACGCCGAGCGACGGCGGCGGTCCCGGCTGGGAGGTGCTGCCTCCGCTCGGCCAGAGCATGTGCAACAACGACCACGATCTGGGCATGCTCTCTGGCGCCGACCTCGAGAACCTGATGGCCGTCTGCGGCTACAACTGCCTGTACATGCCGAATGACTACACGGTGTGCACCACGTCCTGCGTCCAGACCGAGACCGGGGTCACTCCAGGATGCGCACGCTGCTTCGGCGAAACTCTCACCTGCGTGCGCGACTACTGCGCCGTGCAGTGCGCGGGAGGGGGCCCCATGGACCTCTGCCTGGAGTGCCAGCGAGAGAAAGGGTGCCTCGACATCTTCGTCAACTGCAGCGGGTTCCCCCTCGACTCCGACAGCGACGGGATACCCTGATGGCAGCCCGCAGTTGGTGGGCATGGGCGCTGCTGCTGGCCCTCGGCTGCTCATCGACAGCGAGCGACCCGGCCTCGGAGACGGGACAACCGCCAGGCGAGGTGCCGGACGCCAGGGCGACGACGGACGCCCGCGGCGGCGAGACCGACACGGCGGAGAGCGACGGCGACGTTGACGCCGAGGAGCCGACGCACACGGACGGCGGAACCGGGACGGACGTGCCCGCCGAGCCGGCGCCCGCGGCCCCCGAGAGCGAGCCCGAGCCGCTCGCCGTGGAGAGCTGGCTCGTCGGCTTCCCCGTCGGCACCGATCACGTGATCTCGGACCTCGCGCGCGGGCGCTTCGAGGCGCCCGAGCCCGGCACCGACGAGCACGGCACGGCGTGGATCGAGCGCGAGACCGGTGAAGGCGGCCGCCTCGGCGCCTTCGGGCAGCAGATTGGCTATGCCGTCGCCACGGTGCACCTCGACGAAGGCAAGAGGCTCTTCGCCCGCGCCGATCGGGTGACGGACGTCTTCTGCAACGGCGTGCGCCAGCCCGGCGACCCATACGGCTCCGGCAAGATGAGGGTTCCCCTCGCGGCGCAGCCCGGAGACAACCTCCTCGTCGTCAGAGCCTACGGGCGGCGCGGCCAGCCCAGCCTCGAGCTCTTCACCACCGAGCACGAGCTCTGGCCCAACCCCCACGACCTCACCCTGCCCGACGTCATCGCGGGGGAGCAGCGCGACTACTACGCCGGCGTGCCCGTGCTGAACCTTGGGGACGCCCCGGTCGCAGACCTGAAGGCCAGGGTCCTCGGCGACGGCCGCTTCGACGACACCACGGTCAGCTACCCGGGGATCGCCCCCGGCGCCGTCACCCAGGTCGCCTTCCTGCTCCGCATGCTCCAGCCCGCCCCGCCAGCCGGTGAGGAGGTCAAGGTGCTGCTCCGCCTCGAGTCCCCCTCCCTCGAGTGGTCCTACGAGCACGAGCTGGTCTTGGAGTCGATCTCCGGCGCCGACCCATACCGGCGCACCTTCCATTCGCCGATCGACGCCTCGGTCCAGTACTACGGCGTGCGACCGCCAAAGGACTTCGACCCCGAGCGCTCCTACGGCCTCGTGCTCTCGCTGCACGGCGCCGGAGTGGAGGCCATCAACCAGGCGCGCTCCTACTCCCCGAAGGACTGGACCTACGTGGTCGCCCCGACCAACCGGCGCCCCTTCGGCTTCGACTGGGAGGAGTGGGGCCGCCTCAACGCCATCGCGGCGTTGGACGACGCCTCTACCGCTTTCGACATAGACCCGACGAAGGTCTACCTGAGCGGGCACTCCATGGGCGGCCACGGCACCTGGCACGTCGGCGTGACCACCCCCGGCCGCTTCGCCGTCATCGGGCCGAGCGCGGGCTGGGAGTCCTTCTACACCTACGGCGGGAGCCCCGTGCCGGGCGGCCCCTTCGCGCGCTCGCGGGCCCACAGCCAGACCCGCGAGTACCTGAGCAACCTCGCGCGGCGCGGCGTCTACGTCATCCACGGGAGCGCCGACGACAACGTGCCCGTGCGCGAGGGCAGGACCATGGTCGAGGCCGTGCGCAAGCACTGCGACGACGTGGTCTACCACGAGGAGGAGGGCGCCGGTCACTGGTGGGACGGCGACGTGGCCGAGGGCACCGACTGCGTCGACTGGCCCGAGCTCTTCGCTTTCATGAAAGAGCGCCCCCTCGACCCGCTGGAGCTCGACTTCGCCTTCAAGACGCCGTCGCCCTCCTACAGCCCCACCCACTCCTTCGTGACCCTGCACTCGGCCACGTCGCCCTACGCCGACCTGGTCGTGCGCTCGGAGCGCGACGGCAGCAGGGTGCGAATCACGACCGACAACGTGCGCAGCATGGAGCTCGACGGAGCCGCCTTGAAGGGCCTCGGCGTCGATGAGGTCATCGTGGACGGTGAGGCCCGGGCGGTCGACGGCGCCCCGATTCAGGTGGGTCCGAGCGAAGGCAAGAGCCCGGGACGCCAGGGTCCCTACAACCAGGTCTACAGGCGCCCCTTCTGCTTCGTGGTCGCCGACGGCGCCGAGGCGATGATGCGGCACGCCTCCTTCCTCGTCTCCACCTGGGCAATCATCGGCAACGGCCACGCCTGCACCCTTCCCTACTCCGCGCTGAACGAGCAGATCAGGCAGGAGCGCAACCTGATCTACGTCGGCGTGCCCCGCTCCGACGTCGACCTGGGCGACATCCCCATCTCCTGGGACGAGGAGTCGGTCACCGTCGACGGCGCGCGCTACGTGGGGGTCGCGCTCCTCGCGGTCTTCCCCGAGGGCGAGCGTCTCTCGGCGATCCTGACAGCCCCGCCGGGCTTCGAGCACCTGCTCTACCACCTCGTGCCCTTCAGCTCCCGAGACGGCCTGCCGGACTACGTGGTGATCTCGGACGCGGGCCTCGTCAGGGCCGGCTTCATGGCGCCCGACTGGAGCTTCGACCCCTCGCTCGGCGTCGCTCCTTGAGGCCCACAGCACGGCGGCGCTGATGGAGAAGAGCTGGTTCGAGCGTCACCCCCGGCTGACCCTCGCGGTGATCGTCGTCACGGCGGTCGTCGGTTTGGACATGCTCGCCGCGGCGATCGCGCCTTCTCAGCCCGAGGACCTCTTCCGGCGCCCGGACCCCCGCTTCCACCACGGCCTCTACCCCAACCGGAGCACGACCACCTGGTGGGGGAAGGCCACCTACCCCATGATCACCAACTCCCTCGGCATGCGCGACGGCAGCGAGGCCGAGGTCCCCCTCCGCGGCTCTCGCCCGAGGGCGCTGATCTTCGGCGACTCCTTCGCGGAAGGGGTGGGCCTGCCCTTCGAGCAGACCTTCGCCGGGCTCGCCGGCGCGACCATGGACACCGCCGGCATGGACGTGCTCAACGCGGGGGTCGTCAGCTACAGCCCGCGCCTCTACCTGCTCAAGCTGCGCTACCTGCTCGAGGACGTGGGCCTCCAGATCAGCCACGCCGTCGTCTTCGTGGACATCTCCGACATCCAAGACGAGATCTTCTACGAGCGCTTCGTGCCCAAGGAGGAGAGCCTGCTGGTCGACCTGGCCTACCGAGCCGGCCGCCTGCTGCGCCGCCGCTCCCTGTTCTGCCGGACAGCCGCCGGCCTGCTCGCGGACAAACCCGAGGGCCCGGCGGACTCGACCTTCGGCTCCCAGAACCACGTCTGGTTCGACGCCCTGCGGGTCACCCTGGGCGAGGAGCCCAACGCCCCCTGGCGAAACCCGGCCTTCCTCGCCGAGCGCGCCCTCTGGACCACCCACCGGGAGGTCTTCGAGCGTTGGGGACGCCGCGGCCTCGAGCTGGCCTCGCGCAACATGGACGCCTTCGTGAGCTCTGCGAAGGCCGCGGGGGTCAAGGTCGCCGTCGCCGTCTACCCGTGGCCTCACCAGGTCGAGCACGCCCAGCGCGACTGCCTCCAGCGCTCCTTCTGGAAGAGCTTCGCCGAGCACCACGGGGTCGGCTTCATAGACCTCTTCGAGCCCTTCTTCGACAACCCCGACACGGGCACCCTCTTCATCGAGGGCGACAACCACTGGAACGAGGCGGGCCACCGCGTGGTGGCGGAGCGACTGACAGCCTGGCTGAAGAACGCGCGCTGACCCACCCGGTGGACTCCGACCCCGCCGCGCAGCGGGCGCTCAGGGATCTCGGCAGAGCTCGAGACCCGTGAGATCCCCGGCGGCGATCGTGTGCGGCGTGCTCCCCCCGCCTTCGCCAGAGTAGAGCACGTAGCTGCTGATGCCGCTCATGCCATCGAAGCTCGGGCGCATGCACCAGGCTGCGTCGTGGGGGATCGGGCCCAGCACGACCCCGTCGTTCGAGCAGCGATCCCAGCCCCAGGTGAAGGTGCCCGAGCCGAGCCCGCTGCTCCAGTCGGCGAGGTCGTTGGCGTCGTCCCGGATCACAACGTCGACTCCGCGCCCCCCGATGTCGGTGGCCTCGATGCGCGCGGTGGCCTCCCCGCCGGTGCCGTCGAGGTCCTGGTCGAGGATGAGCGCGAAGTAGGCGAGATCGGCGGAGTCCACCGCCAGGAAGAAGATCGCGGTGTCGGATGCCTCGAGGCCCGTGTGGGCGCCTCCGCTGCCCTTCGGGCCCTGGCACGCCGGCTGCCCGCCGCCGAGGTGCTGGAACTGCCGGTAGTCGTAGAAGGTCTCCATGGGCTCCTCGACCGCGAGTGGCTCGATGCGCTGCTCGGTGGCGCCCGCGCCCCAGCGCGCGATGAAGCACGAGGAGACCGGATCGCAGTCGTTGTCGAGGCCGTCACCGCAAACCTCGTCCACGCCCGGGCGGATGGCCGGATCCAGGGGCGCGCAGTCATCGGTGTCGGGGCTCCCGTCTCCGTCGTCGTCCGTGTCGACGCAGTCGGCCGAGCCGTCGGTATCGGTGTCCGTGAAGCCCTCGTCCACCGCGAGATCGCAGTCGTCGTCCACGCCGTTGCAGACCTCCTCGGCGCTGCCGTGGCGGCTGGGGTCAAGGGGCGCGCAGTCGTCCTCGTCGAGGGTGCCGTCGTCGTCGTCGTCGGGGTCGACGCAGTCCGCGAGCCCGTCGCCGTCGGTGTCGGGGAAGCCGGCGTCCACCACGCCGTCGCAGTCGTCGTCCACCCCGTTGCAGACCTCCGGAGCGGAGGGATGCCGTGTGGCGTCGAGGGGAGCGCAGTCATCGGCGTCGGCGGTCCCGTCGCCGTCGTCGTCGGGGTCGACGCAGTCGGCGATCTCG
>CAZQPP010000125.1:0-17335 GCA_964594295.1 uncultured Myxococcales bacterium | reverse complement strand
GACGGCGAAGACGGCTGCCCGCTGGTCTGGGCCCCCGAGCAGGAGGATGCCGATCAGAACGGCATGGGGGATGCGTGCCAGGGCGACGCGGATGGGGACGGCGTGGCCGACGAGGAGGACAACTGCCCCGTGACGCCGAACGCGCTTCAGGTCGACACCGACGCTAACGGCGAAGGCGACGCCTGCGACCTCGACGACGACGGCGACGGCCAGGACGACGTCGCCGACGCCTGCCCGCTCATCGTCTGCACGAGCCAAGACGATCACGACGCCGACGGCCTCTGCGCCGAGTGCGAGCGGGACGAGGACGTGGACGGGGTGCCCGATGCGCTCGACAACTGCCGGCTGACCCTGAACGCCCTGCAGACCGACACGGACGGAGACGGCCTCGGCGACGCCTGCGATCCCGACGACGACGGCGACGGCATGCCCGACCAGGGGGCCGACAACTGCCCCCTCGACGCCAACCCGGACCAGGCCGACCTCGACCAGGACGGCCTCGGCGACGCCTGCGACCCGGATGACGACGCCGACGGCGTTCCGGACGCGAGCGACGGCTGCCCGGACGTGCCCGACCCGGCGCAGACCGACGCAGACGGCGACGGCGTGGGGGACGCCTGCGACCAGGACTGATTTGCTCCCCCGGGCGACATCAGCGAGGATTCACGCCTGCTCGGTGATGGAGCTCGGACGCGTTGAGCGACCCTGAACTAGCTCCCTGGCTCGACCAGCTCAGGGGCATCCACGACACGACCTCGCTGGCGAAGCTGCTGGGTCGCTGGCTCGCGCCCGTGAGGGAGGGCTCGTCGGCCCGCGATCCACGCGCGATGGCGGTCAGGGCGCTGACCGAGCTTGCCGAGACGGACCTCGGCTTCCGGGGGAGGCTCGAGCAGTCCCTCGTCTTCTACCTCGAGACCGGGAACGCGCGCCCCAACAGCGACCCACGGCGGGCGGTCCTCCGCGCCATCTTCCGCCTCACCTCGTCGCTCGAGCTCGACGGAGTCTGCTGGGCGGTGAGGGACTGGCTGTCGGTGAACGAGGGCAGGATGGGAGACCCGCAGGCCCTCACGGTGGGTGAGGAGGCCCTGCACGCCCTCGCTATCGTCCAGCCCCTCGGCATCCCGGAGCTCAGGAGCTACTGGCTGCGCACTTGGCGCGAGGGGCCGGTGCCGTGGTGGGCCCAAGCCTACGAAGGGCTCCTGCGACAGGACCCCGCGGCTGCAGCAGCGGAGGCTCAGCTCCTCGTCCACAGGGCGGGCACCGGCGCTGCTCCCCTGCTGCACAGGCTGGCCGCCGACGTGGAGCAGAGCGACATGTTCCAGGCGGTGCCCGACGCCACCCCCTCGCCCGCCCCGCCGCCTCAGCCGGCAGACCTGCCGGGTACTCCGCGTGTGCAGCCGGACCCATTCGTCAAGGAGCGCGAACGCACGCTCCCCGATTTCGGGCTGCCCCCGGGGATGCCGCGGAGCACCTTCCTCCGCCCCGACCCGAGCCCCGGCCCCGGCCCCGGCGGCAAGACGATCGTCGAGCAGGCCCCCACGCGCGTGGGCTTCGGTCGAGGGCGCGACGACGCCGAGGTCAAATCCGACGACGAGGACTCGGGCATCTTGAGCGACGAGCCCGTGTTCACGGGCCTCTCCGAGCCCCTACCGACCCCGCCGCCCCTCAACCCACCGGGGAGCACCGCGCAGCACGAGATCGAGACCTGGGACGCGGCCGACCTCGAGCAGCGGGCGCAAGAGAGCAAGGACGAGCTCCCGGAGCCGCCCGGCGAGCCCTTCTTCCTGTCCGCGACGGGCCAATGGGCGACAGGCGGTGAGTCGATCACGCCCGCGGGCACCGGCTTCGGCGCGGAGATGGCCGACATCTTCGACGAGCCCGAGACCAGCGGCCTGCCGCTGCTGCAGTTCGACGAGCCCGGGACCTCGGGGGCGATGGCCCCCGCGCCGCCTCCACCCGACGACCTGCCCGGCACGCCCCGCCCCCCCGAGCCGCCCACGGGCGAGACCGGCGTGGCACACCTCCGAGTCGTCGAGGAGATCCCTCCCGAGCCTCCCGAGGAGACCCTCCCGGGGCGCGAGGCGATGCCCGAGGAGGAGGAGCCTCCGAAGAAGAAGAAGAAGAAGCCGCGCGCGTCGGCGACCGGACGCTCCAAGCGGTCGGCCGCGGCGAAACGGTCCAGAGGCAAACAGGCCCGCATCAAGTCCCTCGAGGAGCAGATCGACGAGGCGAAGGAGCACGACGAGAAGGTCGACCTGCCCTGGCTCTGTCTGCGGCTCTCGAGGCTGCGGCTTCAGCAACCCCGCACCAAGCAGGAGAAGAGGCTCGAGGGCGCGCTGGCCGCGTGCCGCGACGGCGCGCAGGCTGCTCAGGAGGTCCTCGACCGCCCGGCCCTGCTCTCGCTCCTCCAGCTCGAAGGGCAGATCCACGCGATGTCCGGCGACCTCAAGGCCGCCCAGACCTGCCTCGAGGAGGCCGTCGCCACCTGCCGCCGCGCCGCCGGCAACAACCTGCACGCCCTCGCGCGAATCCTCGGCCGCCTCGGCGACCGCAGCGCCTCCCGGGCCCGCTTCGAAGAGGCGGTCTTCGAGAAGCGGCGCGGGCACCCCAGCGACCCCCACTCCCTCGCCCGGAGCCTGCACGAGCTCGGCCGCACCCTCGCGGACCTCGGTGAGGTGGAGGAGGGGGCGCGCACCTTCCAGGCCGCCGTCGAGGCTCACCGGGCGGCCGCGGAGACCGACCACGGCGCGCTCGCGGGCAGCCTGTACGCGCTCGCCCTCACGGTTGGCGCCCTCGGCGACAACGCGCACGCCCGGCAGCTCCTCCAGCAGTCGGCCGACCACGTCGCCGCGGCCGAGCCCGTCAACCACAGGATGCTCGGGGCGATCTACCACCGCCTCGCCCGCGCGGCCCGAGAGGCTCGCGAGCCCGACGAGGCCCTCGACCTCTACGAGAAGGCCCTCGCGGAGAAGCGAAAGGAGAAGCGCCCGGACCGTGAGTCGGTGGGCCGGACCCTCCACGGGCTCGGGCGCGTGGCCTTCGAGCTCAACGACCCGGAGTCGGCACGGAAGCACCTGAAGGAGGCCGTCGACGAGAAGGGAGCCGCCAGGCCCCCGGCCCCGGCGTCGCTCGCCGCGACCCTCGTCGAGCTCGCGCGCCTCGAGCGCGCCGAGGGGGACGCCGAGCAGGCGCGACACCTGCTCGAGCGGGCGCTCAAGTCCGCCCGCAAGGGCAAGAAGATAGACCGGCGCCCCTACCTCGCCAGCCTCTACGAGCTCGCCCGCGTGCTCGCGGAGGAGAGCGAGAACGGGCGCGCCTGGGAGATGACCGAGGAGCTCGAGAGGGAGCTGAAGCGTTAGTCGGCCGGGTGTTGACAGAGGGCAAGCGTTCCCGTTGACTGCCGCGCTCTGACAGACGGAGCGGGCCGTGGACTCCTGCGCTCTTCGAAACACGCTGGCGTTGTTTGCCACCCTCGCCCTGTGCGCATGCTCCTCGGGCGGCGGCGGCTTCTACGCGCCACCGAACAGCACTCCTTCGGACACGATGGGCGGCGGCACCGACTTCGGCGCGCTCCCGGGCGGCGACACGGGCGGCGCGACCGGGCCGTGCACGAACGAGTGCTCCACCGCCGGTGCGCGGAGGTGCGATGGCAACGGCTTCGTGGTCTGCGGCCCGCAACACGACGCCGACTCCTGCCTCGAGTGGGGCAGCATCCAGCCCTGCCGCGAGGGCGAAATCTGCAGCAACGGGACCTGCGCCGTCGGGTGCGCCGACGAGTGCACCACGGCGGGTGCGCGCCAGTGCGGCCGCACGGGGGTGCAGTCCTGCGGCAATCACGACGACGACAC
The DNA here is from genome assembly GCA_964594295.1 of uncultured Myxococcales bacterium. GTDB lineage: Bacteria > Myxococcota_A > UBA9042 > UBA3505 > UBA3505 > CAZQPP01. Next base: position 13,487 of record CAZQPP010000125.1, on the reverse strand, counting down.
CTGCCTCGAGTGGGGGCCGGACATGCCCTGCCAGCCGGGCGAGACCTGCTCGGGCGGGATGTGCTCGGTGGGCTGCAAGGACGAGTGCTCGACCTACGGCGCCCTCCGCTGCGACGGCAGCGCGGTGCGCCGCTGCGGCAACCACGACGCGGACGCCTGCCTCGAGTGGGGCGACCCCGTGCCCTGCGGGGTCGGCGAGACCTGCTCCAACGGGGTGTGCTCGACCGGCTGCTCCCACGAGTGCTCGACCGACGGCGCTGGCCGCTGCGAGGGCAACGGCACCCAGACCTGCTCCAACCACGACACCGACGACTGCCTCGAGTGGGGGAGCACCGTGCCCTGCGGCGCGGGCCAGACCTGCAGCAACGGCATCTGCTCGACCGGCTGCTCCCACGAGTGCACCACCAAGGGCGCGCGCCGCTGCGAGGGCAACGGCTTCCAGGCCTGTGGCAGCTTCGACGAGGACGACTGCCTCGAGTGGGGCAGCGTCCTGCCATGCCGCGCGGGAGAGACATGCTCGAACGGCAACTGCTCGACGACCTGCGCCGACGAGTGCAGCACCGTGGGCGCCAAGCGCTGCGAGGGGAGCGGTGTGCGGACATGCGGGGACTACGACGAGGACGCCTGCCTCGAGTGGGGGAGCATCGTGGCCTGCGAGCAGGGCACCTGCTCCAACGGCGTCTGCTCCCTCGAGTGCGCCGACGAGTGCACCACCGACGGGGCGCGCCGCTGCGAGGGCAACGCCGCGCAGAAGTGCGGGCAGTTCGACGCGGACTCCTGCCTCGAGTGGAGCACGCCGATCCCGTGCCCCGAGGGGCAGACCTGCTCCGGCGGGAACTGCTCGACGACCTGCACCGACGAGTGCACCGCGTCGGGCGCGCGCAAGTGCGAGGGCAACTCGGTGCAGACCTGCGGCAACGTGGACCGCGACCCCTGCCTCGAGTGGGGCACGCCTTCGGCCTGCGAAGCCGGCCAGATCTGCTCCGGCGGCACCTGCGCGGTCGGCTGCAGCGACGAGTGCACGGTCCGCGGCGCCAAGACCTGCGAGGGGGACGGCTTCAAGCTCTGCGACGACTACAACCGCGACGACTGCCTCGAGTGGGGCAGCGTCCAGCCGTGCGCCACGGGCCACACCTGCAGCAACGGGGCGTGCACGCTGCGCTGCACCGACGAGTGCGACAGCAACGGGGCTACCGAATGCCAGGGCGAGGGGGTTCGCACCTGCGGGGACTTCGACGCCGACTCCTGCAAGGAGTGGGGCACCACGGTGCCCTGCCCCACGGGTCAGACCTGCTCGCGGGGGGTGTGCTCGGCGGCCTGCCAGGACGAGTGCGAGGCGGAAGGCATCACGCGCTGCGAAGGCAACGCGGTCGTCACCTGCGGCAACACGGACTCCGACACCTGCCTCGAGTGGGGCACACCTCTGTACTGCGAGCTCGGACAGGCCTGCCAGAGCGGGAGCTGCCAGGCGGTCTCGGGAGACAAGAGCTGCGCCGAGATCAACGACTGCCTGATCGGCTGCGGCGACAACGGCGACTGCGCGACGACCTGCATCAACGCGGGCACGACTACAGGCCAGGACCGCTACAAGGCCTTCGCGGACTGCGCTTCGCTGAACGCCTGCGCCGACACGGACTGCTTCGGACGTTATTGCGCCCCGGAGATCGCCGCCTGCATCACCGAGCAGTCAGGCAGCAAGACCTGCAACGAGATCATCGAGTGCCAGCGTACCTGCGAGCCCACCGATCAGGCCTGCGCGGACGGCTGCTTCGACAGCGGCAGCCGGGAAGGCCAGGGGCGCCTCATGCGGGCCTCGGCGTGCCTGAACGCCGCCTGCCCGAACGTCGACGACGCGGAGTGCCCCAACACCGCCCTCTCGGCCGACGGGCCCTGCGGCGTCGCCTACGCGGAGTGCGTCGCCCCGGACGAGGAGGGCTCGGGCTGCATGGAGCTCAACGACTGCCTCAGCGCCTGCGCCGAGGGCGATGAAGCCTGCTCACAAGCCTGCGTGGACGCCGCCTCCTTCCTCGGAGGGGCCGAGCTCTCGGCGGTCAGCCGGTGCTCCAGCGACCACGCCTGCAACGGCGAAGCCGGCTGCATGGCCGACCACTGCGGGCTCGAGTACGCCCAGTGCCTCGCCTCGAGCGCGGGCACGAGCGCTTGTGGCGACGTCGCGGACTGCTCGTCGGCCTGCGCGCCGGAGGACCAGGGCTGCGCTGACGCATGTCTCGACAAAGGAACGCTCCGCGCCCAGGAGGTCTACATCAAGACCGTGCTCTGCCTGAGCGAGGCCTGCCCCGACGGAGACGAGAACTGCGTCAGCGCGGCCCAGCAGGACCAGTGCGCGCAGTACGTCGCCGAGTGCTTCTCCTTGTAGAGCCCCACACGGCACCCAGCCCGAGGAGAGCGAGGAGCAGGCCGACGGGCGCCGCGCCCGGGTTCCGGCCGCTGGCGACGCATCCGCCGCTGTCCGCGCTCTCGCCCTCGCCCTCGCCTCCGCCGCCGCCCGGCGTGCCCGCCGCGTCGACTCCCCCGGCCCCCGGCCTCAGGTCCGGCTCGCAGAAGCCCTTGCCGTTGCAGCGCCCTCCTTCGGGGCAGATGCCGCAGGAGCCGCCGCAGCCGTCGAGGCCGCACTCCCTCGGCCCGCAGTCAGGCACGCAGCCTGGGATCTGGCAGGTCTCTCCGCCCGGCACCGTCTCGGGCTCTCCTTTGCCGCAGGCGTAGCCGCCGCGCTCGGTGAAGAGCAGACAGGAGCGCCCGTCGGTCCTGCAGTCCGTCGAGAAGAGGCGGTTGTTCACGCAGAGCTTGAGGATGTGGCCTTCGCAGCAGTTGCCGATCACGCCGCTGCAGCCGAGCTGAGGCGTGGGAGGGATGGTCCCGCCGGTGCCCGGGCCACCTGGTACCGGCGTGGTAGCCTGGGCTGCGCCGGTGGTCGCCGTCAAGAGACAGACAGCGAGCATGGGTGCGCGGAATCTTCCCGTCATGGCGACCTCGGCGGGTGGTTGCCAGGCAGGGTGCCCGTCCTCCGGCCCCTAGTCAACGGGGCCTGATCTTGCTATCGACCCCGCCTTGGGCGACAATCCCGCAGGTAGGCGAAAACGCTGACGAAGGTCCGGGGCATGAGCAACCCAGACGAGCCAGTCGAATCCACCGCGGTGATAGACACCCTGCGTCCCCGCGATCCGCGGGAGACGACAGACCTCTTCGACGACGCGCCCGACTTCGACGAGGCCTTCTCGGAGGGCACGGCCGAGATCGACCCCGAGGCCATCGCTCGCGACGAGGCCGAGGGAGAGGACTGCCTGGTCTGCATCCACGGCGGACCCCTCGGCCGCGCCTACAAGCTCGGGGATCGCAAGGAGGTGGTCATCGGCCGCGGCCCGGGCTGCCCGATCTGCATCGAGGACTCCACCATCTCCCGCGAGCACGCGATGATCCGCGGCGAGCCCGGCGGACGGGTGGTGGACGACCTCGGGAGCACGAACGGCATCATCGTCAACGGGACGCGGATCGAGCGCGCGCCGCTGCGCTCAGGCGATACGCTGCGCATGGGCGCGGTCGTGCTCAAGTACCTCTCCGGCGACGACATCGAGAACGTCTACCACGAGGAGGTCCACCGCATCTCGACCCAGGACGGCCTCACCCAGGTCGCCAACCGAGAGTTCCTCGAGTGGTCCCTCGAGCGTGAGTTCAGCCGGGCGAAGCGCCACCACCGCCCACTCTCCTTGCTGATGATCGACGTCGACCACTTCAAGGAGATCAACGACGGCTACGGCCACCTCGCCGGCGACTCGGTCCTCGCCCGCACGGCCCTCCTGATGCGCCACCGCCTCCGCAAGGAGGACATCCTCGGCCGCTTCGGCGGCGACGAGTTCTGCGTACTGCTCCCCGAGACCTCGCTCGTGGGCGCGCGCGCCTGCGCCCTGGCGCTGGCCGAGATCGTGCGGAACTACTACTTCACCTTCGAGGGAAACCGCCTCCGGGTCTCGCTCAGCATCGGGGTCGCCACCCGCGACGACGACATGGGTGACCCCAAGGACCTGGTGCAGGCCGCCGACGAGTTCCTGTACAAGGCCAAATCCGCAGGCAGAGACCGGGTCCACTGCGAGGACGTGGGCAGCGTCTAGGCTCGCCGGCGCTTGCCACGGGCCAAGCCCTGATGGCATAGCGCCACGAATGACACTCGTGGACCAGAAGACCGCACGCGACCTGCACCTGCGGGTGCTCCTCGATGCCCTCGTCGAGCGCTGCCCGAGCGAGCCGGGGAAGACCGCCATGCGGGCCCTCGCCCCGGCAGAGAGCACGGGCGAACGCCGCATGCGAGCCCTGCGGGTAGAGCAGGCCCGCGCGTGCCTTGCCCGCGACCAGCGCCCCGGGTTCTCGGGCCTCACGGACCTCGGCGCCGTGGCCACGCGCGCGCGCAAGGGCGCCGTCTTGGAGCCCGAAGAGCTCTTGGGCGTCCGGGACGCCGCCCACGCCGTCGGAAACGTGCGCCAGACCCTGGCCGCGTGCGCTGATTTTGCCCCCCTCCTCGCCGCCGACGCCGCCGCCCTCCCGCGCCTCGGGGACCTGGCGTGGCAGATCGACGCGACCTTCGAGCCCTCCGGCCGCATCCGCGACGACGCCACCTCGGAGCTCGAGAAGCTCCGCTCCAGAGCGCGCAGCCTCCACTCGAGCCTGCGGCGGCGAGCCGACGAGATGCTCAGCGAGCCGGAGACCGAAGAAGCCCTCCAGGACCGCTTCTACACCCAGCGGAACGAGCGCTACGTCCTCCCGGTGCGCACCGACCGAAGGGCAATGCTCAAGGGCATCATCCACGGCACCTCCAACAGCGGGCAGACGGTCTTCATCGAGCCCGACGAGCTGGTCGTGCCCAACAACGAGCTCAAGCTCGTCGAGTCCGCAGCCGCCGAGGAGGAGCTGGCCAACCTCCGCTCCCTGAGCGCCGACGTGCGCGACCTCGCCGACGCGCTCGAGCAGGGAGTAACGGGGGCCGCCGAGATCGAGATCTTCTTCGCCGCCGCCGATCTCGCCGAGGCCCACGACCTTCACCCCGCCGAGGAGGGCGCGGATCCGGCGGACATCGAGCTGAAGGCCGCCCGAAACCCCGTCCTCCTCCTGTCCCCGGATCCCAGAAACCGTGGCGTGGTCTCGAACGACCTTTGTTTCCCGGAGGGCGTGCGCTGGCTGGTCGTCTCGGGCCCCAACGCGGGCGGCAAGTCGGTCACGCTCAACACCGTCGGCACCTTCGCCTGGATGCACGCCTGCGGGCTCCCCCTCCCCGTCGAGCCGCCGTCGAAGATGCCCTTCTTCACCGGCATCGCCGCCCTCTTCGGCGACGCCCAGGACATCGAGGCCGATCTCAGCACCTTCACCGGCCACCTGAAGCGCCTGAAGGAGATCCTCGACACGACCGGCGAGGGAGGGCTCGTCCTCGTCGACGAGATAGTCGACGGCACCGACCCCGAGCAGGCCGCCGCCCTCGCCCAGGCGATCCTCGAGGAAGCCGCCGAGGCCGGCCTCGTGGGAGCCGTCAGCACCCACTACCCGCGCCTGAAGAGGCTGTCCGAGGAGGATCCGCGCTTCGCCAACGCCCGCGTGCTCTTCGACGCCGCGCGCGCGCGCCCCACCTACCACCTCGAGATCGGCGCCGCCGCCGAGAGCGAGCCCCTCGCCATCGCCCGCCAGGCAGGCCTCGCCGAGAGCATCCTGATTCGCGCCCGTGATCTGTGCGGCGCGGGCTTCGACGCTCTCGAGCAGCTCCGCGGGGAGGCGGAGGCGGCACGCGCGGACGCCGAGCGCCGCCGCGAGGAGGCCGAGCGGGCACGCGCGGAGGCGACGAGGGAACGTGAGGAGGTCGCCGAGGAGCGCCGCCTCATCAAGGAAGAGGCCAAGGAACGCATCGCCGCCGTCGCAGCCCGCGCCCTGGAGCGCATCGACTCGGCCGTCCGGGAGGTCCGTGAGCTCGTCCGCCGCCTCCAGATCCAACCCGACGCCGACGGCGCCCGACGCTCCCGTCGCCGCCTCGACGAGCTCGCCAAGGACGTGAAGGAGGCGCGAGACGAGGGGGTCGCCGCCGTCGAGCCCGAGCCTCCGGCCCCCGAGGAGCCCGAGGGAGAGCCCGTCACGCCCGAGCCAGGCGACCGCGTCTACGTCCCCTCCCTCGACCGCGACGCCGATGTGCTCGCCATCCGCGGCGACCAGATGGTCGTGCAGGCGGGCGGCCTCCACATGACCGTCCCCCGCTCGAGCGCCCGCCGCGCCCAGGACGCCAAACCCCTCGAAGGCAGCGTGCGTTTCGAGCCCGGCGAGGGCGCCCTGCCCTTCGACCTCGACCTGCGCGGCCTCCGCGTGGACGAGGCCCTCGATCGCCTGGACCAGGCCCTCGACCAGGCCACCCTGCGCGGCCGAGGCGAGCTGCGCGTCATCCACGGGCACGGCACGAACGCCCTGCGCATGGCGGTCCGGAAGCACCTGAGCGAGAGCGCATACGTGGAGCGACACGCTTCCGAGCCCCGGCGGGCCGGCGGCGAGGGGGCGACCCACGTGTGGCTACGGTGAGCTGGGCGCCTCTTCCTCGCCGGCGCAGACGATGTCGACGATGTTGAGGGGGATCTCTCCCGAGGCAACGAAGACACGGCCGTTCCGGATTGCGATGTCACGCGTGGACCGAGAGACCTCCGCCGCTCCAATCCGCCGCACCGCTCCCTCCCCGTAGATCTGGTGGACGGCAACGCCAGCATCGACCGCGCACCAACGGTCCGCTCGGGACGCCACGACGTCCCCGTCGACGGCGAGCGTCGCCGGCAAGACGCCGTCGGTCTGCGCTCGCCATGGCTCCACGGGATGCGCCGGATCGCTCACGTCATGGGCCGACAGCCCGGGTCGGCCCGAGATCCCCGGAGTGCCGACCCAGGGAAGGAGCTGCCGTGTCCTCGCTCGATCCCCGACACCCGAGCGTGGCGAAGGGCAACAGCACGCACGCTGGCACAACAGCGCCATGCGCCAGATTGGCAGGGCGACCGAGTAGTCGTCTCGCCAGGCTACACGGCATATGTTGGTGATAGCGGATCCCGGGTCGCCGCGGTACGCTCGCCGCCCCAACCTCTCTTCGGAGCTTCGCGACTTGGTCGTCCAGGACTCAATCGAGATTCACACACGGGGCCGAGGCACCTTCGAGATCACGGCCGAGGTGCAGCGCGTCTGCGCCCGCTCCGGCGTGCAGACCGGGCTCTGCCACGTCTTCGTGCACCACACGAGCGCGTCTCTGATCCTCTGCGAGAACGCGGACCCCGACGTGAGGCGGGACCTAGAGACCTTCATGGGGCGCCTCACCCCCGACGGCGACCCGATGTTCGTGCACACCTGCGAGGGCCCTGACGACATGCCTGCCCACGTGAGGAGCGTGCTCACCAACGCCGGCATCAGCCTGCCGGTGCGAAAGGGGCGCTCCGCCCTCGGCACCTGGCAGGGGCTCTACCTGTGGGAGCACCGGGCGCGGGCCCACCGCCGGCGGGTGACCGTGACGGTCATCGGGGAGTAGTCCCCCCGCGCTCCCGGTCGAGCCACGGGAGGTGGTCGAGGTCCGCGTTGCCTCCGCTGATCACGACCCCCACGCGCTCGAGACCCGTCAACGCCTTGAAGCCCTCAGAGAGCACCGCCGCCACCGCCACGGCAGAGCTCGGCTCGATGACCAGCTTGGCCCTCTCGTAGACGAGCCGCATGGCAGCTACGGCGTCTTCATCCTCCACCGTGATGATATCCTCGACGTGGTCGCGGATGATCGCCCACGTGAGCTTGCCGAGCCCGGTGCGCAGCCCGTCGGCGACCGTCTCCGCGCGCTCGAGAGGTATCAGGCGGCCGGCGGCCAGGGATCGCGCGGCGTCGTCGGCGCCGGTCGGCTCGGCACCGAAGATACGTGCCCGCGGCGCCACCCCCTTCGCCGCGACGGAGGTGCCAGAGAGCAGGCCGCCCCCTCCAACTGGCGTCACAACGGCGCCGAGGCCGTCGACCTGGTCGAGCAGCTCGAGGGCAGCGGTGCCCTGGCCCGCGATGATGTGCGGGTGGTCGTAGGAAGGTATCAAGGTGCCGCCGCGCTCGGCTATGACCCGCTCGGCGGTCTCGGCCCGGGAGCGGTCGTTTGGCTCGCAGAACACCACCTCTGCCCCGTAGCCCCGTACCGCGCGGACCTTCACCGCCAGAGAGTTGCGCGGCATCACAACGCAAGCCGGGATTCCGCGGCTGCGGGCCGCCATGGCCACCGCCTGGGCGTGGTTCCCGGAGCTGTGTGTGACGACACCCTCAGCGGCAACCTCTTCGGGTAGCTGGAAGATGGCGTTGGTGGCTCCGCGGGCCTTGAAGGCGCCGCCTTTCTGGAGGTTCTCACACTTGAAGAAGAGGGAGCGCCCGGCGAGGGCGTCCATGGTCTCGCAGGTGATCACCGGCGTGCGGTGCAAGTGGGGCGCGATGCGCGCGTGGGCAGCGCGGATGTCCGCGAGGTCTGCGGCGTAGGTCATGGTGCTGCTCAGGGGGTGCAGGAAGCAGGTGCTCCGTGTGCGTCCGCGGTCAAGCCCTTGGCACCGGCGTTGCCGGGGCTCCCGCCGCCGGAGCCGCCGCTGCCGGTGCTGGCGAACTCTGCCTCGGTACACAGGGGCTCGCTGTGGCCGTGCACGAAGAGGCCGACGGCGGGCCCGCCGCCGCCCCCACCGCCCGGGCCCCCCGCGCCACCGCTGCCGCCGTAGCCGCCCGACCCGCCGCGCGCGCCGTACGTGCTGCTCCCCCCGCTGCCTCCGCTTCCAGCCCTGCCGCCGGCACCGCCGGTTCCGCCGACGTGGCCGTTCCCACCAGCCGCGTGCTCGAAGTGGCAGCCCTGGAAGCGGGGGCTCGAGTCGACCACGAGAGCGCCGAAGGAGGCCCCTCCGCCGCCTCCACCCTTTCCGCCGAAGCCGCCGCATCCGCCGGCTCCACCGCCGCCGCCGCCGCCGCCCCACCAGGAGCAGCCGAGGAGGCCGCCGGTGTCCCCCGAGCCGCCGCCGCCGCCGCCGCCGCCGGTTCCGTGGGTGCCCCCGGTGCCGTCCTCGCCGTGGCCCGGAAGCCAACGACCGGTCTCGTCCATGCTCCCGGCAGCTCCTCCGCCGGCGCCGTTCGCGCCGGCCGTACCGCTTCGGCCGGCCCTCCCGCTCGAGCCGGAGTACTGGTTGCAGCCTGCGCTGCCGCCTCTTCCGTAGTCGGAGCTGGGCGTGGTCGACGCGGCGGACCCGCTCTGGCCGCAGTAGTCGTGGCAGGCCGAGTAGCCGCCCGCGCCACCCGAGGCGCGGTGGTCGCCGCAGTTGCGCACGCCGCCGCTGCCGCCGCTGCCGCGGTAGTAGGCCGAGTTGTCACAGAGGCAGTCCTCCCGACCGGTGCCGCCGCTGTTGCCCGACGGCCCGCTCATGCCGGCCGTGCCGTCGACTCCGGTCCCTCCGTTCGCGCCCTTGCCCCCGACGAAACGCACGTCGGCGAAGAGCAGGCTGTCCGTGGAGCCGCGCACCAGCAGCGCGATGGACGCGGCCGAGTAGACCTGGGCGTTGCCGGCCTTGACCTCGACGTGGGAGACGGTCGTCGGGCTCCCGACCTGGTCGGCGATCATCGCGACGATGTTCCCGTGGACGTCCGGGGAGATGTGGCGGATCACCGTGGGGTGCGCCTCGGGGTCGTGGATCCACGGCGGCACGCCGTCTTCTCCCGGCTGGCCGCGGGTGAAGCCGCCGTGGATGCTCACACCCGCGCGTAGCTCGACCTGCTCGAGGTAGGTCCCGCCAGCGATCAGGACGGCCGAGCGCCCGAGGGCCTCCGCCCTCTCGAGGGCGTGGCGCACGGTGCGGTAGGGGAAGCGCGCGTTGCCCATCTCGTTGCCGTGGTCGATGCCGTCGGGGGCCACGAAGACGGTGTCGCCGGGCGTGCCGTCCTGGCCGTCGCAGTCGGCGTCGGTTCCGTCCCCGGGCACGTCGAGGGCCCCGGGGTGCACCCTCGGCTCGTCGTCCTCGCAGTCGTCCCCGCCCGAGCTCTCGGAGGCGTAGCGATCCCCGTCCGCGTCGACGCCGTCGACGCCGTCGCAGTCGTCGTCGGTTCCGTCGACCCGGAGGTCCTCCATGCCCGGGTGCACTTGCGGATCGCCGTCCTGGCAGTCCAGACCGCCCGAGGCCGTGGAGGGGTGCCCGTCGCCGTCCCCGTCAACGCCGTCGATGCCGTCACAGCTCTGGTCCTCGCCGTCGCCCACCCGGTCGTCAGCGGCGGGGTGGTACGCGGGGTCGCCGTCGTCGCAGTCGTCGCCCCCACAGCTCCCTCCCTCGGCGAGGGCGCCGTCGTGGTCGAAGTCGCAGTTGTTGACCTTGAGCTTCACGGTGTCGCTGCCGGTGGCGCCGTCCACGCCCTGGGCGCGGGCCGAGACCTCGTGGGTGCCGTCGGAGACCGCGCGGCTGTCCCAGGTGTGCTCGTAGGGCGCGCTCTCGTCGGTCGCGAGGATCTCGCCGTCGACGAGGAAGGTAATGCTCGAGATGGAGCCTCCGTCGTCGCGTGCCTCGGCCGCCAGATCGACCTCGCCGGTCACCTCGTCGCCGGTGGAGGGCGCCGCGCAGGCCCCGGCGTCGCAGAGCAGGAGCGTGGCCTCGACGGGGTGGTCCACCGTCACCGTTATCGACGCCTCGGCGACCTGGCCGGCGCTGTCTTCGGCCTCGGCGCGGAGCACGTGCGTTCCGCGCTCGTAGGGCGGTGTCCACGCGAGCCTGCCCCCGGGCGCGACCCCGCGCGGGTCGCCGTCCACGAAGACGCGGACCTCGACCCCACCCTCGCGGTCGCTGGCCTCGACCTCGATGGTCATCGGGCCCTCGACGACCTCCCCCGCGACCGGGCTCTTGAAGCGCAGCTCCGGCTTTCGGTCGAGCACGAAGCCGCGTGTCCTGGCGGTGCGGAGCCCTGCGAGGTCGATGGCGGCGACCTCGAGCGTGCGCTCTCCGCTCTCGACGGCAGAGAGGTCCACCTCGGTCTCGTAGGGAGGGTGCAGGAGCTGAACGGGCTCGCCGGCGCCGGCCACCACGATGTCCACGCGGGCGATGCCCTGGGCGTCGCTGACCTCGAGCTTGACCGGCAGGGTGTCGCCGTGGAGGGAGGCGACGGAGGGCTCGAGGATGGCGAGGCTCGGGGGTGTGCGGTCCAGCACGATGCTCCGCTGGTCGGTGGCCGTCTGGCCGGCCGTGTCGTAGGCGATGGCCTTGAGGACGTGGTCTCCCTCGGCGAGGCCGTCGCTCTCCCAGGTGAACCCGTAGGGCACGCTCGTGTCCTCGAGGAGCAGGCCGCTGTCGGCGAAGAACTGGACCTTGGTCACGCCCACGTCGTCGGCGGCGAGGGCGCTGACCTCCACGTCCCCGCGGAGGTAGGCGCCGGCGGCGGGGGCGGTCAGGGAGACGGTGGGCGGGTTGTCGCAGCCCTCGGTGCCGTTGTCGACGGTGACGGCGCGCCTGACGAAGGCCGACTGTCCGGCCGAGTCGAAGGCCGTGGCGCGGATCTCGTGGGGCCCGTCGGTCACGCCCGTGGTGTCCCACATCTCCTGGTACGGCGGGGTGTCGTCGTTGGCGATCAGCGCGCCGTCCACGTGCAGCTCGACCCGCGCTACGCCGCGGTCGTCAGCGGCGGTCGCCAGGACGGGCACGGTGCCGCACACGCTCGCGCCCGGCAGGGGCGAGAGGATGACGACCGAGACCGGCGGGCAGTCTCCCGCCTCGCTGCACGGCCCCTCGAGGTCCACGCTGATCTCGGCGCTGCCGCGGTTGTCAGCGGCGTCGAAGGCCTCCGCGAGGAGGAGGTAGGGGCCGTTGGGCAGGCCCGCGGTGTCCCAGGTCCAGGTGTAGGGCGGCTCCTCGAGGGTCGCCTGCTCCTCGCCGTCTACGGAGAGCACGACGCGATCGACGCCGCGATCGTCCTCGGCGCTCAGGACGATCTCCACCTGAGCGGTCACGACCGCGCCGTCGCCGGGCGCCTCGAAGCTCACCTGGGGAGGGGAGCGGTCGGGCGGCAGCTCGACCGGCGGCGCGCCCTCGTCGCCCGCGTCGGTGGCGTCGTCGGGCGGCGTGGTCTCGTCGGTGGGCGGGGTGCCGGGGTCTTCGCCGCCTTCGTCGAGGTCGGGTCGGGCGACATCGCCCACGTCGAGGGTGCCTTCCGAGTCACCGGGAGTCGACGCATCCGCGGCGGCATCCGAGAGGCCGCTGTCGGTGTCCACATCCTCCGTGGGGAGGGTCGTTCCGTCGGCCTGCGGCGCGCCACCGCCTCCGTTGTCCGGAATGCCCACAGGAGCCACCACGGCGCCACCGCCGCCGCTGCTCTCACACCCGGCCAGAGGCACGGCGCACAAGAGCGCCACGAGCAGTCCCGCCAGACAAAATCCAGCCCAATTCCTTCGCAATGCCAAACCTCCGCGGCCGGTCCGACATGGTAGGCAGCTGACGTAATCCTGTCCATGCCCTACACGGCTCGAGAGCTGCTCGCTTGAAGGAGCCCGGGTGGGCTGGTATCGGCCCCCCTTGCGCGCTGGGAGGCGCGACTGCCGGAGGAGGCGACCATGTCCCGTTTCCATCCGCAGGCGGCGGCGGTATCGGCCGTGCTCCTGTTTCTGCTCCTCGGCTGCAGCAGCGGAGGAGGAGGCGGCGGCGGCCTGATCCCCGGCCTCTACGGGAGCGGAGACAGCGGAGCGGCGCCGGGCGGCGTCGCCGGCAGCGACGGCGGCGGCGGGAGCGTGCCGGCGGCGCCGAGCTGCAGCGACGGGCAGAAGAACCAGCGCGAGAGCGACGTCGACTGCGGCGGCCCGTGCGCTCCGTGCGCCGAAGGCAGGTCCTGCGTGCTCGACGGGGACTGCGCCTCGGGCTTCTGCGGGCCCGGCTTCAAGTGCGCGGCGGCGTCCTGCCAGAACGCCGTGCAGGACCCCGGCGAGGAGGGAGTCGACTGCGGAGGCGCCTGCCCCGCCTGCCTCGGGGCCTCCTGCGGGCAGGACGAGCAGTGCGCGACGGGCTACTGCCGCGGCGGGCAGTGCGACGTGCCCACTTGCGCCGACGGGGTGCGCAACGGCAAGGAGACCGGGGTCGACTGCGGCGGGGACTGCCCCCAGTGCGGGGTCGGGCAAGGGTGCCTCTCGGACCTCAACTGCGTCACGGCCTTCTGCAGGGATGGCTTCTGCGCGGAGCCCTCCTGCGCCGACGGCTTGAAGAACCAGGACGAGAGCGACGTCGACTGCGGCGGTGTCTGCGCGGGCTGCGCTCTGGGCAAGGCCTGCGGAGAAGGCGGTGACTGCACGAGCGGGCTCTGCGAGGCCGGCGCGTGTGCCGAGGTGGCCCCGGCCTGCGACGACGGCCGCAAGAACGGTGACGAGAGCGACACTGACTGCGGCGGGCGCTGCGGCGGCTGCATGGTCGGCAAGACCTGCGCCTTGGACTCCGCCTGCGCCGCCGGGCTCAGCGCGC
>CAZQPP010000124.1:0-17347 GCA_964594295.1 uncultured Myxococcales bacterium | reverse complement strand
CAGCTAACGGCTAACAGCCCCCGTCCTGAAACGGGAGTTTCAGGACGGGAACAAGGCTAGTCGGGCGTCACAGAAGTTCGAAGGCTATTTCGCCGGCCCTCGCCGAGAATAAGACCACGAACTTCAGCGCCACCCGACTGGGTGCGTCCGGATCTCTGACGCAGCTCAGGCCCGGCGATTCATCCAGATCGGAGCAGGGATCATCCTGCTCGCGCTCAGGCGGGGCCCTTCCTCTCGGGCTGGCGCGGGAAGGAGCGCTCGGCCAGCCGGAGCGTAACGCGGGCGACGGCGAGATCGTCTGGGCGCGGCTCCTCGTCCTGACTGAAGATCACCGCGAAGCGCTCCTCTTCGAGGCGGTAGGTGTTGCCGGCGTAGCGCCCGGCCAGCTCGAAGCCGAAGCCCTCGGATCCCCGCGCGAAGCTCACGCGGACGCGGTAGGAGTCGCCGTAGGACGCCGGCGCCGTCTCGCCGAGGCGGTAGCCGCGCAGGTGCCTCGCGTTGCGACGCAGGAGCTTGTCCAAGAGGCCGGCGAGCAGACCGGCGCCGTACTCGTCGAGGCCCTTCTCGGGGTCGTAGAGGCCGCCGGCGAGGAGAGCCTCGCGCGCGGCGCGGGCGAGGACCTCCCGGGCTGGTGCGTCGGGGCCGAGGGCGACCACGGCGTGGACGACAGCCTCGACCATGCCGACGTAGTCTCCGGCGACCTTGCCGGGGAGGCGCGCGCAGGCCTCCCGTATCTCCCTGGCGAGGGGGTCCTCCGGATCGACCTTCACCTGCTCGGGGATCGGGTCGACGCGGATGAGGATCTGGTGGAGCCGCTCGGTGACCGGGTCCGCGAAGCGCCAGGGGATCTCCTCTTCGTCCGGGCCAGAAAGGCACACCGCCTCGACGTCGGCGCCGCTCCCGTGAGCCTCGGTGGTCAGGCCGTCTCTGCGGGCCAGCAGGGTGATGGGCAGGCCGGGGCGAAGCTGTAGGCGGGTGCCCATGGCCGTCTGCAGCCACGGCGCGCCGAGGCGGCGGGCGGCTTCGACGTTGGCGAGGAGGTCCTCGGGGCGCGTCCAGGGCGTGAACAGGATAGCGGCGAAGGTGCTCGGGTCCGCACGGCCGAAGGTGTCGGGGAAGCGCTCCTCGAGGTCGGTAATGAGCTCGTGGACCTGCTCGAGCTGCTCGACCCGGAGGCCCTTGTTGAAGCGCTCGTTCTCGTCTCCAGAGAAGCTCTCCGCTCCCATCGAGAGGAGGCGCAGCGCGTGCCCCTTGAGCTCGAGACGCGGCAGCAGCTCCTCGAGCCGGGAGCGCAGCCCGAGGAGCTGGTCGACGCGGAGCATGCCGGTGATGGTCGAGGGCCCCAGGCCCCGCTCGAGCAGCCCCTCGAAGAAGGGCTCGAACATGGCGCTGAGCCCGTTGCCGTCGAAGACGTACTCGGCGCGGCCGGCGCGCTCGGGCTGCTCTCGCTGCTCGGCCTCGATCTGCCGCAGGGCCATCTCGGCCGGCGGCACGCGGTAGTCGATGCCGAGGTTGGTCATGGCGTTGATGCAGAACGAGCAGCCCACGTGCTCCGACACCACGGGCTCGTCGAGGTCGCGGTAGAAACGGTTTCTGCGGAGAGAGCGCCCGTAGCTGCAGGCCGCGGGGACCAGGACGCGGGTCGGGAGGGGCTCCTCCGAGAGATCCTCCTCGCACGGGTACGTGCGCCCGAAGCGGGGCATGGCGGCGTCCAGCAGGAGCTCGGAGAGCGGCTCCCTTGCCTTGGGATCAGGCTCGCGACCGCTCAGGAGGCCCACCATCTGGCCCACGCTGAGCTCCCGAACCCCTACAGGCCGGTAGGCGTTGGGGACCGCGCCCTCCTCGCCGCTCATCCGAAACCGAGCGGCCCCGGCCATGACCTCGGCGTCGGAGAGGTCCACGACGCGCGCCCCCGGAGCCGCCTCCTCGAGAGATCGCAAGAAGCCTTCGGCCAGCCTGTCCTTGGTGACGACCACGTCCGGGGCCTCGGCCACGACGGCGCGGAGGAGCGTTTCGCGGCGCTCGGGGGGCAGATCGACGACGAAGCGGCCCCCCGCGTGCATGGACCCTTCGGGCACGCGCACGGCGAGCCAGCGCCACGTCCAGCCGAGGAGGTCAGCGAGGCCTGCGACGAAGGGGAGGTACTCCGAGCGGTGGCTCCGGTGTCCCTTCGCGTACTGGGTCTCGACGAAGACGAGCTTCATGGTGCTTGAACCCGTGGAGGCATCGCCTCCCTTCAACGGCCCGAGAACGCCTCCTCTATTCCTTCGAGGCCTTCGAGGGCGCCGCAGGCGAGGGAGATGTGGCCTCCCGAGATGTGAGACTCCCGTGGGTTGATGCGCACGACCGTCGCGCCGAAGCGCCGGCCGAGGCTCTCGCTCAGGTTGCGGATCGTCGGCACGGCCGTGCCCGCGCCCATCTCGACGACCGCCATGGCGCCGTCCCGGTTGGCGTGGCAGAACTCGCTGAACTCGGCCTCCTGGACCGCGGTGCGCTGGGGCAGCCAGGACCAGTCGCCGAACATGAGCACGTTGGGGCGCGCGGCCCGGCCGCAGCTTGGGCACTCGGGCGCGTGGTCGGCGCGCATGGTGGAGTGGTCGACGTGGAAGGCGTCCTCGTTGGGCCAGATCCCTCGGTGACAGGGTGTGGTGCACTGCAGGTGGTGGATCGAGCCGTGGACCTCGGCCACGCAGTCTTCCGGGAAGCCGGCCTTCTGGAACTGACCGTCGACGTTGGAGGTGACGACGAAGTGATCGAGCCCGAAGCGACCGACCCACTCCTGCAACATGGCGAAGCCGCGGTGCGGGACGGTCTTGCGGTAGAGCTCTACCCGGTGGCCGTAGAAGCCCCAGCCGAAGAGGGGATCGCCCTCGAAGTGCTCCGGGTTGGCCGCGCGCACGAAGCTCAGGCCGAGACGGGCGTACATGGGGTAGGCCTTCCAGAAGCCCTTGTCCCCGCGGAAGTCGGGCAGGCCGGAGTCGACCCCCATCCCGGCTCCGGCGGTGATGACGAGCGCGTCGGCGCCCTCGATGGCCTCGGCTGCTCTCTTGTAGCGTTCCCTGTCCAGCATGGCGGCCTGTACGGTGGCAGGGTCCTGGCTCGGGATCAAGCGAGGAGCAGAGTGTTGGCGGTAGGGGCGTTCTGAAGCAGAACGCCTGCCCCGCGAGACCGAGACAGGCAGAACCCCACCGGCTAAAAGGGGTGGCGTGTCATCCACTCTGATAGCCGCCCTGATCTGCTCTGTCCTTCTCGCCGGCCCGACGAGGGTGTCCAGCCTCGACGCCGACGAGGAGCTCGTGCTCTTCCCGAGCTACGGCGTCGAGGTGGGGGATGGAGCCTGGCGGCTGCGCGTGCACGGCTGGGTCTTCGAGCCCGAGGAGAGCTCCCTCAAGCGGCGAGGCCTGCTCTCGCTCCTGAGACGAGCCCTGGACGTCGAGAAGAGAGACCCCAGCTACCCGACCCTGAAGAGACGCGCCGCCCGCTTCCTCGTCGACAACGAGCGCGGTGAGGACATCGTCGTGCGCATCGCAGGGAGCAAGTACGCGGCCGGACGCTCGAGCGAGAACGGCCACTTCCGGGCCTCGGTCGTGCTCGACGCCGCCAAGCTCGGCAGCGCCATCGGGCGCGCCGCGCGGGGAGGGGACGTGGTGCCGATCACCGCCGTGCTGCCCGCGGGTGATAAGCGCGTGCTCGGCGGCGAAGCCCAGCTCATAGGCCCGGTGGGCACGAGCGTGATCAGCGACATCGACGACACCGTGAAGGTCAGCGAGGTCCTCGACCGGAAGGCCCTCATGGCAAACACCTTCCTGCGCCCCTTCCGCGCCGTGCCCGGCATGGCCGCGCTCTACTCCGGCTGGGCCGGTCGCGGGGCCGTCTTCCACTACCTCTCTTCGAGCCCGTGGCAGCTCTTTCAGCCCCTGCACGCCTTCTTGAAGAAGGAAGGCTTCCCGCGCGGCACGGTGCACCTGCGCCATTTCCGCTGGACCGATTCCACCTTCTTCCACTTCTTCAAGGCCTCCGACGAGCACAAGCTCTTCCACATCGCGGCCTTGCTCAAGACCTTCCCCAGCCGCCGCTTCGTGCTGGTCGGCGACTCGGGCGAGCGGGACCCCGAGATCTACGGGCAGGCGGCCCGTGACTACCCCGGGCGCATCGCCCACATCGCCATCCGCCGCGTCAAAGGAGGCGACCACTCGAAGGAGCGCCTCGACGCGGCCTTCAAAGACGTCCCGGCCCAGGTGTGGACCCTCTTCGACCGCCCCGCGGGGCTCGTGGAGCTCGTCCGGCCCGCAAAGCCGGGGCCTACCCCGTGAATCACGGCGCCCCCTGAGACGTTCTGGTCGTGCTCCTGCCCTGAGGCGAGACCCCGATGCCCACGGACCCCACGCCCTTCAACATCAAGAACCTGCTGGCCGCGATGCCCTTTGACATCGGCGTGGGCAAGGTCGTCGCCGGCTCGTGGCGCGTGGCCGACGCCTTCTTCGGCCGAGACAACGCGATCCAGCTCCGGCTCGAGGACCCCGAGGGGCGCCACCTCGACGTGCTCGTCATGCCCCGCAACGAGTCGCGCCGGGCCTTCAGGCGCATGGACAACCTCGACATGCTCTACCTGAGCCAGCCCGGCGGCCCCGACCTCTACCAGGAGGCGCGAGACGCCATCGAGAAGCTGGCCACCGCCGTCAAGGTCGCCGACTCGGCGATCGGCGCCTGGGAGTTCCCCGAGGCGCCGCCGGGGGAGGAGCCCGACGCCCGCCCCGAGAGCAGGGCCACCGTGCTCACCCTGTCCCTCGACGGCCCGTGCGGCGCCCGCTGCACCTTCTGCGCCCACATCGTGAACAACCCGCCGCGGACGGACTTCGACGAGGGCTATCACCGCGAGCAGATAGAGGCCCTCGAGACGGGCCGCCGGCAGCAGATCCTCGAGCTGAACCTCACGGGCACCGAGCCCCTCGCCTACCCGAGGGTCGTCGAGCTCGTCGGGCACGCCGTGGACATCGGCTACGACAGGGTCTCGGTCGTGACCACCGGGGTGCCGCTGGCGGATCACACCTTCGCCGAGCGGCTCGCCGACGCCCTGCCCGAGAAGCGCAGCTTCAGCATCCCGCTCTACGGCGACGACGCCGAGACCCACGACGCCATCACGAGGTACCCGGGGAGCTTCGACAAGGTGATCGAAGGCCTCGACAACCTCACCGTGCTCGGCTGCACCAGGCAGGTGAAGCTCTGCTCCATCGCCCTGAAGCAGAACATCCGCATCATGGACCGCGTCGCCGACCTCGCGGCCTGCTTCGGCCCCTACTTCAGGGTGCAGATGCCCTTCCCGAACGTGGGCGGGCGCTTCGACCCCTACGCCGAGATCACCCCGCGCATCACGGAGGCCGTGGCCGTGCTCCACGGCTTCACTCCGCCGGTGGTGCTCCGGGAGGCGCCCCCGTGCGTCGCGCTGCGCCACGAAGAAGAGACCGGAGTCCCGTCCTTCTCGGAGCTCGTGCAGGAGCAGGGGCAGCTCGTCGGACGCGGCGACGT
The DNA here is from genome assembly GCA_964594295.1 of uncultured Myxococcales bacterium. Lineage (GTDB taxonomy): Bacteria > Myxococcota_A > UBA9042 > UBA3505 > UBA3505 > CAZQPP01. The sequence continues at coordinate 11,821 of CAZQPP010000124.1, read as the reverse complement.
GGACGAGAGCGTGGCCACCGGCGCGGAGTCCGACCTCAGGTTCTGCCCTCCGGTCGTGCGCTGCCCCCACGCGGACCGCTGCTCCCTCGCCGATCGCTGCACCAAGCACGTCTACCGCGCCTACGCCGAGCTCTACGGGCTCGAGGAGTTCGTCCCACCGGGACAAGGAGTTTCGGCACGAAGCTCCCCGCGTAGAGTCGTCTCGCTTCGAGACGACTGCCCCGCCGATCGGGAGGTCTGAGAGGAGCGCAGCGCCGATCGCGGCAGCGCCGGTCTACCGACACGGCTCCCCGGTCTCGCGCCACGCCAGCGCCAGCCCCCTGCCTTCGCTGACGGTGCCCTGCATGCGCCCGGTCCAGTAGGCGACGCTGAAGCCCTGCATGGGCCACTGGGTGCGGGCGTCGCGGTCGCCGTAGTCCTTGACGAGCTGGAAGGGGTCCTCCTGCCACTGGAAGGGGCCGGCGAAACGGAGGGGGATCGGCAGGCCCTCCACGGCGCGCGGGTGCTCGTCGTGCAGGCCGACCTCCATCTTCATGCCGAAAACCTCGATGGGCTCGGTGCAGATCGCCCGCTCTTCTTCGCTCAGCTCCTCGATCTCGAAGCTGAGATCGGGCGGCGGGCTCGTGAGCAGGTCGGTGTTGTAGCTGCGCCGGGGCTCCAGGCGATCCTCGACACCGAGCTGTCCCGTGTCCTTCAGCATCGACACCATGCGGGCGGCGTAGGCGGAGGCCTCGGGGTCGATACCATCGTCGACCATGGCGTCGTAGAGCACGCCGAAGTAGGCGTCGTTGGCGTCCTTGAGCTCTTTCTCTCTGAACTCCTCTTTGATCGCGCGCCCGAGCCTCTCGTGGAAATCCGAGTAGATCTCGGGATCGACCCTCCGCTGCAGGTTCCAGAAGGTCGGGTAGACCAGGCTCGGGCCGTAGTAGGAGCGGCACCACTTGGGGAGCCGGAAGGAGCCCATGGTGTCGACGACGGGCCAGTAGTCGACCTCGTCCATCAGGCGGGCGAGGAAGTCTCGGAAGCGCTCGTCGCCGGTCAGGTAATGGCCGGCGAGGGCCCACTGGGTCATGAACAGCACGTCCGAGCCTCGGGCCGAGGGGAATTGGATCCACGCGATCGGCACGTCGCCTTTGCGCTGCAGCCGCGACGCCACCTTCAAGAAGCGCAGCATGAAGTCCCCCGCGTCGGCGGCGTCGAAGTCGTACTCGGGGCCGACCTCCATGGGCAAGCTGTCCGGGCAGCTCGGGTCGAAGGCCTCCACCCTGTCCGGCCGGGGCTGCTCCATCACGTAGCCGTAGAGCGTGTCGAGAGTCGAGAGGTCGAGGTCGCCCGGCTCGAGCTTCATGCGCTCGGCCCCGAGGTATGCGGCGACGGCCTCCTTGATCTGCTCGTTCTGCTGCACGTTGCGGATGCGCAGCTTCTTCATGCGCTTCAAGGTGCAGGGGATCTCGCGCTTGATCGCTGCGCGCACGGCCTCCTCACGCTCGCCCTCGCCGAGCAGGTCGTAGGCGAGCATGATGCCGGGCAGGGAGCGCACGTACATGTCGCGGGAGGCGTCGCCCATCCAGCGGGGGCTCGTCTGGTAGCGGGCGCCGTCGATCTCGACTCCCTCGCTGTAGTAGGCCGGCAGGCGGGCGACGTGCTCCGCGGGGATGGGGTTTCGGTCCTGCCAGACCTCGGGCGGGGCGTAGTGCACGAGGGCCTTGCCCCAGTGCCCCACGGGGTGGGGAGCCCCCTCCTCGAGCATGCCGAAGTGGCAGCGCATCAGCAGCCCCGGCACCCCGGTCGCCTCGTACATGAAGGTCATGGCCTCGAGCTGATCGAGCATCCTCTCGTAGTCCGCCGCCGTGCCGGTGCTGGCGTAGCGGGCGGCCGCGGCCTGGAGCGCGGTGCCGGTCCAGCCGGCCGAGTCCCAGTAGCCGTCGTAGCGCTGGAAGCTCGAGTCGGCGCTCCACTCGCTCTCGGGGGTGCCCGGGGGCATGGGCCGGGTGAAGAGCAGCTCGGACTGCTGGCCCTCCATGCGGTGGTAGAGGTCGTAGTAGCGGTCGTACCAGAAGATCTGCTCGACCCATCGCTCCGGCTCCTCCGCCCAGGCGCCGGCCTCGGAGTCGTAGATCTCGCAGCGGCGGAGCTTCTCGTCGGTGCAGGTGGTCTGCCTGTAGACCGGGCAGGAGGAGAGCTCGGAGGGCAGCACGGGGGAGGCGGGGCGGGCGGTCATGGGGCCGAGGACGGGGACGGAGTCGCGGGGAGTGCCGGGGTCGGAGGCAGTGGCCGTGTCGGTGGCGGTGGCCGTGTCGGTGGCGGTGTCGGTGACCGTGGCCGTATCCGTGACCGGGTCGACGGTGGGGGCCGTGCCCGCGCCCGAGGCGCTCTCGATGCGCAGCTCGACGGGGCCGATGATGCCGGCGGGAGCGAGCACGGCGCCGGCGCCCTTGTGCTGGGGGTGCTCGGGATCGCCGGCGAGGGCCTTGCCGACGAGGCGGTTTCGCGGCGGCGGGGTGAGGCGCACCGAGATCTCGTTGCGACCCTCTGACACGAGCGCGCTCACGTCCGCCTCGAAGGGCGGCACGAGCAGTCGCCCCGCGGTTTCGCCGTTCCACTCGAGCTCCGCGACTCCTTCGACACGGCCGAGGTCCAAGACGACTCGCTGCTCGGCGTCGAGACCGGCCAGGCTGATCGTCGCGCGGTACACGCCCGGGCCGGCCGAGTGCTTCAGCGCGGGGATCTCACGCCAGTCTTTGGGGGCGTCGAGGCTCAGCTCGACCTCGCCGTCCTCGACGTCGTCCGAGCGCACCTCGAGGGTCCAATGCCCCAGCGGCTGCCTGGACACGACCTCGAGCGGGTCCGGCTCCTGCTCGGCGGGCTCCTCGCCCTCGAGCCCGCATGCGAGCGCGCGCGCGCCGAAGGCCTCGAGCCGAAGGTAAGCTCTGCCGGCGGAGTCCAGGCGGGGCGCGAGGCTCTCGCCGGTCCAGGGCAGGAGCCAACGCGGCGAGCTGCAGCCACCGCCCAAGGACACCTTCGCCTCGATCGGGTCGGGCCCCAGGTTCGTGATGAACACCAGCTCCGCGTCTTCACCCAGCCTCCTGCGGACGTGCCGCAGAGAGGGGTGCCACGGCTCGACCCGCAGCTCGGGGTCGACCTCGAGCTCCCGCAGCAGCCTCGACGCCGCGCCCGAGACCGGGTTGCCCGACCTGGCGTTGGCGCTCACGTTGAGGTGCCGCAGGCTGTCCTTCACCTCCGCATCTCCGCGCTCGTGCTCGAAGAAGCCGGGCTGGCGGCTCGGCGCCTCTCCGAGCACCAGGACCGGAGCCCCGGAGACGACGAGCTTGGCGAGGTGCGCGGCCAGCTCCGGCTCCATCTCGGGCGTGTCCACGAGCAGAAGCGCACGGTAGGGCTGGCCCCGGATGGTGATGCGGCCGTCCTCGGAGGAGGCCTCGAGCAGGGAGTGCTCGTTCACCCAGTCCCAGGCGTAACCCTCCGCGTGCAGGCCGGAGACGAGCGCCCACACCTTCTCGAGCCACTCGCCCTGCGCCCCCAGATCGGGCTTGCCGAAGAGCTGTGTCGCCAGCCTCAGGATCGGAGACACCCTCGTGCTGGAGTCGTCTTCGGTGAAGCGGCCGTTGAAGAAGGGCTCCTCGTGGCCCTCGAGTCGGAAGAATGCCGCTGGGAAGCCGAGCCACGGGTAGTAGACGAGCAGGTCCACCTCCGGGCGCCCCGCGCGCAGGGCGTGCTGGCAGCGCGCCACGTAGCGGTTGAGCGCGGCCATGTCGCCCCAGAAGGCGCTGGTCTCGGAGATGTTCGAGGAGTAGGTGCCGACGCCGCTGAAGGGCGAGGAGAAGGGGTGCCAGCCCGGCTCGCCGTAGCCTTCGAGCTTGCGATAGGGGAAGCCGTGGTAGACGGCGTGGTTGACGCCGGCCGCGAAGAGCTTGTTCAGCGCCGCCTTCATGACCGTCGGGGTCGTGGTGTGGTCTCGGAGCATCCAGACGAGGGACTCGGCGCTCACGAGCTCGCGACCGTAGAGGTGCGCCGCCGAGGAGACCGTCTTCAGGGCCATCTCGGCGCCCCCGGCGTAGAGCTGCTCGGCCTCCGGGATCGTCGCGGCGCCGGCCGCCCGGATGACGTCGACGTTGGCGCCGTAGGCCTGCATGCGCAGCCCCATGCCCCGCTCCTCCGCCCAGCGGCGGGCGGTCTCGGCGAAGCGCTCGACGAAAAGATCGGAGGCAGTGCGCTGGTAGTCGTACTGCAGCCTGCGGTCATGCTCGCCGAGGCGGAAGGGGGACTCCCGGGGCATGGCGATGCCGTCGAAGAGGTTGTTGTCGGCGCCCGGCAGCACCACGGCCGGCAGGTATGGCGTGATGTCGTAGCCGCGGCGTGCCTCGAGCTCGGAGATGATGTCCGCGGAGAAGAAGCGCTCGACCTTCAGCTCGAAGCTGTCCACGAAGAGCCCCCGGAGGGGAGAGCCGTGGAAGGCGGGCAGGCCCGTGCGATCGCCGAGCAGGTGGGCCATGTTTCGAGCCACCTCCTCCGCGTCGAGGTGATCCATGACGAAGCCGGGCTCCGGCTGGGCGTTGAAGAGCGGGTAGCCCCCATCGGGCAGGTCGAAGAAGGCCACGACCTGCCAGCTACCCTCGGGGACCTGCCAGACAAGGCGTTGGGGCTCCGAGCCCTGGCCGACCAGGTCGGTGAGCACCACGAGCGAAGAGGCGTCGAGCTCGACCTGGTCGGTGAGGTCCATGAGCTTGTCCGTGCGCTGCCCTCCGGTCACGCGCCCCGCGACCACCGCGACGAGTCGGGAGTGCTCGGGCATGTATCGGGTCAGGGGCTCGCCCATGGCCTCCGCCGATTCGGCGAGCTCGTAGAAGGCCGGCATCTCGGGCTCGTCGAGGGTGAGCCTGGCCTCGGAGGGCCCTTCGACCCGGTGCTCGCTCCAGAGCAGGGTGCGCAGAGACTGCTCCGGCGTGACGTGCATGCCGCCGGTGGGCCAGCCGGAGCCCAGGGTCAGGTCGATCGCGAGGCCCCGGGCCCGTCCCTCCTCCAAAGCCGCCGCGAGGTTCTCGAAGTAGGCCGCCGTGTCCACGGAGCGCCGGCGGGCCAGCTCATCTGCGGGGGCCTCCCGGTCCAGGGCCGCCTCCATCGCCTGGATCTCAGCGCCCCCGAAGAAGCTGTCGACCAGGAGGCCGACCTCCCGCCGCAGCTCGGCTCTGTCCACGTCGTTTCCGGGCCACCACCACCGAACCCAGGGCCGCGACTCCGGCGGCGGCTCCTCGAAGTCACCGAGCAAGAAGGCTGGCGGCTCGGCCTCTTCTTTGCCCCCACCGCATCCTGCCACCAGCAGGGCAGAGGCCGCGAGGGCGACCGCGAGGAGGAGGGAGGGCGTCGCGGCGGCGGCTCGCATCGTCTCGTCGGTGGCGCTGGCCGCGCTCACTCCGGGCAGACGCCGGCGGCGGCCCTGACCGAGCTCGGCCCGGGCTCGAGCGAGATCTCCTCGCCGCAGGCGGCCGCGGAGGTGAGGAGGAGGCAGGAGGCGCACGCAAGCGCGCGAAATGTCGGAGATCTCATGGCGCGAACTATGCCCCCCGGGGCGCCGGTGAGCAAGCCCACCTTGACGCTGCCCCGTGCCGGACTGCAAGCTCTGCCGCGCTCTTGCTGGAGATCACGCCCATGGGCCTGGTGACGAGACACACAGACGAGAGGCCGCTGCTCGTGGAGCTCGCCACCAGGGACATGCCCAAGCGCGCGGTCATGTTTCCCTACGTCTTCGGCTGGTGCAGAGAGCAGGGTGTGCCGGTGGAGTGGCTCCGCTTCGCGGTGGAGCCCGACGCGCGCATGGCGGGCGGGCAGGTGCTCGACGGGGTTCCCCTGGGCAGGCAGGACACCGAGACCCTGCTCGAGCACGTCGCCTCCTTTCGGGCGACGAACGTGGTCTTCAGCGAGATCCCCTTCAGCGGGCTGGTGGCGCGCATGGAGGCCGCGGCGCCGGGCGTCGCGTGGACCCACCTGAGCGAGAGCCGAGCCATGGAGGGGAAGCTCTCGGCGCGCGCGCGGCGCTTCGCCCTGGCCGAGTTCTTCGCCGTGCCCGATGGGGAAGCCACGGGAGCGCAGGCCGCGGAGTGGGAGCGCTCTCTCCTGCAGGTCGCGCGCCCCGACTTCGGCTACCGCCCCGCGAACGCCGGCGCCCACACGCTGCCTCCGATCCCCTACCTCGTCGCGGGCTTCGGCTGCACCCACCGGAGCAAGCTGACGGAGAACCCCTGCTACGCGGAGCTGCCCCTGCCGGAGGAGGACCGGAGCTACGGCTGTACCTTCTGCACCTTCCCCAAGCTCGGACCGGTGACGCTGCCCTTCGAGAAGCTGGCCGAGGATCTGCGCGCGATGAGCCGCACCCTGCCCCAGAGCTCGGAGGGCCAGCTCCACCGCTTGATGGGAGACGTGGTCCTGGATCGCATCGAGGACCTGGCCGCCCTGCTGGCCCGCGAGGAGATGCCGCGCGGCACCTGGCTGCTCGACGCACGCATCGAGCGCCTGCTCCGCCTCGAGACGGCCTTCGACCGCGCGCTCAGCTCTCTGCGCGGGAAGGGTCAGCGGCTGCAGCTCGCCACGGTCGGCGTGGAGAGCTTCTCGGGCCGTGAGCTCCTGCGCATGAACAAGGGCGTGTCCACTCGGGAGAACCTCGCCGGCATGGCCGCCGTCCTGCGCCTGCGCCGGGACCACGACGACGTGCTCGCCTTCGACGGGCACGGGCACTTCACAATGATCGGCTTCTCGCCGTGGACCAGCCTCGAGGACGTGGCCCTCAACCTCGACATCGCCACGTTCTGTGGAGTCGAGGACCTGGTCGAGGGGGTGATCTCCTCCCGGATGAGGCTCGTCCCCGGCCGCCCCGTCACCCTGCTCGCCGAGGCCGAGGGGCTGCTGCGCGACTCCTTCCCCGACCCGGCCTACGAGACGGCGGCGCTCAAGATGTACGGCGACGAGCTGCCGTGGGTCTTCGAGGACCCGCGGGTCGACGTCCTGTGCCGCCTGCTCGTGCGTTTCGGGCACACGGCCGGCAGGCTGGGTGACGACCTGACGCACCGGGTGCGTGGCCTGCGCTCCGCCGCGGAGAGGCGGGGAGTCCGGGTGTTCGGGCTGGCCCGCCGCGTCGTGGCGGCCGTGGGGGAGCACGTGCCGGCCGGCGACGAGGGGCGCGCTGCGCTGGATGTGCTCGACAAGGTGTCGACCGAGCTTGGCGACGCGGCGGGGACACGAGGAGCGAAGGCGGGGCGTCACGCTGACGAGGCCCCACCCGGGTGGCTGGCGCACGTGGGCGGCGATACCGAGGAGCGGCAGGAGATCCTCGCGGCCGCGCTCGAGCTGCGGGCGGTCGCCGCCTCCCTGCCGCGCGACCCGCGCCGCGCCGCTCGCGAGCGCCCCCGCCGCTGAGCGCCCCAGCCGGCACGACCTCGGGTGCTCACTCCGGCGGCACCAGGCAGGCTGCGTCGAAGTGGTTCGGCAGGCCGAGGGGCAGGGGCAAGATGGCGTGCAGCCGCATGTCTGCGACCGTCTCCTCGCCACGGCGCACCACGAGCCGGTTGCGCTCCGGGATCTGGAAGCTGTCTCCGGCGTCGAGGGCGTCGAGGGCCTGCCTGTCCTCCGGGGAAGGCCACCCGGTCTGCTCGACGGAGGAGTAGGCGAAGCCGTTCGAAATCGGGCTGGCTTCGAGCAGCCTGCAGCCGGTCACAGTCGAGACGTAGAGCATGGGTGCGGGCGGGGCCGGCGGCTCCTCGGCCTCACCGCGGAAGGCCCGCAGCCCGGCGACACGCTCGAGGGAGGCCGAGCAGTCGAGGGAGCAGGGGAAGTACTCGGTGAGCCCCACGTCGCCGAGGGGGATCAGGCTGGCGTGCACGACCGTCTTCGTCGCCGCGAGGCCGCGGCTCAAGAAGTGCAGGTCGTGCTCCTCGCTGTTGTCCTTCCTGGCGTCGAGGCAGCACCGCGGGTAGCCGAGCAGCTCGCCACAGCGGTAGGGGTCGTCCACTCCGGCGAAGATCTCCACGAGCGCCGGGTCCTTGCTCACGATGTAGGTCGGGCTCGGCCGCGGGGCGCCCCCGCTGCGCGCGGCCATCTCGCGCTCCGAGATGTTGGCCCGCGCCTCGACGCGCTTCCACGAGAGCCCGTGACCTTCGAGGGTCCGCACGAGCTCCTCCAGCTCCTCGTCGGTCGGGGGCATGAAGGCGAGGTGCTCGTGCTTCCAGACCGGCTTGAGGTCGGCGAGGAGCAGGTCCAGCTCCAGCTGCGTCCGCAGCGCCTTGCCGGCCACGATCCTCCGGCGCAGCTCGGGGTCCATGGAATCCTCACGAAGGTTGGGCCGTTCTCAGCCGCTTGTCCCGCATCGAAGTGCGGCGCGCAACCGGTCGAGGTCGCGGTCGCCCACGCCACGCTTCGGCCCCGGGAGCTCCTCGGCTACACTCACGGCGCACATGAAAGACTCCAACGAGCTACCCCTGCACCAAGACGAAGACACCCCCGTCGCCATCGTGACCGGCGCGTCGCGGGGAACCGGCCGAGCCATCGCGAGGGCTCTGCTCGGCAGAGGATTCCGGGTCGCCTTCGTGGCGCGGAACGAGGAGCGCCTCCGGGGGCTCCAAGGTGAGCTCGACCCGGACGGGGAGCGCAGCCTCGTGCTGCCCGCGGACATTCGTGACGCCGGCGCCGTGGGGGAAGCCGTCGAGGCCGTCACGGCGCGCTGGCAGCGCATAGACGTGCTGGTGAACAACGCCGCCGCCGGGGCCGGTGACGCCCCTGACGAGGGCGAGCTGCCCGAGTGGGGCTCGCGCCCGTCGGTAGCCTCATACCCGGAGGAGGCCTGGGACCTTCAGCTGGGGAGCAACCTGAAAGGTGCGTACCTCTTCAGCAAGGCCGTGATCCCGGCCATGGAGGTGAGCGGCGCCGGGCACATCGTGATGATCTCGAGCCTCGCCGCCCGCCTCTTCGACAAGGGCGACGCCTGCTTCTCGGCCACGAAGGCCGGGCTCGAGGCCTTCGCGCGCAAGCTCGGAGACGAGGTCGCGGAGAAGGGGATACAGGTCAACGTCGTGGTCCCCGGCGCAATAGACACGTCTGCCGAGGCGGGGGCGAGCTCGCGAGGCGCGGGTGAGGCCCGGGGCGGTGACGGCGTGCCGGCCACGGAGATAGCCGAGCTGGTCGCGGACCTGGTGCGGCCCCATACCAACACGTGGGCACAGGAAGTAGTCGTGGTGCCCATGCGCCGCCCGGCCGCAGAGCCGGGGGATGACCCCAAGGTGGCGGTCGTCACCAGGGTACACAGCATCCTCGGGAGGATCTCCGCCGAGCACTTCCTCCGGGCCGGCTACCGCGTCGCGGGCGTCGACACGGGCAAGCACAGCGGGATGCCGGAGGTCGAGCGCCTCGCCGATCTGGGCGCCTCCTCCTTCATGTTCCTGCCCTGCGACATGAGCGGCGAAGAGGAGATCCGCGGAGCGCTCGACCTGGTGCGCGATGCCTGGGGGCAGGTGGACCTGCTCTTCGTCAACGCCGCCGCCTCGTCTCCGGTCAGGACCATGGAGCGGGCGACCGAGCGAGACTGGCTCAAGGTGATGCAGACCGGAGTGCGGGGGGCCTACCTCTTCGCCAAGGAGGTGCTCCCTGGGATGCGCGAGAGGGGACGGGGCCACGTCTTCATGGCCTCGCACCACCCGGGCCACGAGCGCGACCCGAGCCAACCCTTGAGCGCCCTCGGCAGGCTGGGCATCAGCGGCCTGGCCTCGCTCTTCGCGGAGGAGGCCGCAGACGCCGGGGTCGCCTTCACCGACCTCGTCCTGGGCGCGGTCGGGAAGTCGGCGCACGAGGTCTCCGAGGACAGGCGCCGGTACGGCGAGAGGAGCTGCGCGATCCCGGCCGGCGAGGTCGCCAGGGTGATCCGCGAGGCCGCCGAGCGAGGGCCCGAGACCCACGTTCGCAAGATCGTGCTCACCGGGCTGCGCTCGAAGCGAGAGCAACCGAGCAGCACCGAAGGGGCCGGCGACGAGAGACGTGGCGACGCGGAGACGAGGATCGCCGGACGGCGCCACCACGAGGCCGTCCAACAGGGCGATCTGCCCTGGAAGTTCGCCGGCGAGGCCTACAGCAGCCTGCTGACGCCTTACTTCTACCTGGATGTCGGCAGCGCCTGCGATCTCCGCTGCGACTGGTGCAGCGTCGACAAACGCGATGCCTGCTACCGGCCCGTCGAGGACCTCTCCGAGACGGCGCGGCTGGCGGCTGAGCACAAGCTCGGCCGGGCCGTGTTCATCGGGGGGGAGCCCTCGCTCTACACGGGCCTCGAGGAGGTGATGCTGAACGCCAGGGCCGCCGGCATCCGCGACTTCGGCATGATGACCAACGGCTCCGGCCTGACCGACAGGGCCCAGGTCGAGCGCCTCTCGGAGCTCGGCATGAGCTTCTGGCAGCTCTCCTGGGCCGACCACCGGCCCGACGTGCTCGAGGCCCACTATCCGGGCCAGAGGAGGTGGGAGACCCTGCACGCGGCGCTTGAGCACATCTGCGGAATCGAGGGCAACCGGGTGGTCCTCTACCAGGTCATCCTGCCGCGGAGCATCGAGCACCTCAGCGACGCCGTCGCGTTCTTCTCGGAGCTGAGAGAGCGGCACCCGCAGATCGAGTACGTCGCGCACGCCCTCCTGAAGACGCCGGTGGACATCGAGGCGGGGCTCCAGCACACCTACGACTACCGAGACGCCGTCCCGCAGATCAGCGCCGCCATCGAGCTTGCCGAGGCGCGCGGCCTCCCCTACCTCGTCCACCACCTGCCGGGCTGCCTGCTCCCGAGCCGGCCGGAGCAGCACTCCGCGTTCCCGGGAGCAGACTCCTACGACACCCGGACCCGCGCGTGGAGCGCTCAGCCGGTCACGAGGAGCGCGAAGGCCGAGGCCTGCCTGCGGTGCCGCCTCTTCGAGCACTGCGAGGGGCCGCGCGAGAGCTACCTGGAGATCTTCGGGGGAGATGCCTTCACCCCGACCGGAGACCTGCTCAGGCCGGAGCCCCTCCCCGCCGAGGCCCTGGCGGCCGCCTCGCCCGATACCCTCGCCGAGGCGGCGGCCGAGCCGAGCCACGAAGCTCCGAGCCCCGATGCTCCGGGCTCCGCGCCCGGCGAAGCCGCCGACCTGCCTGCCGCTCAGAGCGCCGCGACCGAGGCCGAAGACGAGTCACTCGAGGCCGCGGCGGCGACCCTGACCGAGCTGGTCACGGCCGCCCTTCACCCCGCCATCAGCGTCAGCGGCGGCAAGATCACGTCGCTGGACGGAGAGCCGGGCTTCGAGTGCCGGATCGCCGGACCGAAAGAGGGCCTCTCCAGCCGGATCTTCATCAAGGCGGCGCGCAGCGGCGAGAGGGGCTTCCTGCGCACCGAGAGGCTGGTCCTGATGCACGCCGGCTCCAGCATCGACCCCATACACGCGCGAGTACTGAAGGCCCTGATTTCCCGCCTCGGGCAGACAGAGGCGCAGGTGCTGAGGCTCCTCACCTTCGGCTAGGCTCTGTGCATTAGCTGGCGCGGTCGCTGATCCTGGCGGATGTTGCTCGCGAAGCTACGGCAGAGCTGGCGAGCAAAGGCATGGTGCGCAGGCACGAGTTGAGCGACGAGCAGTGGGAACAGATCGAGGCTCTCTTTCCCGCGGGAGGAGGTCCCGGGCGGCCGTGGCACGAGCACCGGAAGTACGTCAACGGGATGTTCTGGATTCTGAGGACGGGGGCGCCGTGGCGGGATCTGCCGGAGCGCTACGGCAAGTGGAGAAGCGTGCACGCTCGCTTTGACCGTTGGCGG
>CAZQPP010000123.1:0-17446 GCA_964594295.1 uncultured Myxococcales bacterium | reverse complement strand
GCTGCGCCGCCGGCACGGGACGCTTCTTCGAAGCCATGGCCCGCGTGTTCCAGCTCTCCTTGGACGACTTCAGCGATCTCTCACTCCGTGCGCGGCGCACCGTGGCCGTGACCGCGCAGTGCTCGGTCTTCGCCGAGTCCGAGGTCATAAGCCTCATCGCCAAACGCCATCCGCCAGAAGAGATCGCGGCCGGAGTTCAAGCTGCCGTGGCAAAGCGGGTGTACACGCTCTCGCGACGCGTGGGTGTGGTGCCCAAGCTGGTGGTCACGGGCGGCTGCGCCAAGAACGCCGGCCTCGCCAGAGCCCTGCAGAAGGTCCTGCGGACGGAGATCTCCCGGCTGGAGCGCGATCCCCAGCTCATGGGCGCGCTCGGCGCCGCCGTGCTGGCTGCCGGGAAGGCACCGAGTCGGGGATGAGCCTGCTCAGTCGAGCGGTGGGCCGTCGCCCGGCATGCGGAAGCCGCAGCCGTCGCGAGGCGGGAGCGCGAGCTGGTTGAAGCCGCCCTGCGACCACCACCACATGCTCACGTGCATGTGGTGGTGGTGGAAGGGCCAGCCGTCACCGTAGGCCATCCGGTTGACGGTGGTGGTGCGCAGGGTCGAGCTGATCCAGCCGGCCTCCTGCTGGCGGCTCAGCTCGGCGATGATCAACGGGGCGAGCAGCTTGTCGACCCCGATCACGCGCATCCGGGTGTGCCGGTTGAGCATCGCCATGAAGTAGGCGGTTCGCGGCACGTCCATGATGTGGTTCGTGGTGGACGTGCAGAAGTAGCCGTTGTGCGCGGTGTTGTTCGGACCGCACACCGCGTCGGCGCTGCTGTCTCCGTCGGTCTGGTAGTAGGCGATGTCCAGGTTGCCGCCCTGGTCGTGGGTGGACTCCGGGTGGCGCGGATCACCCACGTCGAAGCCCGGCGTGATCCCGTCGATGTCGGCCATGTCGATCAGGCCGATGGGGCCGGTGCCCTCGAAGCGCTTCTGAGTCTCATGGATGGCGTAGCGGACCAGCATGATCAGCTCGCGCCGCAGCCAGCGGTAGTTGGCGTAGGAGTCGAAGGTGTAGCCGGCGCCGACGTAGGGGTCGTCGGGGTCGGCGAAGGGGAATTGGTAGAGGATTCCCCGCTGGGTGCCGTTGTAGCCAGCGCACTCCTCGCCGCTGAAGAAGTCGGTGCACTTCAGGCCGTCGCGCCACTCGGTCGAGCGGGTCTGCAGCTTGTAGGTCCCGGTCGCGCCGGCCCAGCCGCGCACCCGGAAGGCACTGGAGTCGACTCCCGACAGGCTCATCACCGACAGGAACTCGCTGCCCGTCTCGCTGTGGCGGCCCTGCGCACCGTAGCTCTCCAGCCACAGCCGCGATCCGAGGAAGTTGCCGCCGCTGTCGTAGGCGAGCAGGTCGAGGTCGCCGAGGATGTGCTGGAACTCGATGCCGAGCGTGATCAACGTGGCGTTCGGCATCTCGACCGAGTACCAGTCCTCGTCGCCGGTGCAGAGCTGCACCCCGTCCCAGCTGCCAGGCGCGTCGAGCAGGTGCGCCTGGCCGAGGACGTCGTTCACCTCGAATTGCTGGTCGGTGCACTCGAAGGGCTCGTTGGTCCATCCGTCGACGCAGAAGCCCTCGTCCCCCTTGCAGGCGCTCCCCTCGGGGCAGTCGCTGTCCGAGTTGCAGCCGGGCCAGCAGACGTTGCTCTGGTCGGTGCACTGGTAGCCGGCCCGGCAGGAGTCGCCGTCACCGCAGCTGTCGAAGCAGGCGGTCGTGCCGTCTTGCGAGACCGTCAGGCAGGCCGAGCCCTGGGGGCAGCCGCTCTGGCCGCAGTCGAACTTGACGCAGTAGCCGCCCTGAAAGCCCGTGTCGCTCCCCTGCACTCTCTCGGGGTAGCAGCCGGCGCCCTGGTCGGCGCAGTCGGAGTCTCGCTCGCAGGCGCCGCCGATCGGGATGTCTCCGGCGCTCGGCGGATCAGGCTGGTCGGGGCCGGTCCAGCAGGCCTTGTCGGCGTCGCAGACGTAGCCCTCGGCCTCGCGGCACTCGGAGCTGGAGGCGCAGGACTCGAGGCAGTAGCTTGCGCCGCCGTCGAAGGTGAAGCAGGCGCTGCCGTCGGGGCAGGCCGGACCCTCGCTGCAGCCCGCGATGACGCAGTAGCCGCCCGGCAGGTTCATGCATCCGCTGCCCTGTCCGAAGCAGTCGGCGTTGCTGCTGCACTGCGCTCCCACGTTGGTCGATGGCGCGCTCGCGCCCGGGTCGTTGAAGCCGCCCGCGTCGGGCCGTGGCACGACGCCGGGCCCGGGCTGGGGGCCGACGCCCGGATCCACAGGCGCCATGCCGCCCTTGTCGGTTGGGGGCAACCCTCCGTTGTCGAGCAGGTCGCCGGTCGCCGGGGTCAACCCGTTCGGGCCGCCGAGGCCGGCCTGGTTGCCGATCGAGTCGGACCCACACGCCGCGAGCGCGAGGGGCAGGAGCAGGGTGAGGATGGTAGCGGCGCGGTGGATGGCGGCCCCCTGGTGCGTTGGGAGGTGCCGACATAGTTCACTCCGGCCGGCATCTCAAGCACCCGGCGCTTTTCTTCCCATGTGCGCCCCGGGATCGCTCCCACGGGGATTGCTCCCATGTCCCCCCAGGGGATCACTCCCCGGCATGGTGCCGGAAAGGGAAGCGTGACCCCGATGGCCGGTAGAAAGCCAGCGATTCCGGATCATCGCTAGAGGCGAGGCGAGAGCTTACTCGGCGAGAATCAGGACGACCCCGACCCGTCCGGCGCGGTCCGTGGCGCGCTGGTCGAGGCCGATCCCGACGCGGCGCGCAGAGCGTTGCAGCGCCGTCACGGGGATGTCCACCTCGTCGAGCTCGGCGACGGTGGCAAGCCAAACCCAGCCACGCCCTCGCAGCGCGCGCTGCTCCCTGGCCCTGTCGAGCGCCAGGTCCGCGAGCCCCTCGAGCTGGCCCGACGAGGCCCGCGCGGCCATGTCGCTGGCGACCCGGTCCAGGACGTGGCTCCTGTGGAGCCCGCCGTGGCCGGCTCGGCGACGCAGGCGATCGATTCGCTCGTGGAGATCTTTTGCGCCCTTGATGGCGTCGACGCGAACGACGGGTCGGGCGAAGACCTGCGTGAGGTACCACCGTGTCTCGTCCCCGCGGTGATCTGCCGCCAAGCCGATGCCCACGCGGGTGAACGAGGGGTTCACGATGTTGATGCGATGGCCGAGGCTTCGCAGCAGGGAACCCTGCGCGCCGAAGAGCGTGGAGTTGTGCGCCACGTTCTCGGCGGAGGAGACGGCGCGGTAGCCGGCGGCGCGGAGGCGGTCCCTCAGCAGGCCGGTTGTCGGGGAGAGGTGGCCGAAGAAGCGATGGTCTCGCATGTCCCTGCTGTGAGCGCGCGCCACATCGGAGAGAGCCTGGTCGAGGGCGAGGGGCCCAACACGGAAGCGCTCGCGATCGGCGTTGAGCAACGAGAAGGCGCGCGCCTCGGCCGCGGCCACGCTCTCGATATCGGACTCGTCGGGGGGGATGCGGACCACGTGGGTCTCGGGGAGGGGCACGCCGACGTAGACCGGGAGCTGCAGCAGCTTCCCGGGCCCGCGCTTGCCGTCGCCGCTGAGCTCCACCTCTACGGCGCCTTGCGCATTTCCAAGTGGGACGTCCACCACAAAACGCCGGCCCTCGCGGGAGACGTCGAGATCGAGGAGGTGGCCGTCGGGGAGCAGGGCTCGCGCGCTCAGCTCCCGAAGGCCTGCCGGTGCGACGCCGCTCAGGCTCCACGTCGTCTCGAGATCCGCCGAGCGCGGTACCGTGTCCACCTCAAGGGCCCGGCGGCTCACCATCACGGCGACGAGTCGCGGGCGCGGGGTGCCTGGTGCCCAGACCTCACCGAGCCCGAGTCGCAGGATGTCGCGCCCGGGCGTGTGCGCCGCGAGCACCTGCTCCATCGCCTCGGCGAGCACGCTCTGCTCGCCGGATCCGGTGCGGATGATGCGGGAGGAGACGCCACGGTCCACGGCGCCGGCTGAGCGGACGATGAAGTCGATGGCCTCCGAGGGCGGGAAAGCGTCGAGCACGCTGTACTGGTAGGCCAGCTCGCGGGCGGCGCGGCCCAGGTTGCGGTCGTATGCCACGTCGTCGCGGCGAAGCTCCGAGAGGAGCTCCGCGTACATCTCGTGACCCGCGCCGCGGTCCGCGTCGGCGCTGGCGTAGTGCGAAGCCGGAGGCTCGCTCAGCGTGATCTCGAGCGCCGAGCCCGGCGGCGGCGGCTCCCTCGGGTCAGGCAGGAGCACCCGGCTTTCGCGCTGCGTCGAGCTGTGCCTCGAGCGGATCTCATCGAGGTCTGCGTTTGGTCGCCAGGGCCGCGGGAGCATCTCGTGGATGCGCCCGTCGCGCCCAAGCCAGGCGAGGATCGCGGCCAGGCAGACGGCCGCGACGACAACGCGGGCGAGCCCTCCGCCCCTCCGGCGGGGCGCGGGTCTTCGCCTTCGTGGCGATGCCAAGCCAGAGGCCCTCGTCCGGGGCGCCTTCTTGGCTCTCGTCATGCAGCGCCTCCGCTTGGGTCGAGGGTTGAGGACAGGGCATAGCCGCCCTCGCAACTACCTCGGCTGCCAAGCTGCCCGCAAGGGAGACTCCTTCCCGGCATCTCCTGAGCTGCGACGATCGTTACACGTCGTGCCGCGACAAGGCGAGCCGGAGCTCAGTAGGCGGCGTCGACCTGCACGCCGATGCTGAGCCTGGCCTTGTCGCTCCGCACCTCGAAGCTGTGCTCGTTCAGCGGCACGGCTCCCGAGTAGGAGGCCAGCGCGTCGTGGGGGTCGAGGTCGAAGCTCAGCTCGGAGAGGCCGAAGCGGCGGTAGAGATCGACCTCGAGCACCTCGATGGACAGGTGGAGCTGCTCCATGGCGTCGAAGACCGGCCCGCTGAAGAGCGCGTAGCCAGGCTGCGCCGTCGTTCCCTCCGCCTGCTCGAAGAGCTCCGGCACGCGCTGCTCGATGAGCGCCTCGTGGACCAGGACGTCCCTGCCCAGCGCCTGCTGCACGTAGGGGTTGAAGCGTACACGCACCTCCACGGCGATCTCGGCCGGGGGGCTCCCGGCATGCTCGAAGTCGGTCAGGCCGTTGGACTCGAGGTCGTCGATGAGCTCGATCTCTTCGAGGGAGATGCGCACCCAGCGGCGCTGAGTGGCGGCGGCGCTCATCATGACCCTGGAGGCGTCGGACTTGGGCACGTTCATGTGGTCGACGTGCACCCAGGTGCCGGTCGGCTTCATCGGCCGGCCTTCCACCGAGCGAGCGGCGAGGGCGTCCGGCTGGTGGTGGAAGTAGGTGTCGCGCGAGAACATGATGCCGTCGTTGGGCTCGTCGCCGGGGTTGTTGAGGTCGAGGAGCGTGATGTTCATGGCCTCGGCGATGCGAGGATCGCTGCCCGACATGTGGTGGATGAGGGTGCCGCCGAGGAGCGGGTTGTTCGCCTCGTAGAGGCGGTGATCCCACGGCGCCGCCGCCTGGCGCACGAAGTCCGGGTTCATGATGACGAAGTCGTTGAAGTCCCAGGGCAGGAGCTCGGCGCCAGAGCGCACGGTCGGGTTGTCGAAGAGGCGCGCCAGGCGGGCGCCGGCGAGCACACCGGCGCTCGTCGTCCAGCGCGCGAAGCGGTTCTCCGAGGCCAGCCCTTCGAGGTCGTTCTCGATCAGGGTGCGCGTGACCAGGCAGCCCATGGAGTGGCAGAGCATGTTCACGTGGGTCGCCCCGCTCGCGTCGAGCCGGTGGCGGATCATCTTGGCCACGATCAGCGCGTAGCGGTACAGGCCCGCGGTGCCGCCGTCATAAGGGTAGGCCTCGATCTCGGCGACGTCCTCGGGGCTGAGCCAGGGAGCCGGCACGCCGCCGTAGTAGCCGACCTCGAGCCGCTGGTTGGGCGCGGCCTCGCCTTCGGGGGTGTTGCCGCAGGGGGCGTGAATGCCGAAGGCCTCCATGGTGTCGAACACGCCGCCGCAGCCCTCCGCGACGCCGTACATCTCGGACGCCATCTCGTCTTTCGACTTGTTCGAGAAGCCGTGGACCCACACGCTCATGGTCGTGTCGTTGTCGTAGACCTTCTCGCCGGTGAAGGTTGGCGGGTCGCCGCAGTCGGCCGGGCAGAGGTCGGCGTCCTCGCATCCGCCGCAGGTCCCGTCGCCGCAGTCATCCCACACCGATGTGTCCAGCACCGGTCCGAGGCAGAGGCCGAGCAAGCAAATGCCGCCCGGGCAGGTGGACGGCAGGGCCGCGTCGCACCGGTAGTCGAAGTCAGCAGGGTCGGCGCAGTCCGAGCCAGCGTCGCTCGTCGCGACCCCTTCTTCGGTTTGGGCGGTGCCGGGATCTGTCGGCCCGGTGACCGCGTCCGTCGACACGGGACCGGGATCGGCTTGCGCTGCACCGGCGTCAGCTCCGGTGTCCGCCGGGTTGCCCAAGACGAGCTGCGGCCTGGCGTCGCCGGCGCCCCCGTCGCCCGAAGCTTCAGACGCTGCGCTCGTGTCGGCGACCGGGGAGCCAAGGTCGCTCTCCTCGACGCCGCTGTCCGCGCCGGCGCAACCCCAGGCAGAGGACGCGAGGAGGCTGAACAAGATGGGCCGGATTCGCACGCTTCCACCCCTGTCGTTTGCGGGGGCGGGCGTTCTGAAGCAGAACGCCCCTACCGCGGGAGTTTCGGGGCGAAACTCCTTGTTTAGGCCCGGCGGAGCATAACAGACTGGCGGAGCAGGCGTTTCCTAAAGGAAACACCTCTACGCGGGGCGTTTCGCAAGCGAAACGCCTTGTTGGCGGGGCAGACGCGGAGACCACACGGAGCCGTCAACGCCTGGTCTTCCAGTCCTCCGGCAGGTGGATCTCGTAGCTCAGGTCCACGTGCTTCTTCTCGCCGGGCTTCAGGCGCACCCGCCAGGTCACGAAGCCCCGGTGGGAGTCGTGCTCGTAGCCCTTCGTGCTCTTCTTCTTGTCGAGCTTCACCTTGACGTCCGCCACCTTGCTCACCGGGATGTTCTCCCGGACCTCGACCTCCACCGCCCTCGTGGCGCGGCTCTCGAGCTCGACACGATAAGCCCGGTCCATGTGCTTGGTCTTGGAGAAGATCCCCGCCCTGCGGTTCTTCTCGACGAGGTCGGTGCGCTCCACCTTGAGCTCCTCGTCGATGCCGAGGCTCAGCTCCATGTGCTCGCCCGGGGCCCGGTACTCGGTCCGGGTGTCTCCGACGTAGGTCCCCCCGCGGTGCACGTGGATGCGCCCGGCGAGCAGCGGGTAGCGGGCCGGGTTCTTGAAGGCGACGGCCTGGAAGACGTAGGGCCGCAGCTTCGGGACGGTGACGTAGCCCGCCTTCGCCTTCGTCTTCACCACGTCCACCGGCAGCCAGTAGGGGCGCCCGTCTGCGTGGATCGTGGCCCGGTGGGGCAAGGTGAGGATCATGGACTGGCCGCGATCGTCGAGGTCTGCGCCCGCGGGCCCCGCCGCACCTCCTCCGCCGCCGGCCTTCAGGTCCTTTCGGCGCTCCACGCCCGAGACCAGCAGCTTCTCCTCTCCTGCCTCGTAGCCGTCGATCTTGAGCGCGGCCGGACGCGGAGCCCTGGCGCCCAGGCGCGGCTTGGCGGTGGAAAGGAGGATCTTCGCGTCGACCCAGTCCTCGCCCGTGGCCTGCTGGATCGCCGCGGCGACGGTCAAGATCGCCCGGCCCTGCCCTACCCGGCCCTTGCCCGACGGCACGAAGCGGAGGTCGTACTCCGGCGTCCAGGTCGCCCCGGGCACGACGTAGCTGAGGTGCACGCGGACCGAGCTCAGGCCGTTGCAGTCCACGACCACGCGGGCCGTGCGCGCCTCGGCGGCGGTCGAGGGCCGGTAGTGGGCGAGGCGCCGCTGGAGCAGGTCCCGCTGCCGAGACAGCTCCCGGCGCTTGGGTCCGAGCGCGACGATCTCACGGGCGGCCGCCTGCTCGTCTTCGCGGAGGCCGTCGAGGACCCTCGCCCAGCGCCTGGTGTCCGGCTTGGGGTTTCGGACCTCCTCGCCCCACAGGTCGACGAAGTAGCCGGCGTAGCCCGCCGACCGGCGCCGCCTGTCGGAGATGGTGCGCGCCTCGTCGTCTCGGGCGGCGATCTCGTCATCCACCTTCCGGAGCGCCTCGCGCAGGGCGCGCACCCGCTCGTCCGCGTCCTCTTCCAGGGGGATCACGCGGCTCTTCACCCCAAGGGCCTTCGCCTTGCCCCTCGCCTCGGCGCGCAGCGTCCGCTCGTCGAGCCCCCGCGGCAGGCGCGCGAACTCCGCGTCCACCTCGCCGCCGCCCGGACAGCTCACGGTCAGCGCCCTGGTCACCTCCGCCCGATCGGCGAAGACCACCACCTGGTGGACCTTGTCTCCCTCGGCCAGGCTCACCCCGGGCACCAGGGAGAAGAGGAGCGCGGCGCCAAAGATCGTCTTCAACATGCTCTTCATCGCTCGCTCCTATCGTTGGCGAAGCTGCCAGTTCTCAGGACGCGTGATCCGGTAGCGGAAGACCACCTTCTGGGTCTTCCCCGCGGGCACATCGAGGCGCCAGGTCAACCTCCCCTTTGCCTTGTCCGGCCCGAGCGCGGGTTTGGGCCTCACTTTGAGCAGCTTGATCTCGACGTCCTCGTGCACGCTCTTGGGCAGGACATCGTAGAGCTCGACCTCGACGGCGCGGCGCTTGTGGTTGGCGATCTGCAGCGTCACCTCGTAGTCCGTTACGTCGTCCTTGCTGAAGACGCCCTCGGTGCGGCTCGAGGGTACGATGTTGTGCTCGAGGCGGATGTCCTCGTCGGCTCCGAGGGGCAGCTCGATCTCGCCGCCGGGGCCGGTGGTCTCGAGGCTGCCCTGGCCGGCGAAGTCGCCCGACATGAAGATGTTCACCGGGCCTGCCAGGACCGGCGTCTTGCCCTTGTTCTTCAGGCGCGCGGTGAGGAAGGCCGTCTTCGTGAGGGCGGGCGTCGCCTCGTAGTGCGTCTTCGCCGGCCAGGTCGCCCTCGCCAGCGGCACCCGGAGCCGCTCGCTGGAGCTCGGGATCGTGGCCGGGGTCGGCGAGACGAAGACGTAGTCGAGGCCCCCGGCGGTCACGGCCGGCAGGCTGTGGTCCTTGAAGCGCACCCGCTCCGCCGGCGGCGCCTCGAAGATGCCGAGGGGAGTGCGGCGCACGGGCGCCTTGTCGCGGCCGGAGAAGACCGATCCCAACGCGCTCACGATCCCGCTGTCCTCCTCCGCCACCGACTCGGCGCTGACGGAGGCGGTCCTCATCGCAGGCTCGGGTGCCGGCGCTGGCGCGGAGCGGCGCTTCGCTCGCCGGCTCGACCGCGGCCGCGACGGCGGAGGAGGCGGCGCCGCCTTGCCGCGCAGACCGGCCGACACGCCCCCCCCTTTCCCCCCGACGGCGCCCGCACCGTAGCCCTGGGCCCAGTCGGCCGGATCGTATCCCGCGGCCGGCACCGGCGCCCTCGCCATGCTCCGGAGCAGGCTCACGCGCTCGGCGAGGAGCTGACGCCGGGCCGCGCGATCCGCCTCGGCGGCGATGGGCCGCGGCTGCGGCATCGCGTGGCGCGGGGGCCTGGGCATCGCCGACTCGGGTCGCGGCCGCGGGATCAGCTCCTTCTTCTCCCCGAGGGTCCAGGTCAGCAGCTCGGGCAGGTCTATGCCCTGCCCCGGGATGGCGGTCGACAGCTCGAGGCGCACGCCCTCCCAGCTCTCGCCCGTGGTCTGTCGCACCAGGCCGGCGGTGGCCAGGGTGATCTTGCCCTTCGCCGCGACGTAGTCGACGTCATAGGCGGGCCACCACGCCGCGCCGGGGACGAAGTACTCGAGCTCCACGCCCAGCTCTCGTCCCTTCGTCCTGACGAGCGCCACCACCTGCACCCGGCGCTCGGTGAGGGCCCCGAGATCGAGCTGCTGCATCTCGCGCTGCACCGACCCGAGACGCTCGACCAGCTCCCGCCTGGAGGCCGCGAGCGCGCGCTGGCCTTTGCGGATGGCGTCGCTGCGCAGGGCGACGAAGTCCTGGGTAGCGGCCCACCCCTTCGGATCGACGACCGGCACTCGTCTCCCCACGCGCTTGCCCTCCGGCACGGCGGGCTTGGGGCTCAAGCTCGAGAGCCAGGAGAGCTCCGAGGAGAGCACCGCAGCCTCGGCGTCGAGGAGGGCGATCTGGTGCTGGATCTCCTCGAGGCGGGCGATGAGCGCGTCGACCTCCTCGATGGTGATGCGCTCCCTCTCGACAGGGGTGACCTCGACCCGCAGCAAGGTGCCGCCCTTCGTGCCCACGCGGACCGTGTCCATCATGACGCCGCCCGGGATGTCGGGGAGCCTCAGCGCGTGGATTCCCTTCGCGAGCGAGACGCGCCCTTTTCGGGTGACCCGCGCCCGGTCGCTGAAGACCGTGACCGTCGAGATCGGCGCCGGGGTGACGATCGCCTGCTCTGCGAGGTCGGGGCCGGCGACGGCATCCGGCACCGCCGCGCCGAGAAGAAGGAGAAGCGGGAGCGCGCTCATGTCACCTCCATCCAAGGGATCGGCGGGCAACATAGCTCAGCGACTCCGGCGGGTCATGCGGGCAGCCGCGGGGCTCCTTGGCGTGACAAGCTCCTCGCGCCCAACTACATTTCCGCGTGCTCCACCCCCGCCCTGGACTGCGCCTCAGTCCGCGGCTTGGGCTTCTTGTCGGCCGAAGGCGAAGAACGCCTTCAGCGGCCATCGCGATGCGCTTCGTACACCACGTCCACGGACTCTATCCATCATCCCTGTGCCTTCACCGCCGTGACAGTAGTACGGGGCTCGGGCAGCTCCTTCCCACGTTGGTTTTCATGTGCGGGCTTCACAGGCACAACGCGGGCTCGGGTTCCGACCGGGTCTACCGCGTCTGGCGGAGGGGGCGCGGTCAGCGGGCGAGTCGGTACTCGTGGGTCCCGCGGTTGTGCACGTTGAAGACCAGGTCGAAGGTGCCGGTCGCGACGTCGTCGTAGGCCTGCCAGAAGTCGTTGCCCTCGACGGCCTGGTCGACCGGCAACCACGCGCCGTCGACCCTCTTTTGGAGGGACCATCCGTCGGGTCTCGCCAGGCCGTGTATGGTGATCGGCGTGTAGCCAAGGCCGCCGGAGAGGGTGAGCTGGACCGCGACGGCGCCCGGGGCGGCGTCGAGCTCCACCGGGTGGGTGCGGACGACGGTGCCGACGGTTGCGACAACCTCGAGCTGGTTGTCCCTGGCCAGGGTGAGGAGCATGTCGGTGCCCTGGAAGCTCTCGGGGGGCAGCTCGCTCAGGTAGTTGCTCTGGCCGTAGTACGCGCTCTTGTCGGCGGGGGGGACGAGGTACTCGACTGTCGCCTTGATGACGCTGCCGGCAGGGATGCTCGAATTGCCCTGGTCCCAGGGCAGGCCCAGCTCGAAGGACATCTGCGACCACCCTCCGTTGTGGGTCCGGATGATGTTGATGTGCGGGGTGGTGACCACGGTGTCGCCGAGGTCTGCCTCGAAGGAGCGCACAACGAAGGCGGTGTTCGCCAGGTGCTCGGGCAGGTTTCCGCCGGTGTGGACGTTCTCGTAGAGCATCACCCAGGGCGCGTCGCCCTCAAGGGCGATCCCGCGGTCTGCGGGCGAGGCGTAGCCGGTGCTCTTGTGGTCGGGGATCTCCGCGTCGAAGGTCACGGCGTCGGCGTGCCCGTATGCGTAGCGGGTGAAGCCGTTGTCGCCGTAGCGGTCGGCGGCCAACTGGAAGAGGGCGAAGCGCTCGTAGGTCAGGTCGTCGAGGAGCGTGTACTCGAGGTGGTAGTAGGCGCGGACCAGGTCGTCGGTGCGGCCCAGCTGGGTGGCGATTCGTGCGGCTATCATTCCGTCGCGGCTGAGCCCGGCGTACACGACGTTGGTGAGGTTGGGGCCGGTGTAGGCGTAGTGGGTGCGCAGCCGGCCGAGCTGGTGCTCGGGGCGGTTGTCGGTGTCCTCGTTGGCGTAGACCAGGAAGTTGGCTCCCCCGACGTTGCCGGTCCAGGCCCACTTGTTCTTCGACTGGACCAGGAAGGGCCTGACGTCGTCGACCATGGAGCAGTTCAGGGTGAGGTCGGGGTCGTAGGTGATCGTCTCGCCGAAGGCGCCTAGAGAGGACTCGTCCCACTGCTGATTCTGCCCCCAGCCGACGAGCGACAGCTGGGCGTGCGCGGCGGCGTAGGCTTCGCCCCACTTGGAGTGGGCGAAGGTGTGCTCCAGCTCGTGCGTGCCGGGGGCGACCTCGAGCGCGCCGTAGAGGTGGTACCAGAAGGGTGTCTCGTGCCAGTTCTTGGAGATCTGCAGCGGCGCGCCGGTCGGCTCGCCCTCGGTGTCTCGGAGCATGGGGCTGCCGCCGACGATGTAGAAGGCGGCGTTGTTTCCGCCGTCGAAGGCCAGGGGCACGGACACGGGCCCGCTGTTGTCGTTGCGGATGACGAGGCGGTGGCGGTTGTACCAGTTGTGGACCTTCGGATCGGTCCAGCGCTGGCCACCGGGCGCCCCCACCTCGCTCAGGTTGTGCAGAGCGACCAGGTACAGCCCGCGCTCGGGGTCCCAGGTCGCGGCCCTCAGCGTCTCGCCCCCGGTCCCATCTCGATTCAGCTGTGTGTAGCTCACGGACACGGTCTCGGCGGGGTTCAACCAGACCGACAGCTGCTCGTCCCCGCCGGTGTTGGGCACTCCGTCGCTCCCTCCGCCGAGACCGCCCCCGCGTTGCAGGCCGAGCACTCGTTGTTGGATGCGAAGGTCCCTGCCGGACACGTCGAGCACGTCGTCGCTCCCTCCGCCGAGATGGAGCCGGCCGCGCAGGCAGCGAAGAGGCAGATCAGCGGTAGCAGTGTGTGGCGGCGGAGGTGGTGTTCGAACGAGTCCATGCGGCGTTGTCCTTACAGGTGCGGCGGGGTGCGCACAACGCAGGGCCTCGAATGTTGTTGGTCGATCCAGATCTGGATAGGTTCTCGATTGTCCGGAGCCAATCCAGGCTCACGCCGGACTGCTGGAACGGCCCGTCATCCTGAATCACCATCTCCAACCCGGCCGTGGCTGACGCCGATGGCAAGGAGCGCCGGGAGCTCCACCGTGGGCTTCGCGGCGCCGTACTGATCGGGATCGCCGTCGCGGTCGCGGCGTTGATCGCCTACCTGGGCTCATCCGCGTTCGACGAGGAGCAGGGGGCAGGGCGAGGCGCAACGGATGGTCTCGCTTCCTACCCCGATGCCGCAGAGATCGCGGGCAACTGGCCCCGCTTCAGGGGCCCCGACGGCTCTGGGCGTACGGAGCTCGACGGTCTCCCGCTGCGTTGGGACGGCGAGGCACCGCCTTCTCGGCCGGAACAACGCCCCGCTGCGCCCTCCCCTCGCTCACGCGCCTCCAGATGCACCTCCGAGCCACCACGAAAGGGGGGCAGGGCTCACTCATTGTCTTCCAGGGGTCAATCCTGCGTATGAAGAGCCTCGGGCGGCCGGGATCCTTGGCCCACTCCTCCTTGGCGCGATCACGCCGTCAGCTTGTTCTTCCTAGCAGACTGCGGCAAAGATGGTCTTTGCAGCCCGTTGGCCTGGGGAGACGGGTAGCCGCAGACGAGTGGGCAGGACGTCGCGTGGAGGCTCGCCCTGGAGTGAGCGCGGCGACGTGCAGATCTCCACAACGTGGGAAGAGATCTCCACGGCTGGCGTCCTCCAAGGGAGAAGGTCTCTCGTAGGAATGCTGGCTATGGACTGGTATTTCATGTAATTTCCAAGCAGCCATGGAAATTCGCAGAGCCCTCACCTTGCCCGCGGCCGGCACCGAGACCTTCTTCCTTTGGGGGCCGAGGCAAACCGGCAAGAGCACCCTTCTTCGTTCCACCTACCCTGGCGCGCGCTGGATCGATCTGCTCAAGGCCGAGCAGTTCCGGCGTTACGCCACACGGCCCGAGCTGCTGCGTGAGGAGGTAGCGCTCGCGGGATCGCCGCCCTTCGTGGTCATCGACGAGATCCAGAAGGTCCCCGCCCTGCTCGACGAGGTTCACTGGCTGCACGAAAACCGCGGCGCTCGCTTCGCCCTATGTGGCTCGAGCGCGCGCAGCTTGCGCCGCGGACGCGCCAACCTGCTTGGCGGCCGGGGGCTGCGCTTCGAGCTGCACGGCCTCAGCGCCTTCGAGATCGGCGAGGGCTTCGACCTGGTGCGACTGCTCAACCACGGGGCCCTGCCCCCCATCTACCTGGGCGAGCAACCTCGTTCACTGCTCGACACGTACGTCTCCCATTACCTCAAGGAGGAGATAGCGGCCGAGGGGCTTGTTCGAAGGCTGCCGGCCTTCGCAGACTTCCTCGCCCTCGCCGCGCTGGCGAACACCGAGCCCGTCAATCACACCACCATCGCGCGCGACGTCGGCATGTCGAGCACAACCGTGCGCGCGTACTACGACATCCTGGTCGACACCCTCCTTGGGCGTTGGCTGCCCGCCTACCGTAGGCGACCAAAGCGGCGCCTGGTCCGCGCTCCGAAGTTCTACCTCTTCGACACCGGCGTCGCCGGCTTCCTCGCACGCTGGGGCGCCATCGAAGCTGGCTCCGAGCTCTTCGGAAAAGCCTTCGAGAGCTGGGTCTTCCACGAGCTGTGTGCCTACAACGCCTGCCGTCGGCGTTTCGCCGAGCTCTTCTACTGGCGGCTCTCGACCGGCGTGGAGGTGGACTTCATCGTGAACCACCTCGACGCAGCCGTCGAGGCAAAGGCTACCCCACGTGTCCACCGGGACCACCTGAAGGGCCTGCGCGAGCTCGAGCGCGATCACCCGGGAGTGGGCCGGCGCCTGGTCGTGTCGCTCGACCCGGTCCCGCGCCGCACCGAGGACGGAATCGACATCCTTCCGGCCGCACGCTTCGTCGAGGAGCTGTGGGCAGGTGCCGTCTTCTGACCGAGGGCCCGGAATCGGAGTCAGGTTTCTTCCCAGCGATCCCTCCCATGAGCGATCCCTCCCCACGTTGAAATGGGATGGCTCCGGTCCCCGGCGACCGGCGGCCGGCTTACAGTCCACGCGTGAGCGTTGACAGTAGGCAGGGGCACGTTGACGGTGTTCTCGCGGTGGACTGGTCGCCGGGAGGCGGGTTGGGCCGAGTCGCCCGCATTGTCGCTTCGGGCGTTGGCGAAGCGCGCCACTGGCGTTCCTTGCGCGGCTGGCCGCGCTGCTCCCTCCACCCCGCTTTCATTTGACCCGCTTCTTCGGCATCTTCGCGTCCGGTTGCCTCTATCGCCCCCTCGTCGTCCCGGTGTCCCCTCTCTCCGAGGACCCCGACCGACCCGTGGCGCCCAGGCGTCCGAAGAGCATGGCATGGGCCGACCTGCTCCGCCGGGTGTTTCTCATCGACGTCCTCCACTGCGAGTGCGGTGGCCGCTTTCGCTTCGTCGCGGCCATCTTCGATCCCTGTCGCACCCTGGCAAGCTGAAGCACTCAATCACGGTCACGAACCCCGGTTCCCACGACGACCCGACCGGGGCAACACGACAAGATTTGAGGGGCGTGATGGGCGACCTCAAGAAGCTGCGAATGGACTACTGCGAGTAGACGGGCCGCCCGCCTCCACGGCTCGGAGGGCTCGACGGATGCTCCAGTCGGCCACGTCGTCGTGCCCCTCCAGCAGCATGGCCTTCAGGTCGCCGTGCAGATCGAGTAGGGACATCAACCAAGTCACCCCCGCTCTTGTCACCCCCTCTCGGCGGGCGATGTCGGCTCTCGTCATGCCGTCCGCGTTGATCTGCTGCTGCCACGTCATCGCCCACCGCAGCGCCTGCGATGCCGGGGACGGCTGGCCCTCGCGCGCCTTGCGTCGGCGCTTGCGGGCTCGTAGCTTTCGCTGGCGGGCCGAGACCGGCTTCTTCTCCCGCTGGAACGGCACGCTGACTCTGACCAGCCGGGTACTGCCGGGGGGCCGACTGCGGAGCCAAGTCGGGGGCTGAGAGTACCCACTCTCAGCCCCCTTTTTTGATCGTGTCCACGTCGGGCGGCTCCCCCAACAACGCGATGGTCACCTCGGTGGTGACGTGCGTCCCGTCCTCCACGATGGCTCGGACTTCCACCCGGTCGAGCGGGTAGGCGATCAGGCTGGCCTGCTGGTGCGGGTTCAAGTGCTCGTAGACGGCTGAGAAGTCCCGCAGCGCCGCCCGATACGCTTCCGGTTCAAGCCGGGCAGCACGGAGCTCCTGAAGCTCTCGTTCCAGTCGTCGCAGACGCTTCTGGTTGGCAGCCACCTCCGTCTCCAACTCCTTCGCCTTCTTGATGAAGCTGTGCGGGATCGCGCCGGGGGGCAGAGCCAGCCAACGACGACCTTCTTCATGACAGCGACGATCTTCCCCAGCACGATGACCTCCTTCTTGCGGCACGGCCTCGGTCAACAAGTGCTCCATCCGGGCCGCGGATGACAGGTGTAGCCAGCAGGGGTGCACGTTCGCCTGGAACCGACGGATGTGATCTAGTTGGCATCCTGAAACTGGCGCTCCAGGATGCAGCGGTTGGCCATTAGCGATTAGCTGTTGGCCAGAATGCAGTGATTTCGGGTGCCTGGCTAACGGCTAACGGCTAACGGCTAGCGGCTCCCGCCCTGGAAGGCCGCTTCCAGGGCGGGAACGATCTAACACGGGAGCGTTTCTCCCCGGGCAGAGAGGAGGAGAGCATGGGTCGCGCTGGTAGCCGATTGGCTCAGATCGTGTTGGCGTGGGCTGTACTGGGCTGTGGCTCGCCCGGCTCCGAGGAGAGTACGGCTGATGGCACGGGCGTCACCGAAGGTCCCGCCGACGCCCCGGTGTTCACCCACAAGATGATGCGGCAGACCGGGGAGAACATGTTTGCGGCGCTGGGCTACGAGTGCCCGCAGTGCACGTTCGAGCAATGGCTGGCCATCGAGCCGCCGGACGGGTGGAGCAAGGGCCCGGCGCAGGTGCTCCTGGCCGACAGCGGCGAGATGCGAAGCACGCCGTCGATCGAGGGCGTGCCGGACACGATGGACTTCATCGAGGAAGTCCCCGGAAACGAGTATCAGCTCATCGTGCGAAACCTCGAAGGCCGAATCGTCGGCAGCACGCAGGGTGGCTTTGTCGTGGAGGCGAAGGTCATGCGTGACAACATGCTCCGCTTCGAGGTCGGCCGGCGCGTTCACGAACTCACCGATCCCGACGGCCACGTCTTCGTCCTGTTTGCGCACGAAGTCGATCCGCACGACGTGGTCGTTCCGGACGCGCAGGACCCAGAGTTGTTGGGGGACTTCTCCCCACCCGACGGCTACGTCTATGCGTCGCGAGTGCTCCAGGAGGCGCTCGTGCTCGACACGACCGGCACCGCGACCGTGCTGGCATTTCGTGGAAGCCTCACTACGACCTGGGAGAGACGCTAGCCGCCCTTTCCGGGCCGACGCATCCGTGCACGGGGGCGCCGTGGCGGGATCCGCCGGAGCGCTACGGCAAGTGGAGAAGCGTGCACGCTCGCTTTGACCGTTGGCGG
>CAZQPP010000122.1:0-17521 GCA_964594295.1 uncultured Myxococcales bacterium | reverse complement strand
CGAACGGCGAGGATTGCCACGGCGAGTGCCTTGAAGACGAGGACTGCGACGACGACTACCTCTGCACCCGGGACCTCTGCGAACCGGCGACACACAGGTGCGTAAACCCAATATACGAGTGCAACGACGGCAACCCCTGCACGGTAGACTCGTGCGACCAGGCCACCGGCGACTGCCTGCACCGGGACCGGGACTGCGACGACGGCGACCTCTGCACTCGCGATCTCTGCGACCCGAGCACTCCCGACGGCTGCGAAAACGACCCCATCGAGTGCTCTGCCGCCGGCGAGCCCTGCCTGCTCGGCAGCTGCGACCCGAGCACCGGCGAGTGCGTGCTCGCTGAGCGCATGTGCGACGACGGCGACCCCTGCACCGTCGACTACTGTCGCCGGTCGACGGGCCTGTGCGTCTCCGAGCCGCGCTGCCGCGACGAGCTGCCCTGCGCCAGCCACGTCTGCGTCCCGGAGGTCGGGGGCTGCGTGACGATTCCTTTGGACTGCGACGACGGCCTGCCGTGCACGCTGGACCGTTGCGACGAGGGCGAGGGCTCGTGCCTCAACACAGCCCTGGACTGCGACGACGGTCTGCCTTGCACGACCGACCTCTGCCACCCCGTCGTAGGCTGCGTGAACGAGCCGGCGGACTGCGACGACGGCGACCCCTGCACCGAGGACCTCTGCCGGCCCCACATCGGGGCCTGCTCCAACGTCGAGCGATGCGACGACGGCGACCTTTGCACCGCCGACGAGTGCGACGGGCACACCGGCGAGTGCACGAGCTCGCCGCTGGAATGCGCCAACTACGACTTCGAGTGTGGGCTGCCCTACTGCGATCCCGACACTGGAGAATGCGTCGTGGCAGCGATCGCCAACTGCCCGCTCGCCTGCACCTCGGATGCCGACTGCGAAGATGTCGGCGGGGACGACCCGTGCATCGCGCCAGGCGTCTGCAAATTCTGGGGCGGGGACAGCCTGTGCACCGTCGAGGAAGTCAAGTGCCCGGTCTCCGACAACCTCTGCGTCACCTACACCTGCGTCCCCGGGATCGGCTGCACGAGGCGGGAGAAGGAGTGCCCTTCAGACGCCTGCAACCAGGGCCGCTGCTTTCCCAAGACCGGTCGCTGCTACACGGTGGCGGCGGACTGCAGCGACGAGGACCTGTGCACGCTGGACCTCTGCGACCCCCTCATCGGCTGCGTCAACCTGCCGAGCCGTTGCCCGGATGACGGCGAGGTCTGCACGGACGCCACCTGTGACGCCCAGTACGGCAGGTGCAAGACCGAGCCTCTCGACTGCGACGACGAGCTCGAGTGCACCGACGACTGGTGCGAGCCAGGCTTGGGTTGTCTCCACGCGCCCGTGCCCGACTGCCGGGAGCCGCCCTCCGAGTAGCTCCGCCCCGGCGGCAACGCGTGCCGATCCATCGCGTCGGAGCTGCTATGAAGCAGCCATGAGCACAGACCTGCGACTGGCGGTGATCGGCCACATCGAGTGGGTGGACTTCATCCGCGTGAAGGCCCTGCCCCGCCCCGGCGAGATCATCCATGCACCCGAGGCTCTCTCGCAGCCCGCGGGCGGCGGGGCGGTGGTGGCTGCCCAGCTCGCGAAGCTGGCGGGGCGCTGCACCTTCTTCACGTCTCTGGGCCGCGACGCCCTCGGCGAGGAGTCCGTGAAGGGGCTCGAGGCGCTCGGCGTCGACCTGCACGTGGCCTGGCGCGACGTCGCGACCCGGCGCGCGGTGACCTTCGTCGACGCTGCCGGAGAGCGCACCATCACCGTCGTCGGGGAGCGGCTGATGCCGACCTCCGAGGACCGCTTGCCCTGGGACAGCCTCGGCGACTACGACGGCGTCTTCGTCACGACCGCCGATCCCGAGGGCTTTCGCAGGGCCAGGGCGGCGCGGGTCCTGGCGTCCACCCCGAGGGCGGAATTGGCCGTGCTGGAGGCATCCGGCGTTCGGCTCGACGCGCTCATAGGCAGCGCCCTCGACGCGACGGAGGCGGTCGGCCCGGGGGACCTCTCGGCCGTGCTGAAGCTCGTGATTCGCACCGAAGGAGCAGAGGGCGGCAGCGTCCAGCTCCGGGACGGCTCGGTCGAGCGCTTCAGCGCGCCGGCTCTGCCGGGCCCGATCGTCGACACCTACGGCGCCGGCGACTCCTTCGCGGCCGGCGTCACCTACGGGCTGGCGGCCGGGATGAGCACGCAGGAGGCCGTCGCCCTGGGCTGTCGCTGCGGCGCGGGCGCCACCCAAGGTGCCGGCGCTTACGAGGGTCAGAGGGGGCTGTCCGGGTGACGATCAGCCTGTCCGCGCGCCGGCTGCTCGGCGACCTCCTCGGGCGCCGATTCTGGCTGCCGGCCTACGCCATGCTCGCCCTCGGACTGGTGACGCCGAGCCAGGGCGAGGTCCTGCGCGTGCTGGTGCCCGTCTTCCTGGGCGGCATCCTGTTCTTCACCTTCCTGAGGGTGGACGGCGCTGCGCTGGCGGGCGAGCTCCGGCGCCCGGCGGCCGGGAAGCGCATCGCCTCGCTCACGGCGGCCAAGCTCCTCGCCATCCCGCTCATCACCTGGCTGATCGCGAGCGCGGTGGCGCCGGAGTGGGCCGTGGGGCTCACCCTGGTGGCAGCCATGCCCGCGGGCCTCACCAGCCCTGCCATCGCCGCGGTCTTCGGCGGCAACCTGCCGCTCGCGCTGTGGGTGGTGGTCGTGACCAGCGCGCTCTGCCCGGTCACCGTGCCCGTGCTGCTGGCCCTGCTGGGTGGCGAGGGCACCCCCGTGCCGGCTTCGGAGATGAGTGATCAGGCCGCCTATATCGCCGTGCTGCTGGGCGTGCCGTGGGTGCTGTCGCGGCTCGTGGCCCGCGCAGCGCCCCGCGCCGTCGCCGCCGGGCAGGGACTGTTCGGCCCGCTGGCCATCGGCTCCCTGTGCCTGCTGATCTTCTGCGCCGCGTCTCTCAGCCGGCCTACCTGGGTCCAGCAGGGTGCGGGCACCCTCGCCGCCGGCCTCGGCTGGACCACCGGAGTGGCCGTGCTCTCCTTCGCCTGCGCCCGCCTCGCCGCGCTCGCCCTCGACGAGCGCGATGGCATCTCGTTCTCGTGCAACGCCATCTACCTGAACCACGGCTTGGCCGTGGCCTTCACGGCCAGGTACTTCCCCGACGACGCCACGATGGTACTGCCGGCGATCCTCGTCGGCGTACCCATCCTGGCGGTGGTCGCGCTGGTGGGCTACCGGGCTCGACCCGCCGAGTGAGCCCGCGGAAGGCGGCTCTTTGCTCGTTCCCGCCCTGAAAGTGGCCTTTCAGGGCGGGAGCCGTTAGCCGTTAGCCGTTAGCCAGGTACCCGAAACCACTGCACTCCGGCTAGCAGCTAATCGCCAATGGCTAAGCGCTGCGTCCTGAAACGCCAGTTTCAGGATGCGAGATCACTCGGGCATGCCGCCGGCGATCCAGGCGTCGAGGGTCTCGATCTCCTCGGCGCTCAGGCAGGCCTCGTTCTCGGCGTCGGCCTCGGGGTCACCGGTGCAGCCCACGTTCGGCGGCATGGAGCCGTCGTGCACCATCACACCGAAGCAGGCGCCGCGGAGCAGCCCCTCGTCCGTGCACTTGCCGTAGCCCTCGGAGGGGGTCTGGGTGTCCGCGTAGCTCAGCGCGCCGTTGTGGCCCCCGGAGCCGCCCGTGGTGTGGCAGGACGCGCACTTCGCGCCGAGGATCGGCTGCACGTCGTCAGTGTACGTGGGCACGGGCTCCGGCTCGTCATCCACGCAGAGCTCGCCGCCCGCCGAGGCCGCGTTGGGGCAGTGCGTCGCCGCCGAGCCGCCCTCGACGTCCGAGCCCGCGGCGCCGGCGAAGTGGAGCCGGCACTGCACCGTGTCCCCGCTCGTGTCGCCGGGCGTCCCGTCGGCCGACAGCTCCGCGCAGGCGGTCGCGCAGGCCTCGGCGTCGTCGTAGAGCTTCTGCTCACCCGTGCAGCTCTTCGTCACGAGGTGGCAGTAGTTGTCGCAGTAGGAGCCGCAGGCGCCGCCGCCGGAAGGCCCGGCCTTGGGGCAGTCTTCCGCCGCCGTGCCGCCGTCGGAGCCGGCCGCGGTCGCGTAGTGCAGGCGGCAGGCGATGCTGTTCCCGTCCGAGTCGCCCTCGGCGCCGGCGGGCAGCCCGCCGGCGATGCCGCAGTAAGCCTGGCAGGCGGCGAAGTCGGCGTACTGAGCGTGCTCCCCCGTGCAGCTCAGCGTCACCTTCTCGCAGTAGGTGGCGCAGGTCGGACCGGTCACCGGGGGCTCGCCGGTCTTGCATACGCCGACGCCGGACTCGGGGTCCACGTCGCCACAGACGAGCCCGTCGCCGCAGATGAAGGTGTCGGAGTCACAGACCGAGCCTTCGACCAGGCCCTCGCAGCGGGCCGGCTTGTCTCCCGCGGCGGCGGCACAGGTCCCGCCGTCGGCCGTGCAGTCGAAGCCGAGGGGCTGGACGTCGTCCTGGACGTCGCAGGGGAGGACCAGCACGTCGTCCGAACAGGAGTACGCGCTGCTCCCGCAGGCCTTCACGTTCTCCCGGCAGGTCGCGCTGCTCTCGCCCGTGAAGACGCACACCGCGTCGGTCCCGGAGCAGAGCGCGAGCATGAAGCCCTCTTCGTTCTCCGAGTAGCAGTCTGCACCGGAGGCGGCCACGCAGTCGTTGCCATAACCTTCGGCCACGAAGGCGCAGCTCAGGCCGTCCTCCGCACAGTCGATGGTCGCGAGGACTCCCTCCTGGCAGTACTTCAGCACGGGGCCCTCGCAGACGCCCTCGAAGTCGATGTTGCCGCAGCCGCCGCCACCGGAGCTGTCGTTCCCGGTGGTGCTGCCGCCCGTGTCGTTTCCGGTGGTGCTGCCGCCCGGATCGTAGCCAGGCGTCCCGCCGAGATCCGCGGAGGCGCCGCCGGCATCACGCAAGGAAGGCCCGTCCACGACGTCGCGCGACCCCGAGGGCGTGGTGTCCAGCCGGCGACCGACGTCTTGCCCGGGCGCCGCGCCCACATCGCCACGCCCCGCGCCGAGGTCGCTCCCGCCGCCCGTGCCGGAGTCCGCGCCCGTGCCGAAGCCGGGCCCGATGCCGCCGCCGCCGCTGTCCGACGAGCAGCCGACGCCGTGGACGGCGAAGGCGGTGACGATGACGAGGGCGAGGATCTTGGGGGCGTGCATGGAGGCTCCATCTTGTGAGCGCCGGGGGAGCGCGCATAGGCCACACCCGCGGCTCCCAGTCAAGCAGGGCGGATGAGATCTGCGGCCAAAGGGAGTAGCCTCGCGCCATGTGGTTGACCCTCGGACGACTCATGACGGCGGCGGCGGTACGCGCCGTCACGACCCTGACCCGCGCCCGCCGCGGCGTGCTGGAGATCGACGGGGTCGCCGCTCCCTACCTGGAGATGGGGGCCGGCGATCCGCCGCTCCTGTTCGTGCACGGCTTCGGCGGGGACAAGGAGGGCTGGCTGCCCCTGGCGCTCTTCTTGCGGCGCCGTCACCGCCTGGTGATCGTGGACCTGCCGGGCTTCGGCGCAGCTTCACCGGTGGCGGCTCCGCAGGTCGCCCTGCCCGCGCAGGCCGCCTTCCTCGCCGCGGCCTTGGACCGGCTGAGCATCGACAAGGCCCACCTCGTCGGCAACTCCATGGGGGGCGGGGTCTCGCTCCGCCTCGCGAGCGACGCGCCCGAGCGAGTGTCGTCGCTGTCACTCATCGGCTCGATGGGCCCCAAGCCGCGGCCGAGCGAGGCCGACGAGGCCATCGCCCGCGGGAAGAACCCGCTGCTGCCGAGCAGCGTGGACGAGGCCGACGAGTTCATTCGCTGGGTGGCCGAGAAGCCGCCGCCGCTTCCAAAGCCCATGCGGGTCTTCGCGATCCGGAGGCACATCGAAGCCCGCGCGCGCCTGACCAGCTACTTCGACGTGCTCCACACGGAGGCGGGATGGACGGGGCTCCCCGAGGACTGGTCGGCGATCACGGCGCCGGCGCTGGTGATCCACGGCGCCCGAGACCGCGTCATCGACCCGGCGACCGCCGAGGCGCTCACAGCCCAGCTTCCGAGCGCCGAGCTGCGGATGCTCGCAGGCATCGGCCACGTCCCGCAGATCGAGGTCCCCAAGCTGGTGGCGAAGCTGATGGAGGGCTTCCTGCCCTGACCCCGGCTTTCACTCGGACCGGGACGGGTCCGGGTCGCCGCCGGCGCTCTCGAGGGCCTCGCTCCCCGTGTCGCTGAGCTGGTAGACGCCCTTCGAGACCTTCTCGAACCAGCCGTAGTGGTTGTCGCGCATGATGGTCGTCGCCTGCGCGACGCCGGCGCCCTTCGCTACCACCGCACCCTTGCTCGCACCGTGCTCGGCCAGGTAACGGGCGCATCGCTCGGCGTCCTGGCGGTAGGCGGTCACCACCGGGCCGCGCATGCCGCCCCTGTTCGGATCGCCCTCCCGGCGCGCGAACTCCCTGAGCAGGGCTCCCTTCCTTGGCTTGCTCTTGCGCGGATGGAACTCCGCCGGGTCGGCGTGAACCTGCACGAAGCCGTCCTCGAGGCGCACCGACAAGACGCCGATCCCGAGCCGCCTGCACAGCCCCACGTTGGCCTTGAAGCTGCGCCACCCCGCCCTTCCCGACCAGCGCGGCACCGCCACGTAGACCGAGTCCGAGATGCTCTGCCGGGCCACCGCCTGCTGCAGCAGGGCCAGGGAGAAGCCCCGCTTCAGCTCGACAATCAGTGGGTCTTCGCCCGCCCGGCATGCCACCACGTCGGCCGGACCGACCTCCGCCTTCACCTCGAAGCCCAGCCCCTCGAGCCAGGCTTTCACCGGTGCGTAGAGATCGGTCTCAGCCACGCAATCCCCCGGCAGCGTCCCACTTGAGCCGCGCAGGCGGGATCGCAAGCGCTCAGGCCTTTGGTCTGAGCGCGCGCAGCGAGCCGCAGGCGAGCGAGGGGCAGCATGCGCTGAAGCGGATGCGCCCTTCCCAAGCGGATTGGTCCCAAGCCATCGGGCTCGGCCCGATGGCGCGCGAGCCGAAGGCGAGCCCGTCGGTGACGCCGAGCCTCGCACCGACAGCCAAGTGCCGATGGCCTCGCCGGGCGATGTGGGACACACCCAATACGTCAGCCTCGCGCCAGGCTCTTAGCCGTGCTTCCCAGCTCCGCGAAGGCCTGGTCGAGGCGATCGACCATGCTCTGCTCGCCCTCGCGCAGCCACTTGCGGGGGTCGTAGACCTTCTTGTAGGGCCGGTCGTCGTCGGGATCGATCTGGTAAGCGAAGGCGCGGGGGTTGGCGTCGACGTACTTGCCGACCGCGGTCGCGAAGGCGAACTGCGTGTCGGTGTCGATGTTCATCTTGAACACGCCGTAGGAGATCGCCTCCGTGATCTTCTCGGGCCGCGACCCGGACCCGCCGTGGAAGACGAGGTGAAGCGGGTTCTCGGCCGTGTTGTGGCGCTCCTTCACGAGGGCCTGCGACTCACGCAGGATCTCGGGGCGCAGCTTCACGTTGCCCGGCTTGTAGACGCCGTGCACGTTTCCGAAGGAGGCGGCCACCGAGAAGTGCCCCACGTCCTTCAGGGTCTCGTAGGCCCGGAGCACGTCGGCGGGCTGGGTGTAGAGGTGGGAGTTGTCCGCGGAGTCGTCGAAGTCGCTGCCGACGCCGTCCTCCTCGCCGCCGGTGACGCCGAGCTCGATCTCGAGGCTCATGCCCATCGGCGCCATGCGCTCGAGCACGCGGCGCGACTCCGAGAGGTTGAAGTCGATGCTCTCGCCGGAGAGGTCGAGCATGTGGGAGCTGAAGAGCGGCTTTCCGGTCTTCTCGAAGGACTCCTCGCTGTGGCCGATCATGGCCTCGACCCACGGGATGAGCTTGCGGTTGGCGTGGTCGGTGTGCAGCACGACGCACACGCCCCAGTGCTCGGCGAGCAGGTGAACGTGCCGGGCGGCCGCCACAGCTCCAAGGACCTTGGCCTCGAAGCCGTCGGGGAAGCCCTTGCCGGCCACGAACGCGGCCCCGCTGTTGGACATCTGGATGATGACGTCGCCGCCGTTCTTCGCGGCCGCCTCCAAGACGGCGTTGATGGTGTGCGAGCTGATGACGTTGACGGCCGGCAGCGCGTAGCCGCCGTCCTTGCAGGCCTGGATCAGCGCAGCGTAGTCCTCTCCGGTGACCACGCCCGGCTTGAGCTTCGTCACGATCGACTCCTTGGTTGGGTGAAGCGCCCGGGGTTTAGCAGAAGACTCCCCGAGAAGACACCAGGAATGGCCGGAGCCGTGCGGCCATTCCTGGAGCGCTTCGGAGCGGGGCCGGCCTACTCGCAGCCGGGCTCCGGCGTGCCCTCGCAGACGCCGGCGACGCACATGTCGGCGGTCGTGCAGTGGTCGCCGTCGTCGCAGGTCCGGCCGTCGGGGACGGGCGTTCCTCCGCACCCACCTTCACCGTCGCATTGGTCGTTCTCGGTGCAGAGGTTGCCGTCGTCGCAGGGCGCGCCCGCCGCGCACGCGGGGGCCTCCTCGCACGTTCCGAGCTCGCTGCACTGCATGTTCTCCGGGCAGGTGCCGCAGCTTCCGCCGCAGCCGTCGTCGCCGCAGTCCTTGCCCGAGCAGTCAGGCTCGCAACGGCAGTCGGGGATCTCCTCGTGTCTGCAGCCTTCCTCCGGGTCGCAGATGTCGGTGGTGCACTCGTCGCCGTCGTCGCAGTTGAGAGGCACGCCCGGCATGCAGATGCCGGCCCGACAGGCGTCGTGCGTGGTGCAGATGTCGAGGTCGTCGCAGTCCATCCCGTCCAGCGCTTCCGTGCCCACGCACTCTCCGCCTTCGCAGGTGTCATTCGCCGTGCAGGGGTTGCCGTCTTCGCAGGGCGTGCCGGCGGGACACGCGGTGAAGTCGCAGTACCCGTCATTGCAGAACTGATCGCCGGCGCACTCGCCGCAGGTGCCGCCGCAGCCGTCTTCACCGCACTCCTTGCCCCCGCACTCGGGCTCGCAGACCGGCTCCTCGCACTGGCCGGCGTCGTTGCAGGTCCAGCCGTCACCGCAGACCCCGCAGAAGCTGCCGCAGCCGTCGTCACCACACTCCTTGTCCCGGCACTGTGGGACGCAGCCTTCCTCCTCGCAGACTCCTTCGGCGTTGCAGCCCCAGCCGTCTATGCACTCCCCGCAGGAGCCGTTGCACTCGTCGTCACCGCACTCCTTGCCGTCGCAGTTGGGCTCACACTCGTACACGCACAGGCCGTAGGGGTTGCAGGTCCCGCCTTCGCACTCCCCGCAGGAGTCGCCGCAGCGGTCGTCGCCACACTGCTTGCCGCCGCATTCGGGCTCGCACACCCTCCCGCACCGGACAGCGGGACCGTAGCAGGCTCCTCCGCGCGCCGTGGCGAGGCGCTCGCAGTCGAAGTAGTCGGGCTCGCAGGCCTCGTTCACACAGTCGAGGAAGGCCTCGCGGTCCTGCCGCCCCTCCGCGCTGATCCTGTTGTTGCAGTCGTCGTCGCAGTGCGGGTCCGGGGACTCGAGGCAGGCATCGAAGCAGGCGTGGTACTCCGCGCAGGAGAGGCCGTCGCGCGGCACGCACCTCCACTCGTGGCAGGCCTGGCCCGCCGGGCACTCACCGCAGCTTCCGCCGCAGCCGTCGTCGCCGCACTCCTTGCCCCCGCACTCGATCGGCTCGCAGTGGTCCTCGATACAGGGGAGGGCCTCGTCGACGCAATCGCTCTGCAGGGCGTCCTCGATGCACGGCGCGTCGTTCTGGGGGCAGGCCTCCTGGAGGCACTCCTGCAGCCTCCTGTAGTGCAGGGCGGAGGCCGGGCCGCCTTCTTCGATGCACGCCTCCTCGCAGACCGCTTCGCCGCCGCAACCAGCTACGCAGCTGACGATCCAGGGGCAGTCGGAGGTGGTGGGCTCCTCGCACACGCCGTCCTGGCAGCTCATGCCGCTGGCGCACTCGCCGCAGGAGCCACCGCAGCCGTCGTCGCCGCACTCCTTGCCGTCGCAGCTCGACACGCACGAAATCACGCCGCACCTCGCCGCATGGTCGCGGCAGTAGTTCTCGATCGCCTCCTGCATGCACCCCTCTCCGGGGTCCCTGCAGAAGTCCTCCAGGCATTGGGTGTAGGCGTTGTAGTCAGCCATGGCGCTCTCGCCGGCCGCCCAGGTGCACTCCTGCGCACAGCCTTGATCGTGGGGCTCGCAGCCCTGCAAGCACGCCAGGATCTCGGCGCAGCCCCCCGTGGACACCTCGACGCAGGTGCCGTCCTGGCAGCTCATGCCCTCAGAGCACTCGCCGCAGGAGCCGCCGCAGCCGTCGTCACCGCAATCCCTGCCCGCGCACTCGGGGTCGCAGTCCTGGCAGTAGTAGTCGACGCAGATCTCGCCTCCCGGGCACTCACCGCAGGAGCCGCCGCAGCCGTCGTCGCCGCACTGCTTGTCATCACAAAGTCGCTCACAGCCACCGCCTTCGCACTCGGCCCACAGCTCCGAGCAGGCAGCCTGGATGCACTCGGTGTTCTCCGGGTCGCAGTCCGAGTCGTTGAAGCAGTTGACCAGGGCGACGAGAGAGCCCAGCTGGGTCTGGTCGAGCCTGCGCTGGCACTCGTGCGTGCAGCTCTCGTCTTGTGTTTCGCACTGCAGGAGGCACATGAAGACCTCGATGCAGCTCAGGTCGCTGGTCTCGTCCGGCCTGCACTCGCCGTGCTCGCAGACCTCCTCCGGCGCGCACTCGCCGCAGGTGCCGCCGCAGCCGTCGTCACCGCACTGGCGCCCCTCGCCGCAGTAGGGCTCGCAGACGCGGCACTCGCCGCCGTCGCAGACCTCGTCCACGGCGCACTCGCCGCAGGAGCCCCCGCAGCCGTCGTCGCCGCACACCACGCCGGAGCAGCTCGGCTGGCAGCCGTGCGCGCAGTCTTCGTATTGCTCGGCGCACCTGTCCTGGGCGCAGCCGGTGCTGATCTCCTCGCAGACGCCGTCGCCCATGCAGCCGAAGAGCCGCCGAATGCTCTGCTCCTCGCTCGGCCGGACCTGGTCGCGGCAGTCGGGGTAGCACTCCCACGGGTCGCCCTCACAGGCGAGCACGCACTCGAAGCCTTCGAGGCAGGAGATCCCTTCCTCCGCCGTGTCGCAGATGAAGTCCACGCACACCTGGCCCTCTCCGCAGTGACCGCATGAGCCTCCGCAGCCGTCGTCACCGCACTCCTTCCCAGCGTCCTCGCAGTCGGGCATGCAGTCGCAGGCGTCGCCGATCTCGTCACCGTCGGCATCCTCCTGCTGCGGGTTGAAGACGTCGGGGCAGTTGTCGGCGTCGTCGGGCACCCCGTCGTGGTCGCCGTCGGGGAAGCAGCCGGGGATGTCGTCGTGCATGCAGCCGAGGTTCGGGAAGCAGGCGTCTATGGTGCACGGGTCCTCGTCGCTGCAGCTCACCGCGCCGTACATGCAGGTGCCGCCCTCCCCGCAGAGGTCCATGGTGCAGGCGTCGTCGTCGTCGCAGTCCTCGTCCTGCTCGCAGGGAGCGTCGGGGTCGCAGGCGTCGCCTTCGCCGTCGTTGTCCCAGTCCTCCTGGCCGGGGTTGGCCTCGTAGGGGCAGTTGTCGTCGGCGTCCAAGACCTCGTCGCCGTCGTCGTCGTCATCACAGGCGTCGCCCAAGCCGTCTCCATCGAGATCGGTCTGGGAGGCGTTGTAGGCTTCGGGGCAGTTGTCTGCCTCGTCGGGCACATAGTCGCCGTCCGCGTCGGGCGGCGGGCCGCAGTCCTGCTCCATGACGCCGTCGCAGTCCTCGTCGACGTCGTTGCCGCAGATCTCGTCCGCCGCCGGGTTGATCAGGATGTCCTCGTCGTCGCAGTCCTCGTACCGGCCCTCGCCCGCGGGGAAGTGGTCCCCGTCGGCGTCGGTGCCGGCGCTGGTGGCGATCACGGTGATCTCGGCACTCCTCTCGACGGCGTTCTGCCCGTCCGAGACCGTCACGGTGACAGTGATCGCGCCCGCCTCTTCGGCCGTGAGCTCGACCGTGCTGGCGGTCGGGGTCTGCACGAGCTCGTTTATGAGGTCCGAAGGCTCCCACTCGAAGTCGAGCGCGAAGTGCTCCGGGTCCGTGGCCATCGCCGCGATCGTGACGGTCTCGCCGGCGTCGACGGTCGCCGGGGCGATGAGCTTCACGTTGGTCGGCGGCAGGTTCTGGGTGAGCTCGACGACCTCGATGGTCTTGCTGCCGATCGGACCGGGTGTCTCGGGGTCGGTGGCGCGGCAGCCGATGGTGAAGACCCCCGCCTCGAGGCCCTTGAAGGCGCTCTGGGGGCCGACCGGGGAGGAGAAGGCCTCGTCCGGCACGAGCT
This sequence comes from uncultured Myxococcales bacterium, assembly GCA_964594295.1. Taxonomy (GTDB): domain Bacteria; phylum Myxococcota_A; class UBA9042; order UBA3505; family UBA3505; genus CAZQPP01. The sequence continues at coordinate 5,223 of CAZQPP010000122.1, read as the reverse complement.
CGCCGCTCTCGTTGACGAGCCCCCACTCGATCGCGAGCAGGCCCGGCGAGGTGGTGTCGTCCGACGCGATGGCCAGCAGCATGGTCACCTCGTCCACGTGGATCACCGGACGCTGCACGCTCGGGGTGCAGATCGGCGCCTCGTTGTCGGGGGCGGGCTCCTCGACGAAGATCGAGAAGCTCTGGCTGACCTCGAAGCCCGGCCCGGAGACGCCGCAGGTCACCTTGTGCGCGCCGGCGGCGCTCGCCTTGAAGGTGGCCTTGCCGTCGGATCCCTTGGTCACCGCGCCGCCCGGAGTCAGCGTGCTCCACTCGACGTCCTCGGCCGTCGCGCCCTGGCCTTCAACGGCACACGCGAGGGCGACCTCCTTGTCGACGATGGTCGACACCGGCTCGCTGGGGGTCGGGATGAGCTCGGGTGCGCCGACCGTGACCTCGTCGTCGAAGCGGTCGACGAGCTCGTCGCAGTCCATGTCGGTGCCCGAGGCGGCCAGCTCTATCTTGTCCTGGACGAGGTAGTAGTTCCTGCCGAGCATCACCCCGAGGGTGTCCTCGGTGAAGGGGCTCTCGGAGGCGTCTCCAAGGTCGTAGCGGCTGTGGAAGGTCACCGAGATCGAGCTGCCCTTGGGCAGGTCGCCGTCGAAACGGCTCGCGATCGCCGCTCCGTGCATCACCGGGGCGATGTCGTCCCAGCTCGCCAACATGTCCTGGTACTCCTTGTCGTAGAGGAGCTTGCCGTTGCGGTCGGCCATGGCGACCCGGGCGCTGCCGTCCTCGCGCTTGTAGAGGTTGACGGCGACCATCCTGACGCTCTGTGCTCCGCTCTCCGCGTTGGTAACGCCCACCGCGTAGGTCAGACGCACGCTGCCCTTGAAGTCCTCGTGCTGGACGAGGTTCTTCATGTTCTTCTCGCTCAAGGAGTAGAGGACCGTGAACACCTCGGGGGTCATGCCCTTGGCCACGGGGATCATCTTCTCGAGGCCGTCGCTGATGCCGACGGAGACCAGCAGGTTCTTCGCGCAGATGTCCACGGCCTTGGTGATGCGGGGCTGGGCCAGCACCTTGAAGGAGGACACGCCGGTCTGGAAGAGCGAGAAGTGCCGCGCCTCGGCCAGCACGACACCGGACTCCGGGAGCGATCCGGTGACGGGGGCGGGCTCCCAGCGGCTGTTCTTCTCGTCGTACACGAGCACGGCCACCCGCTCGGGTGTGTCCCTCAGAGCCGCCGGAATGGGGAGCTTGACAGTGACCGGCACCTCGAAGCTCGTGCCGCTCGGGCCGAAGGCCACGGTGGTGCCCTGCACGCTCGGATCGAGCGCGGGGGCCGTGGGCGCATCCTCGACGGCGCCGATGGTGACCACGAGGCCCTCGTCCAGAGCGCCTGCCGGGATGTCCACGGCAGCCTCGCCCTCGCCTTCGAGAGCCGGCGCGCTGACGGTGCCGCCCTGTGACCCGACGTCACCCTGGCCGAGCTGCTTGACGCCCTTGACGATCAGCACGAAGGCCTGGGTGCCCTCGTCGTCATCGCGTGTCGCGGTGATGCGCACCTCGTGCTCGCCGTCGTCGGCGTCCGACGGCGTCCAGGACAGGATGCCGTCTTCGTCGATGCTCATGCCCTCGGGGCCGTCGACGAGGGTGAAGGTGGTGTCGCCGACGCCGGCGAGTCGCGGCTTGTAGAGGATTGTCGATCCCACGACCCCAAGCTCCGGCGGCGTCGTCAGGAAGTTGATGGCGGGGGGAGGCGGCGGCGTGTAGGTGTCCGCCCCCACGTCCTCGACGGCGTCATCTTCCTCCGGAACATCCGACGTCATGGGCCCTTCGTCGGGCGTTTCGGCGCCCGGGTCCGGTGTGCCCTCGTCTTCGACTGCCGCCGGCACGTCCTGGGTGCCGGCCCCGGCGTCTTCTTCTTCGTCGCCGGAGGAGCCACCCCCACAAGCGTAAAGGACGAGCCCGAAGGCAAGGAACAAGATGAGGTGGAATCTGTTAGGACGCATGGCCTCCCCGCGCGCTATGTGTCGGCCGGCGCTGAGAATGCGACATCGCCGGCCCGTCGTGACGGGCGACAGGCTCAGCAAAGCGGCTTGTCTTGTCAAGGAGAAACATGGCGGACTCGAAGCTCACCCTTACCCTCATCCCGGGAGACGGGATCGGCCCCGAGGTCGCCGGCGCGACCTGCCGCGTGGTCGAGCGGGTCTGCCCGAAGATCACCTGGGAGACCCAGAACGCCGGAGCGGCGGTCGCCGAGAGAGAAGGCACGCCGATGCCGCAGCGCGTGCTCGACTCGATCGACAGGAACCGCGTTGCGCTGAAGGGCCCCGTGGCAACGCCGGTGGGCAAGGGCTTCCGCAGCGTGAACGTCGCGCTGCGCAAGGAGCTCGGCCTCTACGCCTCCATCCGACCCGTCCGCTCCATCGAGGGCGTGAAGACCCGCCACGACGACGTGGACCTCGTGGTGATGCGCGAGAACACCGAGGGGCTCTACTCGGGCCGCGAGCACCAGCCCGCGCCCGGGGTGGTCGAGTCACTGCGCATCGTCACCGAGAAGGCGAGCCTCGCCATCGCCGAGGCGGCCTTCAACGTGGCGCGCACGGAGGGCCGCGCGAAGGTCACCGCGCTCCACAAGGACATGATCATGCCCATGAGCGACGGCCTGTTCCTGAGCTGCGCCCGCCGGGTGGCCGAGCGTTATCCCTTCATCGAGTACGGCGAGGCGCGCCTCGACGAGGCGGCCGCCGCGCTCGTCCACGACCCGAGAGACTTCGACGTGCTCCTCTCAGAGAACCTCTACGGCGACTTCCTGAGCGACCTCTGCGCCGGGCTCGTCGGGGGCCTCGGCGTCGTCCCGGGAGCGAACGTGGGTGATCGCCACGCGGTCTTCGAGGCTGTACACGGCAGCGCGCCCGACATCGCGGGCCGGGGGCTCGCGAACCCCGCGGCGCTGATGCTCTCGGCGGTGCTCATGCTGCGCCACATCGGCCGTCGCAAGGCCGCGGACCTGCTCGACGCGGGCATCCGGGCCGCCCTCGCCGATCCTGCCTCGCGCACGCGCGACCTCGGCGGCAGCTGCGACACCGCTCAGTTCACAGACGCCGTGCTGCGCGCGATCGACGCCGAGGAGGCCGCATGAGCTCCACCGGCCGACAGACCGTCATCCCCGTGCTCCCGGGCTGCAGGCGGGCCGAGCACCTCTTCCAGGAGGTGCTACCCCTGCTCGCGCCGCTGGCCCCGGGCCACATCTTCCGGACCTTCTCGCTGGCAGACGCATTCGAGGGCGGCGCAGAACGGCCACCCGAAGCCGCCATGGAGGCGGTCAAGGAGAGCGGCGTCGCCATCCTGGGGCATCTGCCGAGCCACATCGCCGGGCACTCCCACAACCCGAACCTGCTCGTGCGCCGCGCGCTCGGGGTCTTCGCGCTAACCACGCGCGCACGCTCGCGGCAAATCGTCCCTTCGCGCTACGAGGACGTGAACCTGATCGTAGTCCGGGAGGCCACCGAGGACGTCTACGCCCAGATCGAGCACGAGGTGGTCCCGGGAGTGGTCGAGAGCATCAAGGTGACCACCGAGGAGGCGAGCCGGCGCATCTTCGAGCTGGCCTACGATCTCGCCGAGGAGGAGGGGGTCGAGCGGGTCACGATCGTGCACAAGGCGAACATCATGAAGCGCACCGACGGCATGTTCCTGCGCTGCGGGCAGGAGGTGGCGGGGCGCTACCCGCAGCTCCAGGTCGAGTCGCTGATCGCCGACAACATGGCGATGCAGCTCGTCAGCGCGCCGGAGCGCTACGAGATGCTCGTCTGCGGCAACCTCTTCGGCGACCTGCTCAGCGATCTCGCCACGGGCATCATCGGCGGACCGCTCGCGAGCCGGGTCACGGGACACGGCGACGGTGTGACTGTCCACCACACGATCCTCGACGGGCACGTGGGCGCCGGCGAGCCGAGTCAGGACCCGCCGCTGCACTTCGTCGTGCCAGCGATCTCGCTGCTCCGGGATCTGGGCTTCTCCGAGAACGCAGACCGCCTCGGCGAGGCCGTCGTCTCGGCGCTCGAGGCGAAGGACAAGCTGACGCCCGACCTCGGCGGCGAGGCGACCACCCGCGCGATGGTCGACGGCCTCATCGCTCGCTTGCCCGACCCCTCTTGAGCTGGTGTCGGCATTTTTCTAGCTTGCCGCTCCCTACCCGGTCGACGCCCGCCTGCCCAACGAGAGCAGGCGCATCCGAGCGGGCATGCTCGTGGAGGCCTACGTCACCGAGATAGACCTGCCGGAGGCCATAGTCGTCCCGCGGGACGCCGTGGTGGAGGGCAGCAACGGCAAGGTGGCCTTCGTAGTGGTGGACGACGTTGCGCGGTCGCGGCCGCTCGAGCTCGGGCCCAGCGCCGGTGAGGAGATCCTCGTGAAGAGCGGGCTCGCCGCCGGCGACAAGCTCATCGTGGCGGGCCAGCTCCAGGTGGTCCACGGCGAGCGCATCCGCGTGATCGAGCCCCCGCCCACCGCAGACGAGACGGCCGAGGGGGAGCGCGCGGCGCCATGACCCGCTTCGCGATCGGGCACCGCATCGCGGTGTTCGTGATGGTCTTCGGCGTGGTGGTCGCAGGCTCCATCGCCTACGGCACGCTGCCCCGGGAGGCGGCGCCGGACATCCTGATCCCCAACATCATCGTGACCGTGCCCTACATCGGCGTGGCGCCGGACGACATCGAGTCCCTGGTCACGAACCCCCTCGAGAGGAGGCTCAGCGACGTCAAGGACCTGGACGTCATGACCTCCACCAGCGCCGAGGGCGCGGCCATGATCAACCTGAAGTTCACGCCCGACGTGGACATCGGGGAGGCCCTCCAGCGTGTGCGCGACAAGGTCGACGAGGCGGGCCCGGACCTCCCCCCGGAGGCCGAGGACCCCATCATCAACGAGATCAGCATCTCGGACTTCCCCATCATCGTGGTGAGCGTGTCGGGGAGCTACGGCCTCGACCGGCTCAAGAAGGTCGCCGAGTCCATCGAGGACCAGGTCGAGCGCATCCCCGGCGTCACCGAGGCGAGGGTCACGGGCGGCCGCGAGCGGGAGATCCAGGTCAACGTGGACCCGAGGAAGCTGCACCACTACGGCCTCGCCCTGAAGGACCTGGTCAACGCGGTGCGCGACGAGAACGTGAACATCCCCGGCGGCTCCGTGGAGTCGGGGGCGCTCCGCTACCTGGTCCGCGTTCCGGCGGAGTTCG
>CAZQPP010000121.1:15213-17540 GCA_964594295.1 uncultured Myxococcales bacterium | reverse complement strand
ACATGAGCGCGTCGATCCAGTCGTCCTGCTGGACCCACATCTGGTTCATGGTCACCGCGTGGCTGTTCGTCGTGTCCTGCAGGTACTGGGGCACCACGCCGAGCAGGCTGCAGATGCGCCTGACGGTCATCATCAGGTAGGCGATGTCGATGCCGAAGGGGCAGTACATGCTGCACCGGCGGCAGGCCCCGCACTCCGTGAAGGCGATGCGCGCGGCCTTCTTGATCAGCGCGCGATCCACCCTGCCCTTGCGCTTCACCATCTGCCAGAGGGTGTCCCTGACCTTCGCGACGGGCGCGTAGTCTGGGTCCCGGTCCCTGGAGACGTAGGTGTGACACGCGTCCGAGCAGAGGCCGCAGTGCACGCAGGTGTCGAGGTAGACCTTGAGGCGCGCGGCGCACTCCTTCGTGAGCACGTGCCGCACGACGGACTCGATCCGCGCTTCCGTGAGCCTCTCGGCGGCTCCGTCGATGCCGGGATCTTGGACTCGGGCGTCGGCGAGATCAGCCATCACCAGTCCCTCGCATTACGTACCGCGCCGAACTCGCTGCCCATGAAAGACCTCGTGAAGAAGAACCACAGCATGTGGGAGAGCCGCGTGAAGGGGATGGCGATAAGCCAGGCCGCGCCGCAGGCGATGTGCAGGGCCGTCGTCAGCTGCGCGTCGAGCCACTGCTGCTTGGCTACGAAGGCGGTCAGGAAGGGAGAGACGACCAGCAGCAGGAGCAGGTGATCCCCGAGGGTGGACACGTTCCGCACCTCGGGGGCCACCAATCGGCGCACGAAGAAGAAGAGGCCTCCCCCGATGACGATCAGGGTCATGAGGTCGGCCGCAAGAGGAGGCAGGCTCCACCAGCTCACGCCCCAGGACTGCTCCCACAACACGGCGTGACCGCGGGCGAGCAGCGGGGTGGCCAGCAGGCAGGCGTGGAACGCGAAGGAGACCACGGCGTGGACGGGGTGAAGCCTCATGCTCCGGGTGCCCAGGGGTAGGACCCAGTGCAGCACCGAGCGCAGGCCGAAGCGCGCGTCCCAGGTCGGGTAGACCACCTTGTCCTTGCGCGCCAGGGCCGCCATCGAGATGAGGCGGGCGAGGCTTCCCAGGATGAAGACCGCGAAGGCCGCCCAGACCAGGGGGCCGCTGATGAGCTCGTACATCACGCGCCTCCTCAGCGCACCGAGGAAAGGGGCAGGACCCGGCGGTAGTAGCCGCCGTCTCGCACTCCTCCGAAGAGGAGCCGGGTGCCGTCCGGGCTGAAGCTCGGAGAGAAGAGCTGCTCGAAGCGCCGGCTGCCGAGGCGCCCGTCCACGGCCAGGGCGTAGTCACCGCCGCTCTCGACCTTCGCGACGACGGCTTCGCCCTCCGGGGAGAAGAGCGGGTTCCAGACCATGTCGAAGCTGGAGGGCCACGGCTTGCCGTCGACGGCGATGCTCCACCGGCCGCCTTCTTTCATCGCCGCGGCGACTCGCCGGCCGTCGTCGGAGAAGACCGGCGCGTCGACCATCTCGCCAACGGTGTGGCTCCAGATGACACCGTCCACGGCCACGGTCCAGCGCCCGAAGGTGGGCGCGACGACGGCGGCTACGTGCTCTCCGTCGAGGCTCGTCCGGTGCTTCCAGAGCTGGACGTGGCCGCCTCCCCAGAGGAGCCTGTCGTCCTCGGCGAGGGACCAGGAGCCGTTGGCGCGGACCGGAGCGAGCAGGGCACCGGTGCCCGGGCGGAAGGCGGGGCGCCAGGCCATGCCGTAGCGCCCCGCCCAGAGCTGCTCGTCGCGAGCCACCGTGTACTCGCAGATGTCGGTGCGGACCACGGCCGCGGCGTGTCCGCCGTCGGGGCTGACGGCCGGGTCGTAGACGTTCATGAAGCGCTGCTCCCAGGGCTCCCCGTTGACGGCCACGCTCCAGGTCCCCTCGGCGAACTTCATGATGTCGCCCTCGCCGAGGTCCTCGACCTGCACGGCGGCGACCACGGTGGAGCCGTCGTCGCTGAGGTCGAAGCCGCGGCAAGAGGGAAAGCTGGTCTCCCAGCTCTGGGCGTCGACGGCCACCGCGTACTCCATGCCCTTCTTGACCTGTACCGCGACGGCGTCCCCTTCGGCGGAGACCCGCAGGTTCCAGGCGAAGTCGTAGGTCTCCTCCCAACACACGCCGTCGACGGCCACCGTCCACTCGTCGTCCCGGCAGACCAGGGCGAGCAAACGACCCTGGGGCGTGAAGCGCAGGCTCCAGGCCTTCTCGAAGCGCTCCTCCCAGAGCTCCCCGTTGACCCAGACCGCGCACTCCTCGTCGTCCAGCGCGTACCCCCCCACCGCCGCGGCCCCCGCACC
>CAZQPP010000121.1:0-15203 GCA_964594295.1 uncultured Myxococcales bacterium | reverse complement strand
GTCCCGCACGACGGCGGCGACGCGCTCACCGTCGGGGCTCACGACGAGCTCGTGCACCTCGGCGTATTCGGCCCGCATGCTCGCGATGTCCGCGACCTTTCTCTCGCCGGGAGACCAGTCCCATTGCTCGGGCTTCATCGGTGCAGGCTCCTAAACGCTCTCGCCGGGCTCCGGCTCCTCGCAGGTGCAGACCTGGCCAGGCTTCAGGTCACCCGCCAGGAAGCGCGCGAGCAGCTCGTCGACGTCGCCGCTGACCCAGGAGATCACGCAGATCCCACGCCCCTCGAGGATGTCCTGGAAACGGTGCTGCATGCCGCCGCAGATCAGAGTGTCGACCTCCTGGTCTCGCAGGAGGCGCACCCGGTCGAAGGGGTCGCGGCTGTGGAGGGAGAAGTCGGTCTGGGCGCCTGCGCGGCCGTCTGTGATCTGAAAGATCGAGATCGTCGCCGTGTGCTCGAAGCACGGGGCGACCGACTCGCCGAAGCGTGGGAGCGCTACCTTCAACCGAAACATCTCCTCGTGGGGGGCGCTGGACATGGCGCAACCACGCAACCAACGGGCCAACCCGACAACCCCTGGAGATGTTTTATGTTTTACCTATCGGAGCCGCGCCACCGTTTCAACCATGAAACAGCGTTTCTGAAACATTGTTTCAGAATTGCAACGCGCCAGCTTCAGCCGCTCCTTTTGACGCCGTGCCGTTTCATCTTCCGCCACAGGGTGGTCCGGCTGATGCCGAGCTCCCGCGCCGCCTCCCCGATCTTCCCCCCGACTCTCTGGAGGGCGTCGCGCAGGGCATCCGCCTCGGCCAGATCGAGCCCCGTCTCCGGTCGCGCTCCATCCCCGGCCGGGAGCTGCCTCGCCTCGCCCTGGTAGTCCTGCGGCAGATGGCGCAGCTCGATGATCCTCCCGTGGCACAGCACGAAGGCGTACTCGATGACGTTCTCGAGCTCGCGCACGTTGCCGGGCCACTCGCGGCGCATGAAGATCTCCATGACGTCGGGGGTCACGCCCTTGATGCGCTTGCCGCGCTTGACGTTGAAGCGCCGCACGAAGTGCTCGACGAGGTGGGGGATGTCCTCTCGGCGCTCGCTCAGGGTGGGGAGCGAGAGGCGGACGACCGCGAGGCGGAAGTAGAGGTCGTCGCGGAAGTCCCCCTTGCTGACGAGCTCGGCGAGGCGCCGGTTGGTGGCCGCGACCACGCGCACGTTCGCGCGCCTCGTCTTGGTCCCACCGAGGGGCTCGTACTCCCGCTCCTGCAGGACCCGGAGCAGCTTGACCTGGGTCGCGGGGGCGAGCTCGCTCACCTCGTCGAAGAAGATCGTGCCGCCTTCGGCCAGCGCCATCCGCCCCGGCTTGTCCTTCTTGGCGTCGGTGAAGGCGCCTCGCACGTAGCCGAAGAGCTCGGACTCGAAGAGATCGGACGGCAGGGTGCCGCAATTCACGGCCACGTAGGGGCCCTTGCGGCGGTCGCTCAGGTTGTGCACCGCGCGGGCAACGAGCTCCTTGCCGGAGCCGCTCGGCCCCTCGATGAGCACCGTGGCGTCGCTCGAGGCGATGTCGGGCAAGATGGCGAAGACCTTCTTGAGCGCGGCGCTCTTCCCGACGATGTCCTCGAAGGTGTACTGGCGCGCGATCTCGCGGCGGAGCTGCTCGAGGGGGGAGAGGTCGCGGAAGGTCTCCACGGCCCCGAGGAGCTTCCCGGTGGGCTCTCGGAGCACGGCGGTGCTCACGCTGACCGGGACCGAGCGGCCGCGGCTGTCGAGGATGCGCGTCGGCTGGTCGATCAGCTCCTCCCCGGTGCGCATGGTCTCGCGAAGCGCGCAGCCGCGCTCGCAGATGTCGGCGTGGAAGACGTCCGAGCAGCGCTTGCCGAGGGCCTGCTCCTCGCTCACCCCCGTGATGCGCTCGGCCGCCCGGTTGAAAGACGTGATGCGCCAGTCGGTGTCCACGGTGAAGACGCCGTCGGCGATGCTGCTGAGGATCGTCAGGAGGAAGCGCCTGTCGAGGTCTTGCGCCATCGCCCCATGTTAGCGCGGACGGACGGAAAAGCGACGCCCGGCTACTCGCTCTCTCTGAAGAGCCGGTCGTGCTCGAGCCTGTGGTGCTCTTTCAGCTCCCGCTTGCTGATGTAGCCGGTGAAGATCGTGCCCTCGCCGGGGAAGATCTGGGGGTTCAGGTGGGAGCCGTAGATGTGCCAGATCACGAGCACGAGCAGGGCCAGCAAGGCCTCGTTGGAGTGGGCGACCCTGGAGGCCGGCACGACCTCGCCGGGGAGCCATGCCGCGACCGTCACGGGGAAGATCAACACCAAGCCGGTGATGATCATCAGCATGCCGCCGAGCACGATGCCCGCGTACTCGAACTTCTGTCGGTAGTCGAACTTGGACAGCGGGGGAGGCTCCGGCCGGCGGCCGAGGTAGAAGAGCAGGGTGTCGAAGGCGTCGCGCAGATCCTGGGGGCCGGGGAAGAGGCTGGGGCGCATGCGCCTGGTGGCGTAGCCCACGAAGAAGGCGATGAGGTGCACGACCGCGTGCGCGGCGAAGACGTAGCCCGCCGCCCGGTGCACGTTGCGGACCGTTGGCAGACCGCCGAGCAGGTCGACCAGCCACAACGCCCACTCTTTGCCGAAGTAGCGCTGCGGGAAGCCGGTCAGGACCAGGGCGAAGAAGGTGACCACGACCAGCGCGTGCTCGCCCCGGCGGATCGGCGAGAAGCGCTCGACGAGCAGCTCTCCGTCACGGCCCCGTTTGGTCCGCGGCTCATCCATCTTGCACCTCACTGCCTGCGGCGGCGTTGGTCTTCCGCCGGCGGGAGACCCGCCACAGGTGGACGGAGTGCACGAAGATGTGCAGCAGGAGGCCGGCCACGATCGCCGGGATCAGGATGCTGTAAGCGGTCCGCACGCCCCAGACCAGCGGGGCGCTCTCCAGGGTGGGCTTGTAGTGCGACAACCACGCGTCGCCAAAGGAGGGCGTCGCGCCCTCGTGGCATCTGCCGCAGAGCTCGGCCAGCTTCTGCTTCATCGCCGCCGGCGACTCCCCGCTCTCGAAGGGCCGAATGGCGTGGACGCCGTGGCAGTCCGTGCAGGTCGCCATCGGCTTCTTCGGAGTGCCGAGACCCTTGGCGTAGAGGGCGTTGGACACGCCGTGGAAGTCGTCGAGGTAGGTCACCACGACGTCCGGGTTGAGGCCGTAGCGCTCCATGCGCGCTGCGTCACCATGGCAGCGCGCGCAGATCTCGTGGCTCCTGGTGCGGGCCGCCTTGGAGTTGGGATCGAAGATGGCGTGTGATCCGTGGCAGTCGGTGCAGACCGGGAGGTCGGGGCTGCCCTCACCGGCAAGCGCTCTCCCGTGCACCGACTCGGCGTACTCCGCGTAGACGGAAGCGTGACAGCGCGCGCAGCGCTGGCTGATTCCACCGCGTGGCTCATCAGGCCGGCTGATCCCGTGGCTGCCGTGACAGTCCACGCACACCGGGGCTCCCGCGTTGCCCGCGGCGAGGGCCTCGTAGTGCACGCCGTCGAGCGCTCGCGCCCCGTGGTCGTAGTGGCATCGTGTGCAGGCCTTCGACTGCTCCACCGTGTAGGCACGGCTCGTCTCGGCCCGCACCTCCGTGTGGGTGTGCTCGTCCATGCCCGGGTGGCAGGCGTCGCAGCGTTGCCCGCCGTGCACCGACGCAACGAAGATGTCCGGGTCGACGAGGACCTCCCGCTCGGCGCCGTCCTTGAAGGTGATGGTGGAGTCGTCGTCCTCGTGGCAGTCGAGGCACTCCTCCTCCTCGTCCGAGGCAAGGGCGACCTCGGGGCACACGAGGAGAGCCGTCGCGAGGGACGACCCAAGGGGCGCGAGCGCGATGACAAGCGTGGTTGCGACCTTCCTCATGGACCCCCTACCAACACCAGCTGTTGTGGTTCTCTCCGTGGCAGGTGCCCGAGCAACGCGGACGCCCGGGGCCGCAGTCGTCGCGGTCGATGCTGAGCGCGCCGACGTTGTTGGGCAGCTCCACCTCTCCGTCGATGTGGCCGCTTTGGCCGGGAGAGGAATGGCAGAACGAGCAGCCGACACCTTCCTCCGCGTGGTCGCGGTGGTCGCGGGAGTTGGGGCTGGAGGGGTGGCAGCTTCCGCATCCACCTGAGCTCCAGCTGCCGCCGGCCCAGTAGGGTGTGACCTGCGGCGCTCCCCCGCGGCCGTTCGAGTGGCAGGCACCGGTGCACGATCCGCGAGCGCTGACCGGGTCGCCGGAGGCCGCGTCGACGTCGAAGGTCATACCCTCTGCCAAGCCCGAGAAGACCACGTCGCCGTGGTGGCCCGGTGTCGCCAACGAGGGGCTTGGCACGTAGCCGAGGGCGTGATCGATGTCCCCTGTGCCGGGCACCACGTGACAGGTCTCGCAGGAGTACGCCGGGTGCGTGGAGGAGGCCTGGAGGTGGGCCGCGTGCCGGCCGACTGCAAGCGTAGAGGTCGAGGTTTCGCCGGCCACCCCCGCTGGAGGCGCAGGGTCCCCGGAGCCTCCGTGGCAGAAGTCGCAGCTCTTCCAGCTCGAGTGGCACGAGGAGCAGGAGACCCCAACCCTGCCGCCCGCGAGGTCGTCACCGTGGCAGCGGGTGCAGGCCTCGTCGTGCTCGTCTCGGCGGTCGTTGCCGAGGAAGTAGGCCGTGCCGTGGTGTTCGGAGCCGCCCGTGGGCGCCTTCCAGCCACCGAGGTCGTGGTAGGGCGCCGCGTCAACGACGCCGTCGACGTGCCGTGCGGGCTCCTGCCAGGCAACGACACCTGCGCCGCCGGAGCTCGTGATGACCTCCCCGTGGCACATCTCGCAGCGCTGCTCGGCAGGGTGGCTGCCGCCCGGCGGCAAGGCGTGGCAGGCCGCGCCGCAGGCCGAGTCCACGCTGCCCTGGCGGGTCCAGACCGGCTCCGTGCCGGCGCCCGGCGCGTCCAGCGAAGCTCCGTGGCAGGCTACGCCGGAGCAGGTCGCGCCGTTGGTGTCGTAGCCAGGCTGCGAGCCACCGGCCGCCGACGGCCCGCCCCAGGCGAGACCCGTCACGCCGTCCGAGTGCGTCTGGCTGGTCGGGACCGCGTGGCAGTCGGTGCACCTGACGGGACGGTGCCAGGCTCCACCCTTGAGGTGCGCGGCGTGTGCACCGACCCCCGGTTCAGCGGAGTCTGAGGCACCCTCCACCGAGAGCGGAGGCGCCGGGCTTCCTGACGACGGGTCTCCGTGACAGCTCGTGCAGGTGAGCGCGGAGTCTGTGTCGACGACGCCGTCGACGTGGCGTTCGGCGGCCGCCCAGGTCGAGGCCTCGGGCTCACCGGAGTCGAAGCTCGAGATGACGGCCCCATGGCAGCGCTCGCAGTCGGCCGCGACCGGGTGGGCCCCGCCCGGAGGCAGGGCGTGGCAGGCCGTGCCGCATGCGGCGTCGCTGCCGTCGCTCCGGGTCCAGACCGGCTCGATACCTGCGTCGGGCGCGGTGAGGGCCGCGCCGTGGCAAGCCACGCCCGAGCATGTGGCGGCACCCGAGTCGTAGCTCGGGCTCGCCCCGCCGGCGGCCGAGGGCCCGCCCCAGGCGAGCCCGGTGACACCGTCAGAGTGCGCCATGCTCGCGGGCATCGTGTGGCAGTCGGTGCACTGCACCTCCCGGTGCCACGAGCCTCCCTCGAGGTGCGCGGTATGGGCGCCGACGCCCGGCTCGCTCGCCTCGGTGGCCCCGTTGGTTCCGGGCGGCGGCGCCGCGCTCCCGGAGGAGGAGTCGCCGTGGCAGCTCGTGCACGTGAGCACACCGGCGGCGTCCACCGTGCCGTCGACGTGCCGCTCGTGCGCAGCCCAGCTCGAAGCCCCCGGGGCGGCGCTGTCGAATGACGAGATGACCTGACCGTGGCAGCGCTCGCAGTCGGTGGAGGTCGGATGAGAGCCCGCCGGAGGCAGGGCGTGGCAAGCCAGGCCGCAGGCCCCGCCGACACCGTCGGTTGCGTTCCACGTGGGCACGCGCAGGGTCTCGACACCCTCCGGGTCGGCGCCGAGGTCGGCGCCGTGGCACCAGCTCCCGGCACAGGAGCGCGCGGCCTTGTCGTAGGCGGCGTCGCCCGCCACGACGCTCCACACCAGGTCCAGCTCTCCGTCGAGGTGGGTCGCCACGGCCGGGTCGTTGGCCTCGGCCGGCACCGGGTGGCAGTCGGAGCAGAGCACGCCCCTGCGCCAGCCGGACTCCACCAGGTGTGCCTGGTGCGCCCCAACGCCGGGAGAGGAGACATCTACGCCACCTCCAAGATCGAGTGGCGGCGCCGGGTTCTCCTCGCTGCCGTGGCACGCGATGCAGGGCATGGGCTCTTCGGGCCCGGGGTCGGCGGCGCCGCCTTCGTCCCTGCCCGCGTCGCTACCCTCGTCCGTACCGCTGCCCCCCGAGTCGGTCGCTTCGCCGGTGTCTCGACCACCCGGGTCGGCCGCCGAGTCTCTCCCCGGGTCTTCCGCAGACGTGCCCGGGTCCTCCGGCTTGCTCCCGGGATCTCCTTCGCCCGGCAAGTCCTTCTTGTTCCCACCGGCGTCGCGGGGGTCGAGGCCGGCGTCCGGCAACGGCACGCTGTCGGGGACGCTGCTGCCGGGAGCGTCGATTCGCGAGCCAGCTTTCGCGCCGCTACCGCCCTCTCCGCTGCACGCAGCAGCAAACAGAAGCGCCAAGACGAGAACAGGAGGAGCCGGGCTACCTAGGCACCGGCAGTTCCACGTAGCCTTCATGACACGCCCTGAAGAGTGACCAGCAGCTCCAGACACTACAGAAGCGGGGAAAGGCTCACCAGCCGACCCGGGCTGCCCGGCCTCGCGGGTGGGAGACGCGCGCTCCCGAGCAAGACCTCAGCCACCGTTTCCCTGCGGTGTCTCGGCCTCGACAGGCTCCGGCACAGCGGCATCTCGCCCGACCAGCTTGGCGCCCTTGCGCGTCACGAGGGTTCCCACACCGTACGCAACCGCCGCAAAGACAACGAGGGGGAAGAGCAGCACGAAGAGGCCGCCGATGACCGGCCCGAGGAGCACGACGAGGAGGGTAGGCAGCCTCATGTAGCTGGCACGATCCACGCCCTCGAGGGTCTCACCGTCCGCGGACACGAAGCGCACGTCGGGCGGCCACGCTGAGAGGTAGAGTCCGTATCGGGCTGTTTCGCCGTGCCGGTAGGTGCGCATGTCGGGCCTCGTCGTTGATATTGCCGGATTGCCTACCTGCATTATCGGGGCTGCGCTCGCGGGCCTCCATCGGGAGACCTGTCGAGGGAAGCTCGGGACGAGTACCTAGAACCCCGGCTGCGATTCTCTAGGCTTGTGTGCATCCTGAAACTCGCGTTTCAGGATGCAGCGATTAGCGGTTAGCGATTAGCGGTTAGCCGGAATGCAGTGATCTCAGGTGCCTGGCTAACGGCTAACAGCTAACGGCTAACAGCCCCCGTCCTGAAACGGGAGTTTCAGGACGGGAACTAGGCTTGGTGCCGCTCCCCTCAAGCGCGCGCTTCGATCTGCTCGACGAGGTCTTGGAAGATGAAGTGGTGGAAGGGCAAGAAGGCGTACCAGTAGGCGTGCGCCGCCGCTCCTGTAGCGTAGTAGTAGGGCCTCACCGACAGGCGGTTGCCCTCCTCTCCCTCCTCTATCGTGAGCTCCAGCCAAGCGTGGCCGGGCAGCTTCATCTCGGCCCGCAGCAGAAGCCGCCGGTCCTCCTGAAGGTCCTCGATCCGCCAGAAGTCGATCACGTCTCCGACCATCAGGGTCGAGCAGCTCTTCCTCCCGCGCGCCGTCCCCACACCCCTCAGGAGGCGGTCGACCATTCCGCGCAGGCGCCACATCCAGTTCCCGTGGAACCACCCTTCGCGGCCGCCGATGCGGCAGATAGAGGCGAACAGCCGGGACGCTTCCCGCGAGGTGACGAGGGAGTGCGTGACCGTGTACTGTACCTTGTCCCTGAGCTCGGGAAGGCGCGGCACCAGCTCGTGGCCGGTGGGGTAGGCGTCCGACCAGCGGGTGTCCACGGCCAGGGTCTCTTCACGCGACACCGCGCGGCGAACGGCCTCCGCGTAGCTCAGAGTCTCGAAGGGGAGGAGCTCGCGGATGCGCTCCTCACCGCAGACGACGTCGTCGGAGAGGCCCTCGATCAGGCAGTCGATGATAGGCGCGGGCACCGGCGTGACCAGGCTCGCCACGTAGGCGGAGAGGGACACCTGCGAGAAGGGGACCCGGAGGAAGAGGCGCCGCAGACCGAGGAGGTCGGCGAAGCGCTCCAGCATCTCACGGTAGGTCAGCACCTCGCGGCCGCCGATGTCGAATGATCCGGCGGCGGTCTCGGGCTGCTCGATCACACCGACGAGGTACTTCACCACGTCCCTGATCGAGATAGGCTGGCAGAGGTGGTGGCCCCAGTGCGGGATGGGGATGACGGGCAGGTTGCGCACGAGGTGGTGGAAGATCTCGAAGCTCGCGCTCCCCGAGCCGATGATTATCGCGGCCCGCAGGGCGGTAAGGGGGACAGCGCCGCGCCCGAGCTCCTCGCCCACGGCGACGCGACTCCTCAGGTGCCGCGAGTGGGTGATGTTTCGGTCGCCGAGCCCCCCGAGGTAGACGATGCGTCCCACGCCGCGCCGCGCGGCGGCCTCCCGGAAGCCCCTGGCGGCGCGGATGTCCGCGGACTCGAAGCGGTTGGGTCCGGCGGCCAGCGAGTGCAGCAGGTAGTAGGCGACCGAGACGCCGTCGAGGGCCGCCTCGATCTGCTCGTCGTCGAGGGCATCGGCGACCACCACGTGGGCGCCTGGCCAGCGCCCGGCGGAGGGCACACGGTCGCCACGGACCATCGCCCGCACGTCGTACCCCCGCGCGAGCAGCTCGGGCACGAGCCGCCCGCCGACATAGCCCGACGCGCCGGTCACGAGCACCGTGCCGATCCCCGGACAGGGAGCGGTCGGCAGGTCGTGACAGAAGAGCCCGGCCGGATCGACCGGGTCGCTCACCCTCGGAAGCTCGCTCATCTTGTCCGCGCCGCGAGTGAAGCCGCCAGGCCGGCCGTCCGGGCGCCGCGACCGCAACGCGGCCGGCAGCCTGCCGTGCCGGCGAGGGGCGCGTATTTGCAGTTTCGCGAGGGCCGCCTCCTTCGATTCGCAGCGCTGCGAACGGGCCGCGCGCTCCGGCGGACCCCATCAAGCCGCGGATTCGGTGACCGATAGCACACGTGACCTTCAAGCCGTCGAGGTGCTCAATGTGTTCCCTGGACAAGATTCGCCTGCAGCTCGAGCGGCGAACCGAGCGGGTCGCACGCAGCTTGAACAAGACGGCGCTCGTCCTCGTGGCCGCCGGCGCAGGCCTCGCCTTGATCGGCACGCTCGCGAGCCTCCTCGAGACAGCGCCGGGCGAGACCTCCATGGCGGTCGGCCGCTTCACCACGATCTTCTCCAACTTCGCCTTCCTGGCCCTCGGCGCCTGGGTCTCCGGCGCTGTGTACCGCGCCCGCATGGAGAGGCTCGCCTCGCGGGGCGTGCTCCTGCCGGTGCGCATGAAGGGCAAGACCGCCTACCTCTTCGCCGACATGCTCGCCTTGCCGGGTGTGTTCGGTGGGGTCGCTGATGCTCTCGTCAAGGTCGCGGTCAGCCTTCGCAACACCGTGCCGCTCCGCATCGCCTCGTTCGAGATCGAGGTCAAGGGCCGCAGCGTGAGCCCGCCGATAGCCTTCTTGTACGGCGACGAGGAGATCGGCGCAGGTCCCGACGGCAGCCCCGCCGCCCTCATCGATCCCGAGAAGCCGCGCTGGAGCTGCTGGCTCGTGCGGGTGCCCTCGGCCGTGGACCATCTCCCGGAGATCGGGGGCGAGGCGCCGCGGGAGCACAGCGACCTCGACGACGCCGGCGCGCCGTTTGCCGCCGCCCCGAGCTCGAATCCAGCGGAGATGGGGCCCACCGCCGCGCCTCAGGAGCCTCCGAGCTTCAAGGTCGCAAAAGGCGGACCTCCCCGCCGGTCGGTGCAGATCGCCGCGGGCGTCGCCTTCCTCGTGCTCATGGGCGCCGTGGGCACCCTCGCCCACGAGGCCCTGGTGCCCGTCGACCTGCCGGCGGCGGAGCTCAAGGCCCAGATGAAGGAGCTCGTCGGACGACGCTTCATGCTCTACGGGGAGATCACGAGCACGCGCAGCTCCTCGGTCGTCGAGGTCCAGGCCGACGGAAAGACGCTCAGCTACCTGCGCCTCGGCGACGACGAGGAGGACATCGGCGTCTTCTACGACCCCGAGGGCACCGACTCCGCGCCCGCCAAGGGCGACTGGGTCCGCGTGGACGGAGAGGTCAGGCGCATCGACGTGTGGAGCGGGCCCATACGCAAGAAGCTCATCGTGCTGGCGGCCAACCGCATAGAGCACCCCTGACCGGCTCAGTCCCCTTCCATCGGCACCAGCCCCGTGCGCATGGCGAGCTGCACCAGCTTGGAGCGGTTGTGGCAGCCGAGCTTGTCCATCATGTTCGCGCGGTGCGCCATCACGGTCTTGACCGCGACGCCGAGAGACGCGGCCATCTCCTTGTTGCTCCGGCCCTGGGCCACGAGGGTCAGGATCTGTCGCTCTCGCGGGGTGAGGCGCGCGAGGGCCTCGTCGTCCGAAGCCGGCGGCGCGTCCGCGGTGCGGGCGGCGATGACCTCGGCAGCGAGGCTCGGGTCGACGTAGGTGCCACCGCCGGCGACCGCCCGCAACGCCACCATGAGCTCCTCGCCGCGCGCCGACTTGAGCACGTAGCCGTTCGCCCCGGCCTCGAGCAGGCGGCGAGCCACGAGGCCTTCTCCGTGCTGGGTCAGCACGAGGATTCGCACCCTGCTCCCGCGCCGCCGGAGCTCGATGGCGGTCTCGAGCCCGCCCATGCCCGCCATGGAGACGTCGAGGACGACGAGGTCGGGGCGGAGCCTGGCCACCAGGTCGACGCACTCCTCACCGGAGGAGGCCTGTCCGACCACCTGGCAGGTGGGCTCGGCCTGCTCCTCCAAGAAGGCCTTGAGGCCCACCCGCAGCACGGTGTGGTCGTCCGCGATCAGGATGCGCAGCGGTCTGCTCAACTTGGCTCTCCCTTGGGACCGGCGGAGGTGTCCGCGTCGAGCAGGGAGGACTGCGCCCCCCTGGGCACCCGGGCCCAGACGGTCGTACCCGCTCCCGGCGCAGACTCGATCTTCAGGCTCCCGCCGAGGAGCTCGGCCCTCTCACGCATTCCGAGGACACCGAGGCCCCGCCCGTCCTCGTGGGCCCCCGGTGCATCAGGTCTCAGGGCCGCCGTGTCGAAGCCGACCCCGTCGTCCTCGATGGCGAGGCTCACCTCCTCCTCGCCGAAGTCCACCGTCACGAAGACGTAGCTGGCCTCTGCGTGCTGCACGATGTTCTGCAGCGACTCCAGGAGGATTCGGAAGAGCGCCACCGCGGCAGGGTCCGTCCGCGAGACCGCCACCCCGTCGTAAGTGAAGGAGGTCGCTATGCCGTGCCTGCTGCTCAGGCGCTCGAGCTGCCACTGGAGCGCCGCGACGAAGCCCATGTCCTCGAGCACGCTGAGCCTGAGGTCGAGGAGGATGCGCCTCAAGGTCTCGAGCATCTCGCGCACGTCGCCGCCGAGGGCCGTGATCTTCTCGGAGACGGGCTCGGCCTCGGCGCGATCCGCCAGGCGCTCCAAGGCGAGGTGGTGCGCAGCGAGCTCCTGCGCCACCGTGTCGTGGAGGTCGCGCGCCACGCGGCGGCGCTCGCTCTCCTGGGCGTCGAGGATGCGACCGAGAGCCCTCCGGCGCAGGTCCTCCGCGAAGCGGGCGCGGCGTTGCTCCTCCAGGGCGTCGAGGGACTCCACCGCCTCCTTCTGCCAGCGCTGCAGGGCCCGGGCGAGCACCCCGACCTCGTCCTCGCCGAAGCGCGGAAGCTCGAGCGCTGCCCTGCCGCCGTGGTGCCTCTCGACCGCGGCGGTCAGGCGGGTGACCGGGCGCACGACGCTGCGGATGGAGAGACCCGCGAAGAGCACGAAGAGGCCGGCGAGAGCCGCGGTCAGGGTGAGCAAGCGCCGCCTCGTGCGTTGGGCGGGCTCGAGGGCGAGGGCCTCTGGCTGCCGGACGGCCACTCCGAGGCCCAGCCCCGGCACCGGCGCGAAGGCCAGCAGCTCGTCGGTCCGAACCGGGCGCGGCGTCCGTGTCTCGTGGCAGGCGTGGCAACGTCCCCTCACCTCGCGGCCCTCGGCGACTGCCTCCTGCAGGATCTCGTCGTGGTCGGTGGGCCGAAAGACCGACGCGGGATCGTCCGACGCGACCACCACCCCGAGGCGATCGACCACGTCGATGTCGATCTCCGGCCCCGGGGAGCGGCGAAGCTCTCCGAGGAGGTCGTCCACGGCAGGGTGCAGCACGCCGCCGACGAGGCCGGCGACCCGGTCGGGAGACGTCCTCAGCGCGGTCAGGACCACCAGCACCCGGCCAGCCTGACCCGGCGCCGGCACAAGCGCGCTGGCTACCGGCCCGTCTCGCTCCAGGGCGCGGGAAACCAGCGGCGCGAGGTCGACCGCCGCGAGCAGCTCTGAGGCCGAGGAGGGGGCGAGCGCCAGCGCTGCGCCGTCTCTCCGCAGCACGAAGGCCCCTTCGTCGAAGAGGGTCGAGGGGAGGCGCGCGGCGAGAGCCGCACGCAAACCGGCGCGGTCGACCTCGGCCTGACCCAGCAGCCCGCGCACGCCCTGGTCGAGGAGCTCGAGGTCGGTGCTCACCCGGTGAAGCACGTAGTCGCCGGTCACGCGGGCAAGCTTCATGCGGTCGTCGAGCACCCTCTCTTCGGCCTCGCGCACCAGCGGCATGGTCTGCACGACGGCCGCCCCGATGACCGCCCCGCAGCCCACGGTCAGGGCGAGGAGGGCTCGGGCATAGAGGCTGGCATGCCACCGGCGCCGGACTCGATCTTCGACTGGTGGGGCCTCGTCCATCTCAGGTCCGAGCTCTCCGTAGGAGGCGATGTGCCCAGCATACTGCAAGGATAGAACGCACGCGCGCCAACGCCTGGTGGGCATGAATGTTGCGTTGCCCTCGCGCGTCGGCTATCGCGCGAGCTGAGCGCCCGACGCCGCCTGCAAGAGCTCGCAAAACCAAGTCCCCAGGAGAGCAACAAATGTTCCAGCGAAAGCTCGTCTTCATCCTCGGCACCGCACTGCTCCTCGCCGCAGCCACCACGCTGGTGCTCGCCGGGGTACCCAAGGGAAAGGGCGAGCTGAAGATCGATCACGCCCCGGGCAAGAAGGGAGCGGTGGCCTTCAGCCACGCCAAGCACGCCGACACCTACAAGACGGCTGACGGCAAGACCATCACCTGCAAGGCCTGCCACCACACCCTGAAGAGCGCCGCGCCCAAGAAGCCGACCGACGTCAAGGCCTGCACCGCCTGCCACGTCAAGCCGGGCGAGGCCCTCAAGGAGATCGGCGGCAAGAAGGCCCCCGCCATCGCCACGCTCAAGGACAACGGCAAGGTAGCCAAGAAGTCCCTGCTCCTTCACAAGTCCTGCGTGAGCTGCCACAAGAAGGTGGACAAGGCCGCCGGCGAGAAGAAGATCGGCAAGTGCAAGAACTGCCACAAGTAGCGGAGCGTGAGTCAGCCTTCGTGTCGTGAGGCCGCGACAGACCGTCGGGAAACGGCGACAGAGGGCGTTTCAGCCCGCCGTTTCAGGCCGAGACGACATCCCGGTCTCCGTCGGGGCTGTGCGCAGTCGGGGCAGGGCGACAAGGCCGGCCCTGGAATAACCAGTAAACACAAAGACTTACAAGTTGGCACGCAGAGTGAATAGGAGGACGGCGACCTTCAGACCGGAGCAAGAGCAATGAAGATGCAGCGCAAAGACCTCAGCCACGGAGCCACCGCAGCTTTCGTAGGCGGCGTCGCCGGCCTCCTCGGGTACCTCGTCGTCGGGCTGCTGCCCTCTCTCGTCTACGGCGGCTACGCCGGTGTGGCGCTCGGGACCGCCCTCCTCGGTGCACCTGTCGACGGCTCGCTCGCGGCGAGGGCCATCGTCGCCTTCGGAATGGTGGCGGGTGTGCTGGCCACCGCGGGGCTCTTCGTGGTGCTCGGCGCGGTTATGGGCGCCGGGGTGCACATGGTCCTGAGGAAGGCGCTGCCGGCCTCCGAGAAGGGTGAGAACGCCAACGGCGCGCAGCAGGAGCAGGAGTCGGGGGCCAACTCCTCGAGCTGATAGCCTTCGAGCCGGAGAGCCGGAGAGGCTGAGCACGCGGGCCTCCTAGATCTGGCACGGTTCCCGCAGGGCGGGTGCAGCGAGGCTGTGCACCTGCCATGTCCGAGCAAGAACCACGGGAACCAGAGGGGAAGGCGCCATCGCTGCGGCGCCTCTTCCGCCCCGTCCTGGGTTGGGGCACGCTGGTGCTGGCCGCCGTCGTGGGAGTCGCGGGGGCGAGCGCGCTGGCGTCGCTTCACGACTGGGTGGAGAGCAGCCCGCGCTTCTGTGAGTCGTGCCACCTGGTGGCGCCCGAGATCGCTGTCTGGACCGAATCCGCCCACCGCAAGATCCGCTGCCAGGAGTGCCACCATCACACCCTCGAGGAGGGGCTGCGAATCCTGACCGCCATGGTCGGGGGCACGAATGAGGGCAGCGAGCATGGGAGTGTGCACCTCGCGTCGTGCGCCGGCTGCCACACCTCCCACGACCCGCGCGGGCCAGACATAGCCAACTCCGTAGGGCACCGCCTGCACACGGAGAAGGCCCGGCTCGAGTGCACGGCCTGTCACGGTAGACAGATGCACTTCCACCAGCCCGCGCGCGCGATCTGCGCCAAGTGCCACAAGGGGCCGACCGAGGGGGCCGGCCACAGCGCGCTCCACTGCCTCGCGTGCCACAACTTCCTCTCCGAGGAGTCCGTGATCCTGCCGTCGAGACAGGACTGTCTTCGCTGCCACCTGAACCTCGAGCGGCCGATCCGCATCCCCGCGAAAGCGCCCATGGCCTTCTCCTGCGACGCCTGCCACCTGCCCCACGGAGACACCCCGCTCGTCGCCTGTGAGCACTGCCACAAGGAAGAGCAGCTCTTCGGCCTTCACAAGAACGAGGGCCACGCCAGCTGCTCCGGGTGCCACGAGCCCCACACGTGGCGCGCCACGCGCCGCCACTGCGCGAGCTGCCACGACGGCATGGCGAGCCACAACCCCGGGCGCCGCTGCGCGAGCTGCCACGACTTCAGCGCCCCCGCGGAGCC
>CAZQPP010000120.1:0-17627 GCA_964594295.1 uncultured Myxococcales bacterium | reverse complement strand
GGCCTGGCAGCTCAGCGCCGCGGGGGGCTGCCCGTGCTGGGACTTGATGATGCCCCCGGGGCAGAGCTCCGTCGCCGGGTCCTTGAGGCTCTCGTTGCTCACCGGCTCGCTGCTGATCGAGCGCAGGGGGTGGAGCCATCCGGGCCTCAGCATGTTGCGCGTCTTGGTACCGTGACGCCCGAAGAAGGTGAAGGCGAGAGAGAGCAGGACGAGGACGGGGAAGGCCTTCGAGAGCCACGGCTTCGCCCACCTCTCGCGGGCCGACGCCGCGGCCTGGTACAGCCCGGCGATCGAGAGCGCGAAGAGCGCGGGCCAGACGTCCATGACGTAGCGCGCTGTCACCGACTGGAAGAAGAGCATCATGAAGGCGAGGTGGGCGAGGACGGCGGCGAGCAAGGCGATCTCGATGGCTGGCCTCCTGAGGCCGCGAAGCCAGGCGACCACGCCGAACAGGAGCCCCAGCAGGAGCAGGTTCAAGCGCTCGATCAGCTGCCCTCCGCCCTCGGAGATCACGTAGAGGGTCCAGGCGTCGGCGCCGGTGTGCGCGTTGACGCCGAACCACCCGGTGGCGGCTTCGCCTGCGCGGGCCGCCGTCCTCCCGAGAGATCCCGGGGCCACCCCGTGGTTGTCGACCGCCTGCTCCCAGACGCCGGTGTAGCTGAACGCGTCGCCGAAGTTCAGGGGGCTGCCGAAGCGCGCGGCGTTGTAGACCAGGAAGAGCGCGATGGCGCCGCCGGTGACTGCGGCGAAGCACACGGCGTCTCGGCGCAGGCGGCGCAGCGCGAAGGTGAGCACGACCAGGGCCGCCGCATATGCCCAGGCGGTCGGCCTGCCGAGGCAGGCGCAGCCGATGAGCAGGGCCGCGACGGTCGCGGACCACAGCGTTGGTCGCTCCCGGTAACGCAGCCAGAAGAGCGCGCCGAGGAGGACGAAAGTGCTCGTGTAGAGCGCTGCCACCTCCGACGCGCCCACGTCGTAGACGACGAGGTTGGGGAGTGGGAAGGCCAGGACGTAGGAGAGGGTGAGCAGGGAGGCGAGGGTGACGCCGCCTGGAGCGAGGCGCAGCAGCAGGAAGAAGAGGGCCAGCGTGTGGGCGACCGCCAGGGCCACGAAGAGCGCCACCTTGGGGACGGGGCCCGCCCCGAAGAGCGCCGCGACGGCGTCGAGCACGGCGTAGAGCGCCGCCGGGAAGGGGGGGAAGCTGAGGTAGATGTCGCCGCGCCACAAGGTGGCGTCGAAGACGGCGACCTTCGCCGCGTCCACCGTCAGGCCGAGCCGGCCCTCGCGGAAGGCGTCGGCGAGCGGCTGGTAGAGGTCGCAGGAGAAGTGCCCCCCCAGGCCCGCGAGGCCGTAGCGGAGGCCGAGCAGAGCTACGGGTGTGCACCCGAGGAGCACGGCCGCCAGGCCGGTCCCAAGCCGTCTGTTGCGCAACATGGACACGGGCGACACTAACACACCAGGGGGGCACGATAGTTCGGGCCTGTCGCCCGCAGCGGGATGCGCCCGAGCGCCGGCGCGTTTTGTGTGTCAGCGCGGATGTGGGAAGACGATCTGCGGAGGTAACCCATGGCTCCCCCAAGATCGAGGTCGCCGGCAAACGCGCTGGCCTTGATGATCGTGTCGTTGGCGGTCTCGCTCGCCGCCCTCGACGGGTGCCGTGACAAAGCCAAGCCGGTCGCGAAGGAGGCCGCTGCACCTCCCGCGGGCTACTTCGACGAACCGGACTTCGAAGGCTCGGAGGCCGAGCTCGAGGCCGTCGCCGCCGGGCTCAGAGCGCGCATCGAGGAGAGCCCCTCCGACCCCTTCTTGTACGGCACCCTCGGCAACCTCTACGAGGAGTACGCCATCACGCGCGAGCACGCCGGCCTCCCACACCGTGAGTACGTGAAGAAGGCGCTCGAGGCCTACCGCAAGAGCGTCGAGCTGAGGCCCGGAGCCGAGACGCCGGACCGGGGCAACAACCTAGAGGCCGTCGGCCGCCTCCACGGAGCGCTTGGGAACCTCGACGAGGCCGTGAGGTGGCAGAACCGCGCGGCCGCGGCCATGGTCTACGCGTGCCCGCACCTCGCCCTCGGCAACCTCTACCGCCGCGCGGGGGACGTCGCCGGCGCGGAGAAGAGCCTGCGCGAGGCGCTCAAGCTCGAGCCCAATCGCCGCGCGCCCCGCCTGCTCATGGCGCTGCACTACTTCGAGACGGGGAGGCTCGACGAGGCCGCCGCCCAGCTCGACGCCGCGCCGATGCCGGGGAGCGAGTCCGACGGCAGCGTCGCGGAGCACGGGGGTGGAAACCAGCCGGACGTGGGCGCCGCTCCGTTGCTCGCGTTGAGGGGCTTCATCCTGATCCTGCGCCCGGACTTCTCGGCCGCCGAGCGGGTGCTCGAGGAGTGCGCGACCCGCTTCGGTCGGAGCCGGCTCGTGCTCCTCGGCCTCGCCCACGTCGCCAACGCCAGGAAGGACTACGCGAGCGCCAGGAGCCACCTCGAGGCGGCCCTTCGAGCTCCGGCCTATGTCGACGACACCGACGCCTACGTCGCGCAGGCGATCAAGGTCTTCGAGCAGGGCATGCTGCAGCTCGGCCTCGCCTGGCTCGAAGGAAACACGGGCAACCACGAGGCCGCGGCCCGCCACTTCCGGCAGATCCTCGCGAGCCGACCGAGCCACACCCTGGCGCTGCTGGGGCTCGGCAACTCGCTGACCGTGCTCGAGCGCAACGACGAAGCGACGAAGGTGTTCGAGAAGGTCCTCGCCATGGAGCCGCGCAACGCCTACGCCCTGGCCGGGCTCGGGACGCTGGCCCTGAACCGAGGCGCGCTGCGGGAAGCGGAGGAGCTGCTCAAGCGCGCGAAAGAGGAGAGCGACGAGAGCTACTCGTGCCCCTACGAGGGGCTCGGCCTGCTCTTCTTGAGGCAGGGGCTCGAGGGTGCGGCCGCGGCCCACTTCACCGAGGCCATCGAGAGGCAGCCGGGGATCGAGTACCGGAAGTACGACGGCCTCGCCCGCATCCTCATGAAGCAGGGTCGGCTGGAGCGCGCGCGCGACCTCCTCCGCAAGTCGCTGCGAAACCACCCGGAGGGCAAGGACGCGCGCGAGCTCTTGAAGCAGGTCGAGGAGCGCCTGGCGGCGACTCCGGCGGGCGGCGAATGAAGACGAGGCTGCGCAGGCTCCTGGTCCTCGCCCTGCTGCTCGCTGGCGCCGCGACGATCGTGGCCGGCATCCTGAGGCACTCCGGGAGCGGGGACGTCGATCTCGCCGCCCGCTCCGTCGGGATCTCGAAGCCCCACCCGCCCGCGCTCAGGGCCGGCGGCTCGGCGAGCGTCGAGGTCGAGTACGCCGAGGTCGGCGGTGGGGCGCTCGACGGCGCCTCCGCCTTCGAGATCGTGGTCTTCCTGTCGAGCGACCCTCAGATAGGGGCCGGCGACATCGCCGTCGGGAGAGCGCTGATCGAGGGAGGCCTGGCGTCGCGCGTGAGCCGCCGGCAGCTCGTGAGCGCCACGATCCCCCGGGAGACCGAGCCGGGCACGTTCTTCCTCGGCGCGGTCGTGGACGCGGGAGGCGCGGTGGCGGAGCCCGGGGACGACAACAACGTGACCGGACCGGACGGGGTCATGAGGGTGGAGGTGCTGCCCGCCGCGCTCTCCGCCGAGGACTGCGATCTCTTCTTGGGCGGCGCGGCGTGGACCGGCCTCTGCTACGACTACAAGGACCAGCGCTTCGAGGCGGCGCCCGGCGCGAGGCTCTACGCCGAAGCACAGCCGATCAACCTCGGCGGCAGGGTTCCGGGCACCTACGATCTCGCCTTCTATGCCTCCAAGGACGCGACGATCACCAGGGATGACGTCTTGCTGGGCAAGGCCACCGTGACCCCGGCCGCGACCTCCTCCGCCGAGAGCGCGCCCAAGCTCTCGCTGACCCTCCCCGAGCTGGAGGCGAGCACCACCTACTACGTCGGGGCCATCGTCGACTCCGGCGACGCGTTGAGGGAAGCGGACGAGAGCAACAACGTCTCGGACTCGGTGAAGTTCACGGTCGTCACGCGGGAGGAGGCCGACGTCGATCTCTCCGTCCCGGAGTGCGAGCTCCCGGACGTGGTCCACCTCGAGCTGGGCCAGGCGCACCACCTGCCGCACGCGATCGCCGCCTTCGGCTCCAAGAACCCGGGCCCCTTCGCGCTCGCCTACTTCCTCGACGCGGACGGCGACGGTCGCGTCGAGGCCGGCGGTGGAGACCTGGAGATCGGCAGGAAGCTCTTCCCCGGCGGTCTGGACCTCGACAGCCACCCCGACGCAGTCGGCGTCGGCTTCGCGGCGGTGAAGGTCCCAACGGGCGCCCCCGCGCCGGGCGCCTACCGGGGCGGCGGCGGGGGCGACCCGGACAACTCGGTCAGCGAGCGGGACGAGACGAACAACAGCTGCGTCAGCCCCGGGGAGGTGAGGGTCACTGCCGCGGAGACCGCGCCGGATCTGGTCGTGGCGCTGACGGACGCCGACATCTACGCCTTCGAGGGCAGGATCCAGGCTCGGGTCGGGGCGCGCTTCTCCATCCCGTTCACGCTGCTGGTCAACCGAGGCGGCCGGGCGGTCTCGGACACCGTGACCCTGACCTACTACCTCTCGGCGGACGCAGCGGTGGACACGCCCGACGACGACCTCGCGGTTGGCTCCCACGAGCTCTCCTCCGGGCTCGGGGCGGGGCTGCGCCGCGTGATCAAGGGGATCCCCGTCGACCTGAAGGCGCTGAGCCCCGGCGGCTACCACCTCTTCGCCGTCGTCGACTCGACGCAGGCGATCGCGGAGGGAGACGAGGAGAACAACGACTCGGCGACGGTGGACATGGGCGACGGCCCGGCGGGCTTCATCGAGGTCCTCGTCTCGGCCGCGGCGCCCCCCCCCGATCTCGCGGTCATGTCGATGGAGGACTTCGAGCACCACATCTACGCCGGAAAAGCCTCCCGCGTCTCCGCCTACGGAGAGGTCGTCAACGCCAGCACGGAGACCGCCGCCGCCCCGAGCATCCTCTCGTTGTGGATCTCCACCGACGACGAGCCGCGCGTCGGTGAGGACGACGTGCACCTCGACTCCCTGCCTTTCGGCTTCCTCGCGCCGCTCGCGACGGGCGGCGGCGAGTTCTACGTGAAGACCGGCTTCGACCCGGGCAAGGGAGGCCGCTACCACCTGAAGCTGGTCGTGGACTCGCTGCGGGAGGTGGAGGAGGCGGACGAGGAGAACAACATCTGGGTCAGCTCCCCCTTCTCCTTTCAATAGGGGCTGAAGGCCTTGCCGAAACGCCACATCGCGCTCCTACCCTTCGCCCTCCTGCTGCTCAGCGCCTGCGGCGCGGCCACGCAGGCCGCCGGGATCACCGTCGAGCAACGCGCCGACGAGATCATTGCCCACGCCGCGGAGGCCGAGCCGGCCGTCACCGCCATGCTCCAAGAGCTCGCCGAGGAGGCCGGCGGCCGCATGTACAAGCTCGAGTACCGCCTGAAGTCACGGAAGTCGGCGCTCAGGAAGCTGCGCAAGATCCTCCACGAGCACCCGGACCGGCCGGTGGCGGCGCTCATGATCAACGACTCCTTCCGCTACACCATGCTGGTGGAGGACGACCCGCCCGGCAACTACGTCAGGGCCATCCAGGCCACCTTCACGCGGCTCCTCGGAGAAGGCCACGAGGTGATCGAGGTGAAGAACTACTGGCCGAAGGGCGACAACTACTCCGGGGTCAACACCGTGCTGAAGCACCCCAACGGCCTGCCCTGGGAGCTCCAGTTCCACACCGAGGCCTCGTCGGAGTGGAACGCCAAGCAGCACTCGCTCTACGAGGTGCTCCGCGGGGTCGACACCCCCGTCGAGCGCAAGCGGGAGGTCTTCGACCAGATGAAGCAGTGCTGGGAGACGATCCCCATCCCGGCGGGGGTCCTGGACCCGGCGAACCTGCACCCCACCGAGCGCATCATCAAGCGGAATCCGCCCTGAGGCGAGCTCCGCTGCACCGCCGCACAGCTCGTGCGTAGTCCCCGCCGGACCCAACGTCTCCACGGTACGCCCACCCATGAAGAACATCGCCCTCCTGACCGCTCTCCTCCTCACGCTCCCGGCGGCCGCCACGGCTGACGAGGGCGATCCCACCCTGCCGTCGGCCCAAGCCTGCTCGGCGTCCGAGGATTGCCCCTCGGGCTACGCCTGCGTAGGCGGTCTCTGCCTCCCGGCCGACCACGTGGAGGAGGAGGTTGAAGGCTGCAGCGCCCACGAGGACTGCGGCCCCCCCATGCTCTGCGTCCGCTCGACCTGCCCGGCCTGCACGTGCCCGCCCTGCCCTGCCGGCGAGGAGTGCGGCGAATGCGAGTGCCGGCCCTGCACGCCCAAGGGCGTGTGCGCGCCTCCCGTCCTCCCCTTCGATCGCTTCTTCGGAGACACCTGCGAGGCCGATGAAGAGTGTCCCTCCGGCTTCGCCTGCAAGGGCTAGCGAGACGAGGCTCCCTGAGCCGCCGCAGGCTGCGGCTGCGACTGCGCGCCCTGCCCGGACGGCGAGGACTGCCCGGACTGCGATTGCCCGCCGTGCGAGCCGGTGGAGTGCGAGGAGAAGACCGAGAGGCGCTGCGTCTTCGAGCCTTTGGACTGCGGCGGCGACCCCTCGGTCTGCGCCGAGCGCTTCACCTGCACATCCTTCGGGATCTGCGCCCCCGGCGGCGGCGGCGGCTGCGTCTGCCCACCTTGCAGCTGCGAGACCTGCCCGGCGGGCGAGGACTGCGAGCCTTGCGACTGCCCGCCCTGCGACTGCCCCGCGCCGGAGGAGAGGAGCGGGCTGGAGTGCTGGCGCGCGGCCGAGCTCTGCATCCCCGAGGAGATCAAGTGCGAGGCGAACGGGGACTGCCCCGCGGGCTGGGTCTGCGCGGAGCCGGAGTCCGAGGGCCGCTGCATCCCGGAGGACTGGGAGAGGCTCGCCAAGCACGCGCCCGAAGGCGGCGAAAGCCAGCCCACAGGCGGCAACGAAGGCGGCCCGACGGACAACGAGGGCGAGGGCACACCGCCCGCACCCACGCCCGGCACCCCCGGCGCCCCGGTCGCGGGCGATCCCGACGGCGCCACGGGCGGCTCCGAGGCCGCGCCGTCGGGCGACGCCGGCGGCACCGGACGCCTCCCCACCCAGGGAGGATCTTCGGGCGTAGGCTGCGCGACCCTCCCCGGGCCGGCCGGCGGCTCCTTCGCCCTGGCTTTGCTCGCCCTGCTCGTCGTGGGCGTGATGAGGCGGCGCGAGGACTGAGCGCTGCCGCCGCGCGGCTCCAGGGCGGCGGGCTGGAACGGCGCTGGCCGGGTACCGCGCCCGGTCAGCGTTTCTTCTTCTTTCCCTTTCGCCGGGCCTTTTTCCTCAGCGATCTGGCTCGAGGCGATGCGCCCCCGGGGCGACCGGGCGACTGGCGGGGAGTGGGGCGGGAGCCGCCCACCACCTTGGACGCCAGCTTTCGTTGGTGTCTAACGTCCGCCAGTCTGTCCGGAGAGGCGTCCGGCAACACCTCGAGGATGCGCTCAGCGGCACGGTAGTGCATCAACGCTTCCTCGTCCCGCCCCATTTTGCCCAGGACGGCGCCGACGTTCGAGTGCGCCTGAGCAACGCTCGGGTGCTCATCCGCGAAAACGCGAGCCAGGATGTCGAGGCCGCGCTGAGCGTGCCTGAGGGCATCGTCGTATTGCTGGAGCGCGTACAGCGTGGCACCAAGGGTGTTGTACGCGTGTGCGACGTCGGGATGCTCTTCTCCGAAGATGTCGGTTAGGAGGCTGAGGGCGATTGTCTTTTGCTCGAGGGCCTTGCGATGGTGTGAGTGGCCGTCGAGAGCAACACCGATGCTGGCGCGAGCGAGCGCAACATCCGGATGCGCTTCACCGAAAATTCGGGTTCGTATTTCGAAAGCGCAGGTCAAGTGCTCAAGAGCCTCGGCGCAGCGACCGAGGCCTTGAAGGATGACACCAAGGTCGGAGAGCGCGCGGGCCTGGTCTTCGGGGTACTCGTCCAAGTGCTCTTCGGCAAAGCGGTGGGCGCGTTCCGCGGTGGCGTGAGCGGCGCTGAAGTCCCCACTGTCCCGCTGTCCCCACGCCTTCAATGCAAGGGTCCGGGCCCACACCCTGGGATGCTCCGTTGCAGCGTCGCGGAGAACACGCTCGGCGCGTTCGACGTGATCCAACGCTTCTCGAGGCCGCCCCCGGAGCAACGCTACCTTGGTCTCCACCAGATCGAGGCGCACCGCCTCGACAGACTCGAGATCGTCGCTCCAACGCGAGCGCGCCACCGCGAGCCGGTCCTCTGCCTCCTGGGGCTGTCCCCCGATCTCCGCGTGGTGGGCGAGCTCCCGCAGGACGCACGCGGCGTCCGCGTCTGGACCGTCGCCGCGGCAGAGCTCGCGCAGAGCCTCCGAGTGGTCCTGCACCCGCCCGGTGCGCCCGCGGTCGCGGTGCTCCGCCAGCCACTCTCGCGCGTGGCGCCGCCAGGCGGCGCGGTGCTGCTCGACGGTCTCGCGGCCCAGCTCCTCCCTGACCACCTCCTGCATGAAGGCGTGTATGCGCACCACGCGCTCGTCTTCGTGCTCGTCCTCGCCGCGCTGGAGCAAGGACAGGTTCCACGCCTCGGACAAGGCCTCCTTGAACTCCAGCCGGCGGGTGATCCCCGACGCCCGGTGCAGCAGCTCCTCGGCGACCCGGGGTGACGGCCAGGTGGCCAGGTGCTCCACCACCGCCAGGACCGGCGCCCGATCCTCGAGCCGTTCCCTGTTCAGCGCCAGGGTGGCGACGACACAGGCGCGGTGCCGCGTCGCGGCGAGGTTGCCGTCGGCGCTCAGCCGTCGCACGCCCCGCGCCTCCAGGTCCTCGATGTACTCGGTCACGGTAACGCCAACGTACCTGTGCAGGTAGCGGCCCGCGATCTCGATGGCCAGCGGGTAGTCGCAGAGCCGCTCGCACAAGGCATCAGCGTCGGCGTCGGTGCACCGGGCGTCACCGGAGCTCCCGGAGGTATGCCGCAACAGGTCGACAGCGGCGGGGCGGTCCAGCCGGTCCAGCGACCGGGCAGACCACTCCGGACCCAGGCGATGGCGGGAGGTGGCCAGGATGCGCAGCCCCTCCTCGCTTCGCGCCGGGGGAATCCAGGTTTCGAGCTTTGTTCCCTCGGCGAGGTTGTCCAGCACCAGCAGACAGCGGGGGTGGGTGGCGAGCCAGTGCCAGGCCCGGGCAACGAGGTTCTCGGGCTTGTCGTCGGTGCGGCCCCCGAGGGCCTCGGTGGCCAGCCCCGCGAACACCGCGAGCCGCGGTTGGGTCGTGTCGAGCCACACCACCCCGTCCGGGTAGCAGTCGCGGTAACGGTGTGCGTACTCCACGGCCAGCTGGGTCTTGCCGACGCCTCCCATCCCGTGGATCGACGCCGCCTGCCCGATGAGGGTGCGTTGGCCCTCGGTCAGCTGGGCGTGCAGGTACTCCAGGTCCTCGTCGCGCCCGACGAAGTGGTCCCGCTTGGAGGGGAAGGGGACAGTGAACACAGGGCCGGAGGCGCGCGCGCGGGGCTGGCCTCCGGCGGCGGCGGCGCGCGCGGGCGCGGGCTCGTGCGGCTCGAGCGGCTCTGCCAGCAACCTCAGCCGAGGGTGACCGTCCGGTCCCTCGAGCTGCGCGACGACTCCAGCGGGTCCGAGCTGATCCGGCTGCGGGACAGAAACACCGACGATCTGATCGAGGAGGTGCAGCGCGTGCTCCGCGCCTCCCAAACCCAGGCGAAAAGGACATGACGCGAGCTTGCCTGGTCACAGTGCCGCTGGCGTTCTTGCTGCTCGCCGGGTGCAGAGCCGCCATCTCTGCCGACGACGACCAGGAGATGCTTCACCGATCGGGGACACTGACCCTTCACGCGCCGATGCTGTCGGAACGGGTTGGCGGCACGCTCGTGACAGCGCTCAGGATCCTGGCGACGCAGGAGAACCCTGTGCTGTCCGAGGGTGCACGGGTGAGCGGCCAGGTCCGGCCGCAACCGGGCGACGCGCTCGCAGTGCTCGTCGCAACCGAGGAGAAGAGCGAAGACTACCGCGGCCCCTCGCTGCTGCCCGAGATCTGCGGCCGGCTGCGCCTGCCGCCGGGTGCGGCGGTCACCCTCTGCGACGCGCAGGGACTGTGTGCCCCGCTAGCTCCGAGCGACACGCCGACGATCGTGTGCAACCTGGCGTTTTTTGAAGACCTCTCTGTGCTGTTCCAGCTCTCGACGAACCCCCAGTTCCTGTTTGACGTCGTCAGGGACGGCGACTGGGGCCTGATGCAGCTCGTCCGCCGCATTCGGGAGGAACCGGAGGCCCTGTTGGAGGAGGCGGCGCCACCGGACATGGGAAGCTCGGTGCAGTGGCGGATGACCTACGCCTGGCTCTTCGTAATCGGGCACGAGCTCGCGCACGTCGTCGAGCCGGCCGAGCTCCCCGCCCACCCCACACCGCTCCCCGCGGCGTTGAAGCCGACCCTCCGGGACAAGCAGTCGCGAGTGGCCTGCCGAAACTACAACGAGTACCTGAGGGTGGGTTACGCGCCCCTGGCCTTCGGCATGAGTGACGCGGACACCGACGCGATGGCCGGTGGCGAGATGGCCGGGACCGTCGCAATGACCAGAGCGGTTTGGCGCTCGGAGCTCGACGCGGATGCGCGAGCTGTCTCCGAGATCAAGACCTTCATCGAGTCACTAGTCGAAGACAGCGGTGCTCCGGCGGGCTTGCTCTACGGCCAGTCCTACGACGCGATCTCGCTCATGGCGCTGTTGGCCTGGTACCAGCGCCTGTGGACCTTCGTTCGAGCGTTCTGCCCGCTTGGCGGCAAGAAGGACTTCATCTTGACCCGGTGCACGTGCGCCAGCCCGGAGAACCGCCGCCGGATGTCCGTCCTGCTGGACGAGCAGCACCCGCCGATCACGCTGCGGGCGCCCCTCGCGACCGACCTGTTGCTGGGGGACTTCGACTTCAGCGAGGAACCGGAGAACGTGCGGAACTACGTCGCGACGTGGGCCCGCGTTCACATTGCAGTCCACAACATCGCCTACGCTGTGGCGATGCACGGCTGCCTCTTCGGGCGCATGAGCCCTTCCCAGGCCGCCAGGTCGAGGGTGCTCCTCTACGACGCGGCAATCGCCCTGGAGCAGGGCGACCTCGAGACCCTGGCATCCCAAGCAGGTTCGGCGGTCCTCGAGGAGAAGGAGTGCAAGCACGTTCAGTAGCTTGCGTCATTGCCCCCCTGCGCCCACCGTCAACACGAAACGCATGTGTCGTTGTTCGCGCCAGGTACCCTGCCATCGGCTGCCGGTGCGGCACAGCTCCAGCCGGCCCGCAACATGTTCGGTCGGCCTCTCGTGATCTGTGCCGAAGGTACGAGAGAGCGCTCCGGCGACGCAGTGCTCGCCGCTGGGCTCGAGGCGGCCCGTGATCTGGTGCACGGTGCCGTCGCGCCCGTGGCCGTCACCGTGGAAGCGGATCGAGCGTGCAGCGCCGCCCGTGCCGCCAATGAAGCACCCCGGTCTTCGGGCGCCGTCCGCCGTGCAGACACAAGGACCCACCGCGAGGAGCGTCGTGGCCGGCGCGGGAGCCGCCGGCGCCTCGCCGCCTACCTGTCGACTCAACGCCCACGCCAGTGCGCCGACCGCCGTCAGTAGGGCGAGCACCGCTGCCACGCCCCAGGCCCAACGAGCCCCTCGTGCCCCCGGAGGGACCGGCTCGCGGAGGACCTCGATCGCCGACTGGATCTCCATGGCGACGCTTCTCCAGACCCGGTCCTGATTCGTCGCTTCCGAGACGGTGGACCCATCACGAGGCAGGGACTGCAGCGTCGATAGCGGGCTGGCCGCCCACTCCGTGGGGCGAACCCGAACCGGGACGATGCGAAGCTCACCCGCGGCGTAGCGCTCGAGCGCGACCGACGCCTCAACTCCCCGGATGTACTCCGACGCGATCGAGTCCGGGCTGACCAGGAACACCGCCAGATCGGCCGACCGAAGCTCGTCACGGATGACCTCATCCCAGGGCAAACCGGCCTCGATGCGCTCGTCGGACCATATGCTCGCCAGCCCGGCGTGCTCCAAGTGGCGCAGGTGCGCCAGCAACTCGTCGCGATATGCTGCGTCCTCCCGGGCGTAACAGATGAAGACGCGAACGGGACCACCAGCGTGCATGCACGTGCCAGGTTAATGCGCCCCTTGGCTCAGGCCAAGTTCTGCGGGCTGCGCGTGTCGGATTCCGGTGAGCGCGAGCCGCTCGATCTGCTCTCCGCGGAGGTTCGACTTGAGCTCCGCGAAGAGCCTCGGGTCAGAGCGCCATCGCGCAAGCTCGGCGAATGGGCCGAGCCTAGCCCGGCGGCCTGGTCCTCGCGAGGCGCAGGCCGTTCCACAGGCTGCGGTACTCCGGAGGCCGGGCCGAGCGGCTGGCCGCCCGCGAGTACTGCGCGTTGTCGAACCACGAGCCGTCGCGGAACAGCCGGGTCGGGCCCGTCTCCGGCCCCAGCGGGTCCGTGACCGCCTCCTTGGGGTGCACGCCGTACCAGTTCCAGAGCCACTCCCACACGTTCCCGGCCATGTCGTAGAGGCCCCATGGGTTGGGAGCGCGGGTGCCGACCTCGTGTGACTTCTTGCCCGAGTTGCCGCAGTACCAGCCGATCTTGTCGAGGGCCGGGTCCGCGCCGCACTCGATCTCCGTGAGGTCTCCGCTGTAGAAGGTCGTCGTTGTTCCCGCGCGGTAGGCGTACTCCCACTCGGCCTCGGTGGGAAGGCGGTAGCCCTTGCAGAGGTAGACGTTGTCGCCGGGAGCGCCGCCGTCGTTGACCTCCACGCCCGCGCACTTCATGCCCTCACCCGGCTTCTTCTCGTCACAGCCCGTGAGCGTGTAGCAGCGCTCGAGCCCCTCCGAGTCCGACCTGGCGTTGGCTAAGGCCAGCGCCCCCCACCAGCTCACGTTGTCTACCGGGCAGGTAGCTCCGCACGACTTGAAGTGCGACGGGTTGTTGCCCATCAGCGCCTGCCACTCGCCCTGCGTCACCTCGTGGGCCTGAAGGTAGAAGCCCCGCGTCAGCGTCACCTCGTGCTGGAACTCGTCCTTGTTGCGGCCGGGCTCGTCCGGTGGCGAGCCCATCGTGAACTTGCCCGGCGCCACGTAGACGAAGCAGCCCGGTTTCTTGTCCTGCTCGCAGAGCTTCATGGCCCCGCGCCCGCCCCCGGGGGCGATCTTGTCGACCCCCGCCTGCTCCTTCCCTGGAGCCGAGCCTGATCTCTTGCACCCACACGCGAGGAGCGCTGCAAGAACAGCCACGGCCGCAAACAGGTAGCGGGTGGAGAGGCCGGCGGTCCGACCGTCGCTTGCTGGCAACGCCTCATGTCGACTCGGCATACTCACTCCTGGGGCTGGCAGACCGCTGGAACACCCGGGGCTCGCGCCGGCGATGCTAGTCGGACGGTCATCAGTGGTAAAGTACGGTGCTCGAGCTCGCCGGCCCGCCGGTCGACAAGCCGATGGGTCACCAGTAGCGTCATGTCGTCAACCGAGGCGAGAGCAGAGGTGAGAATCGCCGCCCGCACGCCAGAGCTGCAGCGCCGCCGTGCCATAGGACCGTGACGCCTTGGCCGAGCGACAACAGCCCCCCCGTACAGCTGCCAGGCGGCTGGCAGGCGCCCTCGTTGCCCTGGCGGTCCTCGTGGCGCTGGTGGTCGTCGCCCTGATCCGAACGCGAGCCCCGGCCCCCGAGACCGAGGCGGCCGTCGAGGAGCACCTCGGACACGACGTCCCTGCCGGCGAGCCGGCGAAGCTGGACCCGACGACGTGTGGCGCCGGGTGTCACGGCGGCGGCGCCCGGCCGCGCCTGCCGCCGGGCCGTGAGTACGAAACCACCTACGGCGGCCTGTTCGCGCCCGGCGAGATTCGGACCCTCGGCGACGTGCTGCTCGACGAGAGGGCGCTGGGGGGCTCGGCCTCTTGCGGCACCGATGGGTGCCACCCCGACATCACCCGCCAGTGGGAGAGCTCCACGCACCGCCACGCGGGCACCAACCCCTTCTACCGCTTCGCCGTCGAGCGAATGGCCGAGGACTACGGTACGGCGGCGACACGCCTGTGCATGGGCTGCCACGAGCCCGCAAACCTCGCGGCAGGCCTCGTGGACGCAAACGCCGTGCCCAACCTGGCGTTGCGGGCAGAGGGTGTGAGCTGCATGGCGTGCCACGCGGCCGTCGCGGCTCACGATGCGCCCGCCAAGGGCGTACCGGCCAACGGCAGCTTGACCTTCGACCCCTCGTTCTCCGTCGAGCTGGGTGACGGGTCGGCACCACCGGGCGAGCTGCAGCTCGCGCTGCACGCCACAGCCCTGCAGAAGAACTACGACTTCATCAGGAGCAACCGCTTCTGCGCCGCGTGCCACCAGTTCTTCATCCCGCCGGGGCTGGCGGGCGAGCGGCCGCAGCGCTTGAGACTGCAGGAGGCCGAGGCCGCCGGCACCCCCCACGGAGATCCGAGCCACCCGGGCTACCAGAGCTGCGTCGACTGCCACATGCCGCGGATACCGGCCGAGGACGGGAGCGCCATCGAGGACGGAACCGACATCCCCGGGGAGCTCTTCGACCATCGCATGCTGGGCTCCAACGTGTTCCTGCCGGCCCTGGCCGGGGACCAGGACCAGATCGACGCGGTCATGGCCTTTCGCGGAGAGGGCGAGCCCCTCACCATGAGCGTCGGCGACTGGCGGTGGGACGCCGGCGGCGAGCGCCTGATCCTGCCCGCGACCGTGAAGAACAGGGCCATCGGCCACGACTTCCCCTCTGGCGCCACCGACATCATCGAGACCTGGGGCGAGCTGTCGCTGACCAACACCCGCGGCGAGCCCGTCTACACCAGCCCCGGGCTCGACGAGCGCGGCTTCCTGCACCCGGGCGCTCCGACGCTGAACACCGTCCTGCAGCTGCCCGGCGGCGAGGCCGACTACCTTCACGATCTCTTCTCCCAGGTCGCCCTCGTCCAGCACCGCCGCGTCAAGTTCGGCGGCACGCAGCGGCTGGAGTTCCACGTGACGCTGCCGCCCAAGGCCGAGCCGCCGTTCCGGGCCAGCGTCACGCTCCGCATCCGCAGGGGCAACCAGCGCTGGAACCGCTGGGTCTTCAACTGGGAGGACGTCGAGGTCCCCGTCGTCGACCTGCTGACTGCGGAGCGCACTCTCGGCCTGCCGCCGGCGCCGCCGACAAGACGCCCCGAGCCCGGCAAGGCTCCCGCGGCCCCCGACGGCATGGTGTGGGTCCCGCCGGGGAGCTATCCAATCGGCAAGGACGCCGGCGAGCCCGGAGCCCAGCCCGAGGAGACCCCGGTGCACGAGGTCAGGCTCGAGGGCTTCTTCATCGACCGGACCCCGGTCACCAACGCGCGCTGGCGGGAGGTGATGGCGGAGGACTACCGGCGCCGGCTGTCCGCGGTCGACAGGGAGCTGGCAAGGCACTCCTGGGTGGACGGAGAGCCACCGGCAGGGAGAGAGCAGCTCCCCGTCGTGCTCGTGACCCGGTCCGAAGCACGGGACTTCTGCCGCGCCACCGGCGGGCGGCTACCCCGCGAGGCCGAGTGGGAAGCGGCGGCGGCCGGGCCGCGGGGCGGTCGCTACGCGTGGGGCGAGGACTTCGATCCGGCCCGCTGCAACACCATCGAGGCGGGCGTCCGGGACATCCTGCCCGTGGGAAGCCGGCCGCAGAACGCCAGCCCCTTCGGAGCGCTCGACATGGGCTGCAACGTGGCCGAGTGGGTCGAGGGGAGATTCCGCGCCTATCGGAAGATCCGCCACGGGGACAACCGCGAGGAGCCCATCGAGATCTACTCGGAAGACATGACCGTGATACGGGGCGCGTCGTACCTGATGCCCGGCGTCATGGCTCGCGCGGCCTCTCGCTTATACGAGCACGGCGAGATCCGGCACGTTGTCGGGTTCCGCTGCGTGCACGACGGCCCCGGCGCCGGCGTAGAGAGAGGGAGGACACCATGAGGCGCCGGTGGGCCGGTCTCTCGGTCGCCCTGCTCGCCTGGGCCGCGTCCCTCGCCGCGGGGCCGGAGGATGCCGCCGCGCGCCCGGCCTATGCCACCAGGCAGCCGCTGAGCCCGCCCCAGATGGAAGCGCTGCGAACCATGAAGGCCGCGCCGACCTCGTCGATCGACCTTCAGCTCGTGGTGCCGGCCGAAGGCACCGTGATCCCGTGGACCTACCCGACCCCGGAGCTGCGCTGGAGAGAGCGCCACGCGGCCAACGTCTTTCGCGTCCGGATCCGCCGGGGGAGGAGAGGATCGATCCTGGCTCAGGCGCTGACCGACCTGCGCACCCACCGCTTCGAAGAGGCCGCCTGGTTGAGAGTCAAGGAGGCCGTCGGCGAAGGAGGCAGCTTCCTGGTCGAGGTCCTGGCCGTCTCCATCATGCCCAGCGGGAGGATCACGCGCCCGCCGGTCGAGGTCCGCACCCTCTCGCGCTTCTCCAAGGCAGGCGAAGGCCCTACCGGCCGCATCGTCTACAGCCGCCTGATGCGGCCCGCCGGCTCCCTGCCAGGCCCCATCCACGCCCTGGCAAAGAGCAGCATCCTCGTGCAGGTCTCCATGGAGGAGGGCAACGCCGAGGTGCTGCGCGACACGATCCCCGACGGCGACAAGCCCAAGAATAG
Organism: uncultured Myxococcales bacterium; assembly: GCA_964594295.1. GTDB lineage: Bacteria > Myxococcota_A > UBA9042 > UBA3505 > UBA3505 > CAZQPP01. The sequence goes on along the minus strand of CAZQPP010000120.1, from coordinate 962 downwards.
GCAGCGCACGCCCGAGGAGATCCGCACCACGGCCGTCGCCTCACACAGCCGCAACTACTCCGACGTCCCCGCCCGGCCCGGGCTCCCGGCCTACGCCGTCAAGGGACAGACCGGCGAGGCGCAGTGCATGTCCTGCCACACCACCTCGCCGGACGGGCGCTACCTCGCCGTAGCCACTCGTGACGAGGCGGCGGCTCCCAGGGCCCCGGCCATGCGCTACCACTTGCTCGGGGTGCTCGACGCAAACACCTTCGCAGCGCTCCGCTCGGTCGACGGCGGCATGTTCCCCCGCTTCAGCCGGCGGCATCCGGCCCGCATGCTCTACTCCGCGGCGTCGGCGCCCATCGGGCGGAAGCTGAGGACGATCATCTACCTGGCGGACCTGCACGTGATGGACGTGAGGACCGGGGAAGATCGCCCGCTCCCGGGCGCGGACCACCCGGAGCGCTGCGAGCTGTTCTCTGACTGGTCGCCCGACGGCACGGCCGTCGTCTTCTCGCGCTCGCGGGAGCGCGAGCCCTGCTCGGCCAACCGCGGCCGGCAGCAGATCGCCACCGTCCGCGTAGATGCCGGTGGCGGCGCCCGGGCTACGCCGCTGGAGGGCGCCCACGACAACGGCAAGTCCAACGTGCAGCCGCGCTACTCGCCCGACGGCCAGTGGATCGTCTTCCGCCAGGCCGACGCCGGCTACGCCTCCAGGGGCTCCTCCGATCTGTGGATCGTGCCTGCAGAGGGGGGCGAGGCGCGGCGGCTGTCGGTCTCGACCGACGCCACGGAGAGCTGGCACGCCTTCTCCCCCGACGGCAGGTGGCTCGCCTTCAAGTCCAACCGGGACCGCGTGGACCAGCCGCGGCTGTACATGAGCCGCTTCTACGAGGACGGCACCGTCGCCCCCGCCATCGGCGTGCCCGGCGCGTCCGGACCGAAGGTGCAGGTCCACACCTTCGACTGGGGCCCCTGAG
>CAZQPP010000119.1:0-17638 GCA_964594295.1 uncultured Myxococcales bacterium | reverse complement strand
CGCGCGCCGACCACGTCGATCTCCAGGGAGTCGCCGACGTGAAGGAGCTCGTGCCCGAGGAGCCGCCCTACGACGCTCCCGTCGGGAACCACGTCTCGGCGCTCATCGCCGAGGTCGAGGGCGACGACGCCATCCGCGTCTTCACGGGCAGCAACACGGCCTCCATCAACGGCCAGCCGGGCCAGTTCGAGGTCACGCTGAGCGGCGCGTCGACGGAGACGCTCAAGGCCGGCGCCATCGTGCAGGCCACGGGCGCGACCCCCTACGACGCGAGCAAGCTCTCACACCTCGGCTACGGCGCCTCCCCCAACGTGATCACCTCGGCCGAGCTCGAGGCCATGCTCACCGAAGGGAAGGTCTTCCGCCCCTCCGACGGCGCCGCCCCGAAGCGCGTCGTCTTCGTGCAGTGCGCCGGCTCCCGTGATCCCGAGCACCTGCCATACTGCTCGGGCGAGTGCTGCGGCACCAGCCTGAAGCAGGTGGCCGCCATCCGCCGAGACTTCCCGAGCACCGAGTGCGCGGTCGTCTACCGCGACATGCGCACACCGGGCCAGCTCGAGCACTTCTACCAGGGAGTGCAGGAGCAGTCGGGCGCCCTGTTCACGCGCGGCGTGGTCGACAAGGTCGAGGGCAACGGTGCTCTCAACGTGCACGTGACCGAGAGCCTCCTCGGCGAGGACGTCTCCCTCGAGGCAGACCTCGTGGTCCTCGCCGTCGGCATGGTCCCCAGCTCGGCCGACAGCGAGTCCATCCGCGAGCTCATCGACGCTCAGGCCCGTATCGACAAGAACGAGTCAGAGAAGCAGGTGGCGGACGCCACCGTCGTGGTCGAGAAGCTGCAGCACCACAAGGGCACCGAGATCCTGAACCTCGGCTACCGCCAGGGCCCGGACCTCCCCCTGCTCGAGGACGGCTTCCCCGACTCCCACTACATCTGCTTCCCCTACGAGACCCGCCGCACCGGCATCTACGCTGCCGGCACGGTGCGCACCCCAATGGACTCCGCCCAGGCCGTCGAAGACGGCTACGGCGCGGCCATGAAGGCCGTCCAGTCCATATGGGCGAACACCAACAAGGTGGCGGTCCACCCGCGCTCCGGTGACTCGACCGTGGCTGACTTCTTCTTGCAGCGCTGCACCCAGTGCAAGCGCTGCACGGAGGAGTGCCCCTTCGGCACCCTCAACGAGGACGTCAAGGGCACCCCGGAGTACAACATGCTCCGCTGCCGGCGCTGCGGCATCTGCCTCGGCTCCTGCCCCGAGCGCATCGTCTCCTTCCCCGAGTACTCGGTGGACTCAGTGGCCAGCATGATCAAGGCCATGGACGTGCCCGACGAGTTCGAGGAGAAGCCGCGCATCGTCGCCTTCCTCTGCGAGAACGACGCCCTGCCCGCCCTCGACGAGGCCGCGGCGCGGCGCGAGCAGTGGAACCAGTGGGTGCGCATCATCCCGGTGCGCTGCCTCGGCGCTGTCAACATGGTCTGGATCGCCGACGCCCTCGCGGGCGGCATCGACGGGATCATCCTCGTCGGCTGCAAGAAGGGCGACGACTACCAGTGCCACTACATCAAGGGCTCCGAGCTCGCCTCCTACCGGCAGGGCAACGTGTCCGAGACCCTCACCAGATTGACGCTCGAGCCCGAGCGCGTGCAGGTCCACGAGCTCGCGCGCAACGAATTCGAGCGTATCCCCAAGCTCCTCGACGAGTTCGCCGAGCTCATCGAGGAGCTCGACCCCAACCCCTACAAGGGATTCTGACAGGGAGTCCGGCGGCTAGCGAACGAAACGCTCGCCTGAACCGAACCGGGAGCCCGGCATGGCAGACACCCCATAAAGGACTCGATCGAAGCCGCGAATCGCTTGATCCGTCCGCTCCAAGGAGACTGGTAATGATCAAACCCCATGGTTCCGACAAGCTGAACGCACTGTACGTGGCGGACGACGCCAAGCGCGCCCAGCTGCTGAAGGAAGCCGAAGGGCTCCCTTCGGTCGTGATCTCCTCCGCCGCAGCGGGCAACGCCGTGATGCTGGGTAGCGGTTACTTCAACCCGCTCACCGGCTTCATGAACATCGCCGACGCCATGGCCGTCGCCAAGGACATGCACCTGACCAGCGGCCTCTTCTGGCCGACCCCGGTCCTCAACGTGCTGTCGAACGCCGACGCCATCGCTGGCGCCAAGCTCATTGCCCTGCGCGATCCGAACGTCGACGGCAACCCCATCATCGCCGTCCAGAACGTGGAGGCGATCGAGGAGCTCACCGCCGACCAGCTGGCTTTCATGACCAAGCAGGTCTTCCGCACCGACGACATGGAGCACCCGGGCGTCAAGGCCTTCAACTCCGTGGGCAACTTCGTGGTCTCCGGCCCGATCCAGGTTCTCAACCACTCCTACTTCGAGACGGAGTTCCCCGAGACCTTCCGGACCGCGGTCCAGATCCGCGAGACCATCGCGAAGAACGGCTGGAACACGGTCGTCGCCTTCCAGACGCGCAACCCGATGCACCGCGCCCACGAAGAGCTGTGCCACATGGCCTACGAGCAGCTCGACGCTGACGGCGTCCTGATCCACATGCTCCTCGGCAAGCTGAAGCCTGGAGACATCCCCGCCGACGTGCGCGATGCCGCCATCCGCAAGATGGCTGAGCTGTACTTCCCCGCCAACACGGTCGAGATCACCGGCTACGGCTTCGACATGCTCTACGCCGGCCCGCGCGAAGCGGTCCTGCACGCGGTCTTCCGCCAGAACTGCGGTTGCACGCACCTGATCGTCGGCCGCGACCACGCCGGTGTCGGTGACTACTACGGCGGCTTCGACGCCCAGGCGATCTTCCGCGAGGAGGTCAAGGACGGCGAGCTCGAGATCAAGATCTTCGAGGCCGACCACACCTGCTGGTCGAAGAAGCTCGAGAAGATCATCATGATGCGCGACGCGCCCGACCATAAGCCGGAAGACTGGCTCTTCCTCTCGGGCACCAAGGTCCGCGCCATGCTGGCCGCCGGCGAAGACCTCCCGACGGAGTTCAGCCGCCCCGAGGTTGCCGCGATCCTGAAAGAGTACTACATGGCGCCATGTAGTCCCTCTTCTCACTGAGCTTTCGCCCCACCCGGCGTCCGGCTTTGCCGCGACGCGGGGCGGCGCGCTCCGTCGGACATAGGCAGGCAGGTCCCGTGCCCGCTGTTGATCGAGCGCCGTCAGGAAAGGCCAGGAGGCTGCTCTTCAGCCTCTTCCCATTCCTGACCTGGTTCGGCAGCTTCACGGGTGCGCAGCTGCGCGCGGACCTGATCGCGGGCCTCACCGTGGCCATGGTGCTGATCCCCCAGTCCATGGCCTACGCCCAGCTCGCCGGCCTGCCGGTCTACTACGGCCTCTACGCCGCCTTCCTGCCGCCCATGGTAGGGGCCCTCTTCGGCTCGAGCCGCCAGCTCGCCACCGGGCCGGTCGCCGTGGTGTCGCTGATGACCGCGGCGGCCCTCGAGCCCCTCGCCGTGGCAGGCAGCGACGCCTACTGCGCCTACGCCATCCTGCTCGCCGTGGTCGTGGGCGTCTTTCAGCTTCTCCTCGGCGTGCTGCGCCTCGGCCTCGTCGTCAAGCTCATCTCCCACCCGGTGGTGAACGGCTTCACGACCGCCGCGGCGATCATCATCGCCACCTCGCAGCTCTCGAAGATCTTCGGGGTGACGGTGGACAAGGGCGAGCACCACTACGAGACCATCATCAGGGTGTGCGAGGCGGCCCTGACCCAGACCCACTGGCCCACCGTGGTCTTCGCGGTCAGCGCCTTCGCGATCATGGCGGGCCTCAAGCGCTTGAACCCGAGGATCCCGAACGTGCTCGTCGCGGTGGCGGTGGCCACGGTCATCGCGTGGGCGGCCGGCTTCCAGAACGACCGCGAGGTGCCGCTCGCCGCGTTCTACTCCGACGAGCTCGACGCCGCCGTCCGCGACTTCAACGACCTGGTCTCGCGCCGGACGGAGACCTCCGAGAAGCGAACGTTGGCCCTGGCCAGGCTCGAGAAGGCGGAAGCCGAGCTTGGGCAGCGTTCCGCCGCGACCGCGAAGCTCCGGTACGAGCTCGGCCTCGTGAGCCTGCGCATCTCGGAGATCAAAGACGGCATCGCCGCCCGGCGCCACGAGCTGAGGGCCTACGAGCTCGAAGGCGTGGAAGCTGGAGGTGGTGGCATCGCCCTCTACCCGGCCGGCGCCGTGCCCGAGGGGCGCAGAGGTGACGGGCGCACCTGGCGCCTCAAGGTCCGCGACGACGCCATCGACGTCGACGCCATCCGCGTCTCCGCCGGCGGCGCCGTGGTCGGCAGCATCCCCAGCGGCCTCCCGGGCCTCTCCATCCCAAAGCTCGACCTCTCGGTGATGCTCCGCCTCCTGACCATGGCGATGATCATCTCACTGCTCGGCTTCATGGAGGCCATCTCCATCGCCAAGGCCATGGCCGCGAGGACCGGCCAGCGCCTCGACCCCAACCAGGAGCTGATAGGTCAGGGCCTCGCCAACATCCTCGGCGCCGTGGGCAAGAGCTACCCTGTCTCGGGCTCCTTCTCCCGCTCGGCCGTGAACCTACAGGCAGGAGCCGTCACGGGCCTGTCGAGCGTCATCTCGACCCTCACGGTGGTCGTGACCCTGCTCTTCCTGACGCCCCTGCTCTTCCACCTCCCCCAGGCAGTGCTCGCGGCCATCATCATGATGGCGGTGGTGGGCCTCATCAACGCCCGAGGCTTCGTGCACGCCTGGAAGGCCCAACGCCACGACGGGGTGATCTCGCTCATCACCTTCGTCTGCACCCTCGGCTTCGCCCCCCACCTCGACCGCGGCATCATGATCGGCATCGCGCTGACCGTGTTCCACTACCTCTTCCGAAACATGAAGCCGAAGATCGCCTTCCTCTCACGCCACGAGGACGGGACCTTCCGCGACGCCCGCCGCTGGCACCTCGCCGAGTGCGAGCACATCGCCGTCATCCGCTTCAACGGCTCCCTCTTCTTCGCCAGCGCCGACTACCTCGAAGAGCGTGTCATGGAGCGGGTCACCGACATGGAGCACCTCAAGCACGTGCTCATCGTCGGCAACGGCATCAACGAGCTCGACGCCTCGGGCGAGGAGCTGCTCTCCCTGCTGGTCTCCCGCCTCCGGGCCGCGGGCTACGAGGTGTCGATCAGCGGCCTGAACGACAACATCGTCGACGTGATGAGGCGAACCGGCCTCTACGAGAGCCTGGGCGAAGAGCGCCTCTTCCGCAACGCCACCATCGCCGTAGGGGCCATCCACGCCGGCGCACACCGGGGGACCGCAGAGCAGATCTGCCCGCTCCTCGTGGCTTGCCACACGAGCGACGAGGAGTAAGCGTCGCGCCGGGGCGGGTCCTGTCCCTTCAAAGTGCACCGGGGCCGGGTATTGAAAGTCGACCCGCGACGACATAGGGTCACCGTTTACTGGGAAAGGCCATAATTCAGGGCGCCTGATGAAGTACAAAGACCGTGAGGATGCCGGACAGGAGAAGGTGCCGCAGTCGGTCAAGGACGGCGGACCGAAGAGCTCCGATCGCAGGCGTCGGCAGCTCGCTGGCATGGCCTACGACGAGCAGGTCGCCGCGATGGCGGTCCCATCCGCGAAGCCCGGCCAGGCAGGCAATGCCGAGAAGAAGAAGGCGAAGCCCCACACCAAGACAGAGGTGGAAGGGCTCGCCTCGGATCTGGCGGTCGACCGTTTCACAGACGCCGCTGAAGACCTCGAGCGAAGCTGGCCGGAGAAGGACACCGTCGCCCGCGCCAAGACCCTCGGTGACGCCGCCAACGTCGCGCTCGACGAGGCGTCGGTGCCGGCGACCGGCACCATCGTCAGGAACCTCGGGGTGCGCAGCGGCGAGTTCGACCACGAGCCATGGGACCTCGCCCTCGCGAAGGAGACCTTCGAGAAGGACGAGATCGGCGCCGAGGAGATGTCCGAGGTCGCCGGCGTGGTCTACCACGAGGCGCGCCACGCGGAGCAGTGGCACAAGATGATGCGCCTCGAGGCCGGCCGAGGGGTGGGCGCGAAGGAGCTGGCCGAGACCTACGCCGTCAAGAAGGAGGTCGCGGAGGACGCGGCGGCGGAGCCGCTGACCGCGGGCTCCAAGGGCGCAGAGAAGGCCAGCGCCTGGTACGAGAGCGTTTACGGCACGAAGCTGGAAGAGCGAGGGCAAATCCTGACGAAGCTCGACGAGCTTGGAGGCACTTTCCAGGCGGCCCTCGACGCAATGAACGCCGCGGCGGATCGACACGCCCAGCTCGCGGCGGCGCAAGACACTGATCCGGCCACCCTGCAGGCGGCAGAGGACGAGTGGAACCGGCTGACCGAGGAGTACGTCGAGGCGCAAACCGCCTTCGAGGCCGTCTACGAGCAGTACCGCGCGCTGCCTGAGGAGAAGGACGCCTGGGCGGTCGGCGAGCGCATCGAGGAAGAGTACGGCAAGGACTGAGCCCACGGGCTCCGGGCCGGCGCCGCTCACGTCCGGGCGAGCCCGAACGCTGTCAGAGCGCCGGCTCGCATGCTCCCGCAGCGCACCGGTACATCGGAGCGCAATGCCAGTCTGCCGTACAGTCGCTACGGCAAGCACCATGGCCACCGACGCAGGAGTAGGGCTCGCAGCTCCGCTCCGGTCTCGGAACGCAGCTCCCGGCAACGTCGCACTCGGGGGAGGACCTGTAGGTCGTGTCGCCGGTGCACCAGGGCCTACCGCAGGGGGTACCCGCGGGCCACGTCCGGCAAGCGCCGGCGCCGTCGCATTGGCCGTCGAAGGAGCACTTCGGGTCGAAGGACGGGTCGCGCTGCGCGCAGTCTCCCTTGGGATCCGTTCCCGTGGTGGCGGGGACGCAAGAACCCGCTTCGCCGCAGATCATGCAGGGGCCGCACTCTCTCTCGGGATCGTTCCAAGCCGGGTAGAAGATGCAGACGCCGGCCCGGCCCGGCTTGTTGCAGGAGCGGCAGATCCCGTCACAGGCCGTGCGGCAGCACACCGCGTCGACACAGAAGCCCGACAGGCATTGGGAGTCAGCGCTGCAGCTCAGGCCGTCGGGATTCAGGAAACTCCTGCGCAGGGTGGCCTCGAAGGCGCCGCGCTCGCCCGGGGCGCCGTCTACGAAGAGGTAGTGGTAACCGGGGCCGAGATCAGCCACCAACACCTCTCCGGAAGAGCCGGCGTGGGCATCGGTGCAGACCGAGCTGCCGCCGGCAGAACAGCTCGAGCCGCCGCCAGGCCGTAGGTACAAGACGTGGTCGAAGTCGGCCGCTGTGACCTCGACCTCCACCCTCGCCGTCGTGTTGGCGAAGAGACGGAAGACGTTCTCGCCCGCAGAGCCGCCGCCGCAGCCTCCGGCGGCGTTGTCCCGAGTGCAGCGTGTGTCCCCGGAGATCTCCGCCACGTTGTCGCTCCAGGAGACATCGACGGCGTCCTTGCAGCTTCGACCCGCTACGCTGTGCTCGTCGGTCCCCGCCACGAAGAGGCTCGCAGCCTTCAGGGCACCGGCCGGTCCGTCGTGGTGGTCGCAGATGCTGAGCTCCCACGTTCCGTCCGGTGCGAGGCCACGGAAGCCGCACAAGGGCTCGGCGGGAGCGGATCCGGACTGGAACGCTGCCACGCTGCTCCAGGTGCTGCTGGTCCCGGAGCTCAGCTCTCCGATGTTGTCGAGGACCTGGATGGTGTGCCCGCTCGGGCTGGAGAGGAAGACGTCGAGCTCCGAGAGGACCTCGTGCTCGAGGTCGAGCCGCAGCATGACCTCCTCGACCTGCTCCAGGCCGGTCTCGACCGGCAGTTGCAGCACCAAGCAGCTACCCGTGTTGTTCGGGATCGGCTCCTGGAGCGCTCCGCTGCCGGAGATGCCACAGTCGGGGCAGATGGGTGAGCAGGTCCCGGCGCCTCCGCCTATGCCGCCCACGCAAGCCTCGTCAGAGCCGCACTGCTGGTCGCCCGCGCTGAAGGCGTGCGGGCCAGAGCAACCTTCGTCGCACCCTGGCTCCACGTCAGGGTCACAGCCGGTGCTCGGCCCGCCTCCGCCCCCACAGTCCTCCTGGCTCGTGCACTCGGTGCCCTGGATGTAGAGCGCCCAGTGGTGCAGCTCGCCCTCGTCGCCGGGGACCAGGTCCCTCAGCGTGAGGGTCCAGTCTCCGGCAGCGAGGCCTGTCTCGAGGTCAGAGGCGAAACCGATGGCGTCGGCGGGAGGGTCGACGCCGAAGAGGGCGTCCACGCCGTCTGAGGCGTCAGGGGAGGTGAGCCTGTGCAGGGCGACCGGGTCGCCGTTGTGCGCGAGGGTGATCTCGAGGTCGCTGCGGAAGGGGTGGGTCGCGAGCACCCGGACGAACAGCCTCGTGACGGCCCAGCCGCCGGGTTGGTCCTCGGGGTTGGAGACGATGATTGAGTCGGACAGGCCAGCTGAGTCCGCGTCGGGAATGAGCTGCGGTTCCGTGGCGCCGGAGTGGAAGGCCGTGCCCTCGATGGGCGCGCAGGTGCCGCTGGCGGACTCGCAGAAACGGTCGCGTCCGCAGTCCGCGTGGGAGCCGCACACATCCGTGTGACAGTCCGGGCTCGGAGTGTGCCAGCAGGCTCCGGTTGCGCCGAGGCAGGTGTCGGTCGTGCACTCGACGCCGTCGTCGCAGCTCTTGGGCGTGAACACGCAGCCCACGTCCGGTTCACAGGAGTCGAAGGTGCACTTGTTCTCGACGCCGGGCTGCACCTCGTCCTTGCATGCCGTGGTCTTGGAGACGCAGTGGCCGGCCACACAGGCCTCGTCGGTGCAGGAGCTGTTGTCGTTGCAGTCGGCATCCGTGCTGCAAAACGCACAGTACGACCCATAGAGCGCCCAACCGCGGAGCACGCCACCGTTTGAGCCGGGCGCCTTGTCGCTGATGACAAGGTCCCAGGAGCCCTCGATAGGCTGGCCGTAGAATAACGACATGCTTCCGTCCGCAACATCGGCGCCGAGGTCGTAGGTGAAGTGCCAGCCGGTTCGGCAGTCCTCCGAGCCCGCTTCTTTGAGCGTGATGCTGCGCCCCGCGTGGCGGAGCTCGATCTCGACCTCTCCGACCCTGTCGTGGCTGAGGTCGAGCTTGACGTAAGGGCCCTCCAACGCTCCCGGAGTGTTCGATGGTACCGTGATGGTGCTCTCCACTCCGGAGTTGTCGGGCCTCGTGTCGATGTGCACTTCCCCAGGCGGCGATGTGAAGACATCGCCGGGGATCTCCCCGCAGCGCTTGGAGAGGTAGCAGGCTTCGTCGCGCCCGCACTCGCGGTCGTCCTCACAGGTCGTGCAATTCGGAGCGCGTCCGACCTGACACCAACCCTCATTGCACCGGTCGACGGTACACAGATCGCCGTCGTCACAGTCATCGTCGTCACCGCACGGAGCAGGACACAGCTCCGCGGGCATGTAGCGGCGGCAGACACCTGTCTGCTCCCGACCGTCCGCAGCGCAGCCAAGGCTATCATCGCAGGGCTCATCGAGCTCTGGGAGGCACTCCCTGCAGCCGGGCACCGGGCTCCACTTCCCGGGATCCTCACAGTCGGCACCCTCCGCGCAGGCAACACATGCTCCCTTGCGCTCGACCCGCCGCGCGTCCTCTCGTCTGCACGCCGCCGCCTCAACGAAGGCCGCGTTCGGCCAGGTCACCCCCTCGCTGCAAACAGGCGCCGGCTCCTCGCAGCCCGCCACGCACGCGCAGGCCGCGCAAGGCCCCTCGTGGAGCACCGGCAGACGCCGGCAAGCCGCAACGCAAGCGTTGGCGTAGGTCGTCCGATCGAAGGCGCAGACCGGCTCGAAGATCTTCGGACAGTGCTCGCAGGCAGAGGGGCCCGGCCTCAGCTCATCACGCGAGACGCCTTCGCACTTCGTCGCCACGCAGGCGTTCGGGTACTGCTGCCCGTCAGGACCCCACACCGGCTCGCCCTCCACCGGGCACTCGAAGCAGGCGCAATGCCCCGCGTAGCCCAGCTCGGTCTGCGCACACCTCAGAGCGCAGCGGTTGCGGTAGGTCCGCCCGTCGAGACCACAGACCGGCTCCCAGGCATCCGACTCACAGCACTGTCCCGGGGCGACCTCACAACCCTCTTCACCTCCCTCCTCGCAGAGCTCCGGCGAGGGGCTGTGTCGGCAGCCGACTCCGGCCTCGCAGGAGTCGGCAGTGCACGGGTCGCCATCGTCGCAGGGCATGGTGGCGCACGGATCGGTGGCGTCGCAGGAGGGTACGTGCTTGCAGTCCCCGGCCTCCGACCGGCAGACGTCGTAGACGCAGTCGACGCCGTCCGCGCACAGCCTCCGCGTCTGGACGCAAGCGCCGGTCTTGGGATCGCAATGGTCGTCCGTGCAGAGGTCGCCGTCGTCGCAGTCGCGCCGACTCGAGCTGCAGGCTCCCGTGGCCGGGTCGCAGGCATCTTCGGTGCAGAGATCGGCGTCGAGACAGAGCACACGAACGTGGACGCAGCCCTCGGCCGAATCGCAGTCGTCGAAGGTGCAGACGTCGCCGTCATCACAGCCGGCAGGCGCGAAGCTGCACTTGCCGCTCGCGTCGTCGCAGCTCCCCGCAGTGCACGGGTCGCCGTCATCGCAGCTCAAGCGATCGAGCAAGCAGGCAGAGCGCGACGCGCCGCCCGGCGTGGTGGGCAGGCAACGCCACGACGCGCACGCGGTCGGAGCGCCGCAGTCGCCGTCCTTCGCACAGGGGCGTGTGAAGCAGTCTGCGATCGGCAGATGCCGCACGACGCCGTGCTCGCGGTCACAGACGCCCTCGGTGCAGGGGTCGCCGTCGTCGAGCGGAGAGGCGTCCCGGCGACACACCCCGGCGGAGGGGTCGCAGGAGTAGAGGTTGCACGGGTCGTCCCATGCAGCGCAGTCGGAGTCTTCGGCGCAAGGCGGGCAATGCGCGTGGTCGGTGGTGTGCTCGCAGCCACGCTCCGGATGGCAGGTGTCACTCGTACAGACGTCGCCGTCGTCGCAGCTGACGGCCCCGGCGGAGACGCAGGTCCCGGTTGACGCGTGGCACATCGCCTCGAAGCAAGGCCCCAGGGCCCCGACGCACTCTGCGTCAAGGGCGCACCAGCGCTCGGGCTCCTCGATCGGCCCGTGCCGGCAGCCGAGCTCCTCGGTGCACGAGTCGGCGGTCTCGGGATCGCCGTCGTCGCAGGGGCGCGGCAGGTGACGGCACACACCGGCGACCGAGCAGAGGTCGAGGGTGCAGTAGGCCTCGTCGTCGCATTCGGCGTCGCCGGTGCAGGTGAACACGGGCGGGCAGACAGTGCGGACGGCCATGTCGGCCAGGTAGAGCCGCAGACCCGGCAGCGCGTCGTGGAAGGTCGTGTTCAGCGTGATGCGCAACCGCACCCGGAGCCCGGCGAGGTCGTCGAAGCCCCGGAAGACGAGCTCGTTCCAGGTGCCGGTCTGAGTGGCTCCCAGGTAGGGGTTGAGGTGGGTGCCGCTCACCGGGTCCGTGTCGAGGAGCAAGACGTCCTCACCGGGCCTGAGAAGCGGAGCCAGGTCGCGATCCTCGTGCAGGACGCTGATCCGGAGCCGGCCCACCCCATCGAGCACACCTCGCGGGCTGACCGTCTCCTCAAGAACCCAGAGCACGAGCTCGAAGCCCGGTTGCGGTGGAAGCTGCACCACGGAGCTGTACAGGATGCTCCAGGCGGGCGGCCCACCCACACCGCTCGCCCCGGCCAGGAGGCTGGCTGTGCCGCTTGGGCCGTGCCGCGAGCTCGGTCGCCACTCGGTCCCGTCAGGGCTCTCCCGCCATGGGATCTCCATCCACCACCGCGGCGCTTCGAGGCTGAAGTCCTCAGGCAACCCGTCGGGCTGAAAGAGCGGCTGCCAGATCAGCGAGGAGATGCAGCAGGGTTGAGGGAGCGCGGGATCGGACAGGAAGACGCAGCTCCCCTCTTCGCACCGTCCCACGAGGCAGTCGTCGAGATTGAAGCAGTCGGAGTCGTTTTCGCAGCAGGGCTGCCTCTCGACATGCCGGCACCGACCCTCGACGCAGACGTCGTCGGTGCAGGCGTCGCGGTCATCGCAGTCCTCGTCGAGGACGCAGCAGTTGGGGATGGATTCGTGCCGGCAGGAGCGATTGACGCAGGCTTCCGTCGTGCACTGGTGTACGTCGGGCTCACAAGGGTGGTTGCCTGAGTGGTCGCAGTAGTTGGGAAAGGGCACGTTTCGGCACTGATAGTCGTGGCAGAAGTCCGCCGTGCTCTCGTCGCTGTCGTTGCAGTCAGAGGACCGAATGCAGCAGTACCCCGTAGTGCTGACCGTGATGATGCACTGGTTGACGCTCAGGTCGCAGCGCTCCCTGTTGCACGGGTTTCTGTCGTAGCAGTCGCTGTCCTTCATGCAGCAGTTGGGATCCGCTCCGCCCGCATAACGGCAGCGCTTCCCGGTCGGCACGATGTCCCCGTCCTCGAGCACGAGGTTGCCTTCCTCGTCAGCGAGGAAGTCCCCCGGCAAGCAGCGCTCGACGTTGCAGACGTTGCCGTCGTCGCAGTCCTCGTCGAGCGCGCACTCGAGGGGGTCCTCGGTCTGTGTCTCGGGTACGAAGACACAGAGGCCGCCCTTGCACACAGCACCCTCGTCACAGGGTGTGAGGTCGTCAACGGGGACGGTCTCGCAGGCCCCCGTCGCCCGGTCGCAGAAGGCGCGCACACAGCTCGTGCGCAGAGCTCCGCAGTCCACCCGCGTGCCCGAGAAACAGCCTCCTACCGCATCACAGCTCCCCAAGCCCCTGCAGCGGTCGCCGTCACCCGGGCAGGCCGGTCCCCAACCGCGGCAGGCTCCGCCCCAGCAGCGATCGCCCGCGGTGCACGGGTCTCCGTCGTCGCAAGGCGCCGCGCTCCACGTGTACACGCAACCCCGGTCCTCTCGACACTCGTCATCAGTGCAAGGGTCGTCGTCGTCACAGGAGATCTCCGCGCCGCCGAGGCACACCCCGAAGAGGCAAGCGTCGCCCACGGTGCACCGGCGGCCGTCGTCGCAGGGCGTGCCCTCCCTGGCGAGGAGCCGGACGCAGCCCACGTCCGGCGAGCACAGGTCGAAGGTACACGGGTCACCGTCCTCGCAGCCCACGGGCGGACCCGAGACGCAGGAGCCGGCATGACATGCGTCGGGCTCGGTGCAAGCGTCGAGGTCGTCGCAGGGATGGCCTTCATAGACGGGCACCCACCTGCAGCTACCGTCGGCCGGGTCGCACACGCCGTGGCCGCAGCCGTCGTCGAGGCGGCCGCAGTCCACCGGAGCACCAGGGACACACACGCCCGCCTTGCAGCTCTCGGAGCCGTTGCAGTGGTCCCCGTCGTCGCAGTCGCCGAGATCCGTGCCTTCGTCGATCCCACCGTCGCAGTCGTCATCTCGGCCGTTGCAGCGCTCCTCGAGGCCGGCCGCCCGCCGGCAGTACGACCAGCCCTCGGCTCCGAGGCATTCACGGACACCCGGACACTCCCCGTACTTGTTTCGGAAAGTACAAGACTCCGCGCTTCCTTCGGTCAGCTCCGAGCAACAGCCGCCCTCCGGCGGCACGCAGGCCCACCGCCACCTCCCTGACTTGAGCTGCGGCTCGCATTCGAAGCCGTCGGCGCAAGGCGACTCCCAGCCAGTGCACTGGCGCAGGCAAACGCTCCGAGGCTCCCTCCAGACGCTGCCCGGCGGCCAGAAATTGAAGCAGGCGGTAGCCGCCCCGCAGCCATCGTCGCCCTCGCAGGGCGCACAGAGCATGTTCGGCTCCGGGACGCAGACAGACCCGCCCTCGATGCCCTCCTCCTCCGCGCTCCGGCACCGCCAACCGGTTGGACAGTCGCCCTCGCACGACCGTGTGCAGGTGCCGTCCAGACACACACCGCCCGAGCAGGCGGCGTCGCCCGAGCAGGGGAAGCCGAGCGCCGGATCGGGCAAGGAGTCGAGCGCCTCGGTCGCTTCCGGCGGCAGGTCTCGCAGCGCCGCCTCCGCATCGGGAGCCTCGCTCTCGTCGTCGCGGGCGACGTCGCCCCCAGCGCGCCCCTCCTGCTGCCCCGTGCCCCTGCACGCGGCAGAGCACAGCGCCGCGCCGACTGCAGCGCAGACGAACATCACGAATAGGATGGGGCGCATGGAGCATCCCCGGCCGAGCCCTCACAGAGAGGATACGGAAGCCCGGGTCTTGGGACAAGGACCTACGCCCTCGAGTCTCAGGCGCGCGCGCTCCCGGCCCTCACCGCCTTCTCGTCGAGGCGGCCCTACTCCTCGTGCACCGCGTCCTCGAAGTACTCGGGCTGGCCGTCGCCGTCGCGGTCGAAGCCGTAGCGCACGATGCGGCCCTCGGCGAAGTACTCCCAGGTGTCGGGTCGCCCGTTGCTGTTGGTGTCGCGGGCCTTGCGGACCAGCTCGCCGTTCTCTCCGAAGTAGCGCCACACGCCGGTGTTGCCGTCGAAGCCCGGCGAGAGCTGCTCTTCGACGAGCAGGCCGTTCTCGTACTTGCGCTCGCCGTCGAAGGTGCCGTCGAAGTCGAGGTCGACGCTCTCGCTGACGAGGCGCTCGCCCTCGTCGTAGCGGGAGATCATGTCGAAGCGGCCGTTGTGGTCGAGATCGAGGCGCTTCTCGACGAGGGTCTTGACCTCCTGGCCGTCGGCGTCCTTGCTCAAGGAGTAGACCTTCTCGAGATCGGGCTTGCCGTCGCCGTTGAGGTCGTAGCGCTCGGTGAGATCGTCACCCGCCTTCTTCTGCTGCGCCTGGTCTCTCTTCGCCTTCGACGCCGACCCGCAGCCGACGAGCAGCAGGCACACGGTCAGCGCCGTGAAGGAGCGCGCCAGAGCCTCGGAAGCACCCATGGAACCACCCTCGGTTAAGGAAAGCGACCTTTGCGGTTCGCCGTCTTCGTGTCAAGGGGGTGCGGCACCTGAGACACCCGGTCGAAGGGCACGAGCCCGGCTCAGAGCGGCACCGCGATGGTCTTGGAGAGGCCTCGCCGCGTCTCGAAGGCTTTCTGGAACTCCTTCGCCTCCGCGATGGTGTCGAAGGAGCCGACGAGCACACGGTAGAGCTGGCCGCCGTTGCGCTTGACGGGCTGCACGCGAGCCTTCTGGCCTCGGAAGACGCCGAGGGCGCGAGCCACGTCTCGTGCCGCGCCGACGTTGGCGAGAGCGTGGACCTGCAGCGTGAAGCCGCTCTCCTTCTTGAGGGCCTTCTTGGCCTTGCGCTTGGGCGTGCGGCTGCGCGCCTTCTTGGAGCTGGTCTTCTTTCGCTTGGCGATCTTCGGAGCGGGGGCGGGCGACGGCGCGACACTGGCGCGGGCGGCCTTCGCGGCCTTCCTGGGGGCCTCGGCCTTGGCGACCGGGGTCACGGCGCGCTTCCTCTTCTCGGGCGCCGCCTTCGGGGCCGGCGCGGCCGGGGTCGCGCGGGTCGCCGCCTGCTTCACCTTCTTGGGGGTGGTGCGCTTCGCGACAGGAGCGGGAGTCTCCTGGGGGAGAGGCTTGAAGACCGGCGCCTCGAGGGGGATGGGGCCGTCGGAGGTGATGACCTTCACCGCCGCCGCCTTCGGCTTGGGCGCCCGGGCGGGGATGGAGATCCCCATGGTCGCGAGCTGGGGGAGATCGGGCTCGCGGGGGAGCTCGGCGGTCGCGGGGGCCGGCTCGACCTTCTTCTGCGAGGCGACCGCCTCAGCGCTGCCGAGGAGCACGCGCTTGACCTTGTCCACGAGGCCGTCCGACGCGCTCCGCAGGGCCACGGGGCCGTACGAGAGCCCCTTCGCACGGTTCTCCTCTCCGACGATCATGCCCGCGTAGAACATTGCCAGGCCGTAGACGATGAGGAGGCCTCCCGCGATGACGAGGTGGCGGGTCTCGTAGTGAAGCTCACGCTTCTCCTGGAGCTGGCGGTGCAGTGCGTGCATTTTGGCGAGTCCTGTCCTGGCGTACGGCCCTATGTCCCGAAGTTCGTCCCTTGTGGAAACATTGTGCTCGCGCTGGCGTGGGCGACCAAAAAAAATAAGGTGTCCTGGAGAGAGGTGGCAGCCATGCGTCAGATGCTCCCGGTAATCTTCGCGCTCGCGCTGGCAGCCGGCTGCAGCGGCTCGACGACCATCGAGTGCCCATCCGGCAGCGTGAAGACGAACGGCGTCTGCTGCCCGCCCGGCTTCGTGGGGCACCAGGGAGGCCAGTGTCTCCCGCCCGGGGCGCTGCCGGACGTTCAGATCACCGGAGGCGCCGCCGGCGCACCCACGTCGAGCTTCGACCTCGGCCCGATCCCGGACCTGATGGGCCCCTACGGCAGCCTGCCGGGCACCGACCACGGCAACACGCCGCCCCCCCAGGACAAGGGCGGAGACCAGGGCAAGCCCTTCGTCACCACTGGTGAGATCGGCGCCCCCTGCCAGCAGGACGGGGACTGCCTGAGCAGCGGCACCGAGCTTGGCCATTGCATCTCTTGGACCCACGGCTACTGCAGCTTGTTCGGGTGCGCTGCGCAGCCCGAGATCTGCCCGGAGGGCTCGGTCTGCGCCGGGATCGAGGCGAGCGGAGCCTGTCTGCAGACCTGCGAGGACGAGGACGGCTGCCGCAAGGAGGATCGCCAGCACTGCAAGCTCCTCGTCGACTCCGTCGGGGCACCTGCCCAGGTGTGCTTCCCCACCCAGCCCGACGCGGGAGGTCTCGGCGCGGCCTGCAGGACGCCGGACGACTGCGAGGGCTCGATGTCCTGCTACCACGGCCTCCCTGGCGGGCTCTGCACCAGGGACGACTGCACGCCCACCTCCTGCCCGGAGGACGGGGCCTGCGTGCCCGTCGACGGGCGCGCCCGCTGCCTGAAGCGCTGCGGCGGCGACAACGACTGCGCCGTGCAGGGGCACACCCGTACCTGCGAGGCAAGGCAGGACCTCAGGGCGGAGGAGGTGAACGTGTGCTTCGCCACGGCCGGCACGGCCGAGATCGGCACCCCGTGCACCAGCGGCAACATCTGCGAGAGCGGCCGCTGTCGCATCGTCGCGCGCGGGGTCTGTTCCAGCGACCACAGCATCTCGTGCATGCTCCAGGAGGACTGCCCCGAGGCGAGCGCCTGCGTCATCGCCGCCGAGCACTCGCGCGGCATCTGCACGGCGCCGTGCAAGTTCGGCGACACGGCGGAGTGCCCCACCGGCTGTGTGGCCGACGTCTCGGGCGAGGGCTACTGCGCGGGCTCCTGCGAAGGGCCGGACGACGAGGCCTGCGACCCCAGCGCCGGCCTGTCCTGCAGCTTCGGCATCCCCCTCGGCACCGGGTCCGAGCGCTACCTCTGCGTCGACGTCGCCCACCCGAGCGCGCTCACGGCCTGCAGGACCAACGCGGACTGTGGAGCAGGAGGCCGCTGCCTCCGCGAAGGCGTGGGTGAGCACTACGGCTACTGCCTGCTCCCCTGCGGCTCCGACGGGCTGTGCCCCTTCCCCGGGACCTGCGTGCAGGGCAACGGCGGGCTCGACAACCGCTGCTACCGCTCGTGCAACCAGAAGAAGGAGTGCCCCGAGGAGATGCGCTGCACCCTCCCCGAGCAGGGCTCCCGGCGGGTCTGCATCCCCTGAGCTTTCGAGCGCACTTTTTGCCCCTGCGCGCCTGCTCGCCAAGCCAGGGGTGGCGGGTGAAAACCGTGCGTTGAGGCGGTAGCCCCTTGAATGCCGG
>CAZQPP010000118.1:0-17682 GCA_964594295.1 uncultured Myxococcales bacterium | reverse complement strand
CGGGGCCGAGGCAGTTGCCGGGGCCGCGGGGGCCGAAGCTGCGGCGCCGGC
Source organism: uncultured Myxococcales bacterium (assembly GCA_964594295.1). GTDB lineage: Bacteria > Myxococcota_A > UBA9042 > UBA3505 > UBA3505 > CAZQPP01. Next base: position 17,631 of record CAZQPP010000118.1, on the reverse strand, counting down.
GTCGGGCTCGCCGCCGCTCTGCAGCACGAACCACACGCCGGCCGCCAGCGCGGCCACGAATACCGCCGCGACGACTATGAAGACGCCGCCGCCGCTCTTCTGCTTGGCCACGATGGGCGTAGGGCTCTCGAGGTCGGTCACCGAGTCCCCCGCCACGCTCGAGGCGGCTGCCTCGCTCGGCTTCGCGGGCGCCCCAGCCTCTCCTGCCTTCTCGTCCTCGTCGTCGACGTAGCGGCGCGTCTCGATCTGCTTCTCGGTGGCGCGGCTCCAGTCCGCCTTGGTCAGGCCGGCCTTGCCCGCCGCCTCGGCGGCGGCCGCGAGCAGGTGCTCGAGGACGGTGGCGAGGCCGTCTTGCACGTGGCGCACGTCCGCGGGCCGGCCCTCGGGGTTCTTGGCCAGCATGCCCGCCACGAGAGCCTCGAGCTTCGGCGGGGCCGTTCCCTCCGGGAGGGTCTCCGAGAGCAGGCTGGGCTCGTTTTGCACGTGCTGGACCATCACCTCGACGGAGGTCTCTCCCTTGAAGGGAGGCGAGCCGGAGAGCAGCTCATAGGCGATGATGCCGAGGGCGTAGATGTCGGCGCGGTGGTCGATGCGACCCTTCCCCGTGACCTGCTCGGGGCTCATGTAGTGGGGCGTGCCCTGCACCATGCCGGTCTGGGTGAGCTTGGACTCGCCCGGGGCGCCGGCGACGAGGCCGGCTATGCCGAAGTCCAAGACCTTTACGAAGCTCTCGTTGCGCTGGGGGACGAGGATGATGTTCGCCGGCTTCAGGTCACGGTGCACGATGCCCTTGGCGTGGGCCTCGGCGAGGGCTTCGCAGACCTGGTCGAGCAGGGCCACGACCTCCTTGGGGTCGAGGGCGCCCCGCTTCCTGAGGTAGTCTTCTAAGGTGTCTCCCTCGACGAGCTCCATCACCTGGAAGAGGCGGCCCTCCTCGGTGATGCCGAAGTCCATCAGGCGGACCACGTGGGGGTTCTGGAGGCGCGCCACGACCTGGGCCTCGCGCTTGAAGCGCTCCGCGATGACCGAGCCCGCGAACTGCTCGAAGAGGAGCTTGATGGCGACCGGGCCGTCGAGGTCTATGCGGGTGCCGCGGTAGACCATCCCCATGCCGCCGCCGCCGAGGCGGGTGTCGACGCGGTATCGGTCCGCGAGGACCGCGCCGATCATGGGGTCCACGGGCCACTCGGCGCCGGGGCGCTCGAGGCCGCAGCGAAGGCACTCGAGCTCGTGGCCCCCCACACCCGCGGAGCACGCGGGGCAGTGTAGGTTCTCGGTGCTCACGCGTGTCATGGCGCGTAAATTGGTTGAGCTCTCTCGGCGAGCAATCGTCGTTCCTGGCTAACGTTCAGGTTCCCGGAATACTGGAGGTATTTCGGGGTTCTGAACGTGCCGCCAGGGGCGACGAGGGCCGGCGAGAAGCCAATCGAATTTGCGTGACAGGACACGACTTTATTGCTGGTCTACGAAGATCGGGCTGAGGGTCACCTTGCCGTCCTCGACGGTGACGGCGAAGCGCACGACCTGGGCGCCGTGCTGATCCTTCAGCTTTCGCTCGATGCGAGCGACCTTCTCGACGAACTTCACGTAGGTCAGGTCGTCCTCGGGCGTGCCGACCGAGCGCTTGGCGTCCATGTACTCCTGGTAGATGCGCTTGTAGTAGGCGTCGGCGGCCTCGGCGGCCAGCATGCGCGCGTCGGTGTCGGCGCGGCGCACGGCCTGCTGGGCGGCCTCCTCGTCGAGGCCCATGTCCGCCCACTTGGTCATCATCTCCTCTTCGGTCTGCGGCAGCGGGCGCCCGAGGAGCAGGGCCAGCATCAGGTTCAGCGACTGGGCCATGGAGTTGGCCACGTCCTTGCGCCCCTGCACGAACTCGAACTCGTAGTCGGAGTTGCCCGCGATGATCTCGTGCACGCCCTGGTCGATGCCCTCGAAGCCCGAGAGCAGCATCTTCTCGTGCCACTCGAAGAGGAGGAGCCCCACGAGGAAGATGCCGAGCAGGACGAGCAGCGAAGTCGCCCTGCTCGCACCGAAGCTGTCCCCCGCCCCGGTGACCTTGCTCGCCAGCACCAGGTGCGAGGCCGGCCCCGACGATCCTTCGACGAGGGGCAGGACCATGAAGGCGAAGTCGCCCTGGGTGAGCACCGTGTTCGTGCGACCGCCGGCGACGGCCTGCTTGACCCCCTGCACGAGGTCCTTGTCCTCCACGGTGGCCGCGACCACGCGATCTCCGCTCACCACGAGCGTGTCGAGGCGGGCCACGCCCTCGACGCCCTTGGCGAAGGGCTCGTCGAGCTCGATGCCCACGAGCACCGCGCCTACCCGGGTGCGCCCGTGGCGGAGGGTCTGGGCCTTGGCCAGGTAAGCCTTCTGCGAGCGCTTCCGGTAGAGCACGTCCATGGGCGAGGTCCACTCGACCAACGCCTTCCGGAGCAGGGGCACCTCCTTGGCGAAGCCCTCGGCGTCGGACCACTTCTCGTTGGTGCTGTCGGCGAGGCCCGTGCCCTTCGCGCCGACTACCAGGAAGAGGTCGATCTGCTTGACCGACTCGTTGGCGCCGCCCTGGGCCTCGTCGATGTACTCGTTGAGAGGCTCATAGGTGAACTTGAACATGCAGTTGTTCACCGCGTAGGAGGCGCAGTCGGCGAGGTCGTCTTTGGCCTTCGCCTTGAACTTCTCCTTGTCCTTGCCCTTCCAGAAGGACTTGCCCGGCGCCTTGTCGATGTTCTTGACGAGGGCGTCGGCGAAGGCGTCCAAGAGCTCGGTGCGGCCCCGCACGATGTCCTCTCGAGCTTTCTGTTGCTCGGGGTCCTCGTGGTCGCTCACCGACTCGTCGGCGTAGATCTCCCTCTCGAGCTCGGTGAGCTGCGAGCGGAACTCCTCGAGAGTCTTCAGGTAAGCGGGGATCACGCTCCGACTGAAGTCGGTCGTCGCGTCGTGCAGCCAGGTCCGGGCGAGCGACATCGCGGCCGCCGCGGCGGGCTTGCCGCGCTCGACTCCGGCGCGCCTCTCGACGACGGCCTCGTCGCTCAGGTCGGCGTAGGAGCCCGACACCACCAGGCCGGCGGCTACGATCAGCGCGAGAAACGCGAGATAGGCTTTCATGCGGACCATGTAGTCCTCCCTACAGCGGTTTGCGTGCCTACTTGAGGCTCTCGGCGAGGCGCTGGGCCGCCTCGTGGTCGGGGTCGATCATCAGGCAACGCTCAAGGTACTGGCGCGTGCGCCCGGTGTCCTTGAGCTCGTGACAGACACGGGCCATGCGGAAGAAGACGTCGGCGCGCACGGAGACATCGTCGAGGCGCCCTTCCAGCATCAGGATGCTCTGGTAGACGTTGCGAGCCAGGTCCCACTCCCCGTCATGCTCCAAGATGGCGGCGTAGGAGAGCATGGGCTCGTGGTTCTCCGGGTCGTAGCGCGTGGCCATCCGGGCGTACACCCCCGCCTCGTCCCACGCGTCCCTCTCGATGTGGTAGCGCGCCAGCCTGTGGGCGTGCTGCCCCGCCTCCCGGAAGTCGCGGCGGGCCTCGAGGTAGTTCACATACCAGGAGAGCAGCGGGATGAGCTCCGAGAGGTCTCCCGTGCGCTCGTGGTAGCGGATGAGGAGCTCGACCACGGCCGGGTCGTCGGCCTTGAGCTCGCGCGCCCTGCCGATCCAGTCGAGGAAGGTCACGGCGTCGTCGAGCTTGTCGAGGTGGATGGCGGCTATGCGGGCCAGCAGGCGCACGCGCTCCCCGCGCTCGTTGACGTGCGTGAGCCGGCGAGAGAGCAGCGCGGCCAGGGCCTCGTGGGAGCCCGTCTCCTCGTAGAGCCCCTCGAGGGCCCGCCCGGCCTCCTCGTCAAGAGGCTCCTCGGAGAGCACGGCGTTGAAGTGCTTCTGGGCCTCCGAGCGACGCCCGAAGGGTCCCGCGCACAGGCGGCCGAGCTTGCGGTGGAGCTCGAGCCGCTCCTCGGGCGCGACGTCCATCTCGAGGGCGTTGGTGTAGGCCTCGTAGGCGTCACCCGGCTTGTCCTCGGCCGAGAGCAGGTCTCCCTTGAGCTGGGCCACCGAGCCGCTGCCCGGGTCGATCTGCAGCAGGCGCTCGAGGTCCCCGCGCAGCACCTTCCCGCTCTCCCCGTGGGCCATGCGAGCGCGGATGACGGCCATGAGGGCCACCGCCTTCTCGGCGTCCGTGCTCGCCGTCTCGAGCCGCTTGCGGTGCAGCTCGACGAGCTCGAAGTACTGGCCGGCCTCCTCGTAGAGCTCCTCGAGGGTGGCGCGCGCCTCGACATCCTCCGGCGCGAGATCGACCGCCTGGCGCAGGTAACGCGCCGCGGTCTCGGGCTGGGCCAGGCTCTTGAAGGCCAGCATCCCGAGCTCCTTGAGCAGCCGGGCCTTGCGGGCCTCGTCCTTACACACCTCGGCCTGCTTGCCGTAGAAGCGGTACAGGCTCTGGGACTGGCCGAGCTCTAGGTAGAGGCCCTCGAGCCGGTCCGCCAGATCCACCCTCCCGGGAGCGCGGTCGAGGGCGTCTTCGAGGTCCGGCACGGCGCCCGTGAGGTCGTTGAGGCGCCCCTCCCTGAGCTGGGCGATCTCGGCCTTCAGGTCCGCGTAGGACTCTGCCTCGTCGACAAGCTCCGCGCGCTGCTCGAGCACCTCCACGAGACCGGCCGCGTCGTCGCGCCGCCTGAGGATCTCCTCCATGCCGGCGAGGGCTCCGACGTCTCTCGGGGCGATCTCGAGCAGGGCGTCGAGGTGGCGGTGGGCGGCGTCGTCGTCTCCCTGCTCGCCGGCCGCCTTTGCCATCGTGTGGAGCAGGTCGACCCGCTCTTCGGCGGTGAGCGGCAGCTCCAGCTTGCGCTCGGAGAGCTCCAACACCTCGGCGTGGCGCTCCTGCCGCGCGAGCAGCGCGATCAGCCGGTCGAGGATCTCGATGCGATCGGGCTGGAGGTCGACGATGGCCCGGAGCTGAGCCTCTATCGCCCCGTCGTCGCCTCCCTCCTCGGCGAAGGTGGCGAGGCCCGCGCGGACCTGCACCTCCTGGTCGGAAGGCAGGGCTGCGTCCAGCAGGCCCTCGAGCACGGGGCGGGCCTTCGCCGCCCTCTCCTCGCCCTCGGTCATGCGGAGCACCTTGCCGAGCAGGTCCTCCTGGTAGGGGTGGACCTCTAGGGACTGCAGGTATCGCTCGAAGGCCTCGTCGGGGGCCTCGAGGCGCTCGACGAGGGCGTCGCCCGCGCGCACGAGGAGCTCCGCTCGGACCTCCGGCGGCTCGTCGAGCTCCGCCCCGAGCATGTACAGGGTGACGAGCCGGCGGGCTTCGCCTCCCTCCTTGAGGACCGGCTCGAGCACGTCTCGAGCTGTAGAGTAGGCCTCGGGCGCGGCCGCCACCTTCTCGAGCAGGTCGACGGCCTCGGTCTTGTCCGGATCTACCCAGATGACCTCGCGCAGGAGCTCTGCAGCCTCGACGGCGTTGTCGAGGCTCTCGTGGAGGATCTTCGCCCGCTCGACCATCACGTCGACGCGCCGCTCGGCTCCCTCCGCCGTCAGCGCCGCCTCCATGGCCCGGAGGGCCTCGTGCAGGCCGTCGGGGCGCTCGAGGCGTCGGTGGATCTCGACGAGGCGCTCGAGCAGGTCGAGGTCGCCGGGGCGCTCGAGGCGGAGCTCGTCGAGCACCGCGGCGGCACCCGCCGGGTCGTCGAGCTCCTCGGCGAGCAGCGCCGCCGCCCGCCGGAGCATCAGGTTGCGCGCCGCCGGCTCGGTCGCCGCCTCACCGGCCTCCTTCAACGCGGCCGGCACAGCCTCGAGGGCCGAGTGCTCGCGGGCGACCTCCACGAGGCGATCCACCACGTGCTCCGGGTCCTCCGCGCCCGACGCCGCCTTGGCCATCTGCGCCATGGACTCGTCCATGCGGCCGGGCATGTCGGCGAGGATCTCGCCGAGCCTCAAGCGCACGTCCACGCGGGCCTGGACCTCGGCGAGCTCCTCGAGCTCCCTCTGGAGCAGCGTGGCGAGGGCCTCCTTGTCGCCGGAGGCCTCGTAGACCGGCTCGAGCACGAACGCCACCTGCATCACGGGCCCGCCGTCGGCGAGGATGCGCTCGAGACCGGCGACGGCCTCGGAGTTGCTGTCGTCGCGCTCGAGCACGAGGCGGAAGTGCTGGACGGCCTCGTCGGGCTCGCCGATGCGCTCCCAGAGCACCTGGCCTATCTGGAGGTGTACCTGGACCCGGTCGCGCTCGCTGTGCAGGACCTCGAGCTTGGTCTGGAGCACCCGCACGAGGTCGTGCCAGCGCAGCAGGCCTCCGTAGATGCGCTCGAGGGCCATGAGCGCGTAGAGGTTGTGCTTCCTGAGCTTGAGGGCCTCCTCGTAGGCGACCGCCGCCTCCTCGGGGCGGTCGAGGCCGCGCTCGAGCGCGCTGGCGAGGCGCACGAGCAGATCGACGTGCCACTCCTCATCCTCGCCCGCGTCCACGCGGTCGAGCTCGGCGCGGTAGAGCGCCTCGAGGCTCTGGTGCTCCTCGAGGGCCTCGTGGATGCCCTCGAGCTCCTCGAAGATGTCGCGATCTGTCGGATCCGCCTCGCGTGCCTGCACGAGGGCGTCGCGCGCGGCCTCGGGCTCGTCGAGATCATCCCGCCTCAAGCCGGCGAGCTCCTGGAGGATCTTGGCCCGATCGCCGGCCTCGTCGACCATGTCGACCCTTCCCTGGAGGAAGGACGCCAACCTGGCGGGGTCTCCGGCGTCGCGCAGGTAGGCCTCGAGGCACTCGTATGCCTTGGGCTCGTCCGGTGAGATCTCCACGAGGCGCTCGTAGAGCTCGGCGGCTTCGGCCTTGTCGTCGAGGGACCACAAGAGCCCGGCGAGGGTGCGCAGGTGCACCGCGCTCTCGAAGAGCTCCGGCCGCTGCCTCTCGATGGAGCGCAGCTTGAGCGTCAGCTCGGAGGCGTTGCCGGTGAGCTCGGCGAGGGCCGCGGCGATCTCCACGAGGCCGGGCCGCGAGGGGTCGTGCTCGAGGCCTTCGTCAGCGGCCCTGTAGGCGGCCTGCTCATCGCAAGCCGAGAGGGTGTCCGCGAGGGACTCCAAGAGCTCGGCCTTGTCCTCCGGCTCCTCGGCGAGGTCGGCGCGCGCGCGCAGGAGCAGCGACTTGCGCTCGGGCGTAGAGCCGTAGCGCGCCTGGAACTCGAGGGTGTCCACCGCCCGGGCGAGGAGCTCCGCGCCGACCCCCGAGGGGGCATCCTTCAGCCAGCCCGTCAGCACGTCGAGGGCGCCCTCGTGCTCGGGCTTGTCGAGCAGGATCCCTTCGAGGTGATCCATGGCGTCGTCGTGCCGGCCGAGCTTGCTCACCATGACGTCGGCGAGACGCCAGCGCACGTCGACGGTCTCCTCGGGATCGCCGATCACGGTCAGCCACTGCTCGTAGTGGGGCAGCAGGTCCTCCCAGGCCTCCTGGCCCTTCAGGAGCTCCTCGACGCCCAGCAGCGCTTCGCGGTCGGTGGGCGAGAGGTCGAGGATCAGGCGGAGCACCTCCACGGCGCCCGCGGGGTCTTCGAGATCGCCCGAGAGCACCTCCGCCGCCTCCCTCAAGAAGGGGAGGGCCACGTCGGGAGAGCTGTCGCGCTCGGCCAGCTCCTTCAAGAGCTCGACGCGCTCCTTGTGCAGCCCCTCCCTCCGGCAGAGCTCGAGCATGCGGTCAGCGACCTCACGGTCGTCGGGCGCGGCCTCGGAGGCCAGGCGGTAGAGCCTGACGGCCCTCTCGAGGTCCGAGAGCTTGGCGGACTCGTCGGCCACGAGGGCGGCGAGCTGCGCGCGCTGCTCGTCCGCCATGGGCTCTTCGGTGGCCAACTTCTCGAGCAGCCACAGGGCCTCCGAGGGCTTCATGCCGCCGACCTGCTCGGCGATGGCGAGCACCTGCGCCGCCTCATCGGCGGTCGGCAGCACTCGGGCGAGGGTGTACGCGCTCTCGAGGGCGCTGACAGGGTCGCCCATGTGGTCCCGGCGCAGGGCTATCTGCTGGCGCAGGCTCGAGACCTTTGTGTCCTCGTCCTGCTCCTGCTCGACGGCGAGGCTGAGCACCTGGTCCGCCTCGCGCAGCTCCGAGGCCTCGAGGTAGGCCTCGGTCAGGGCCCCGGCCAGGGGCACCCGCACGTCGGGCATGGCCGTGAAGAGATCCATCACGCAGCCGCGGACGGCCGGGTCGTCGGCAGACCTGGCCAGCAGCTCAGAGGCCTGGCCCTGGGCGGCCTCGGCGTCCGCGAGGTCGCTCGACAGGACCCCGATGAGCTGGATGCGCAGGGGCACCGCGTCCACGTCCGGGCAGATCTCGAGGCGCTGTACGAGGAGCGCGGCCAGCCCCTCGTGGGACTCGGACTCGCGCAGCACGTCCGCGAGCTCCTCGAAGGCCTCGCCGTCGGCGGGGTCCTCGGCGAGCACGGCCCGGAGGGTATCCTCGGCCCCCGCGAGGTCGTCGGTGCCGATGCGCAGGACCGAGGCCAGGCGCATGCGCACCTCGCGCCGCTCCTCGACCTCCTCGGCGACGTCGGCGTGCTTTCGCAGCACCTCGGCGAGGAAGGGCCAGTCCTCCTCCTGCTCGAGCACCTCCTCGAGCTCGTGGAGCGCGGCGCGGTCGCTCGGGTCCTCTTCGACCACGCGCTGCAGCAGGCCGGCGGCGCGTGCGAGGTCGTCTGCGCCGCGCGCGTGGCCGGCCAGCAGGCGCCGGCTGGCCGCTCTCCGGGCGGGCGGCGCGCTCGCCATGGCCTCCTCGAGGGTCTCCTCGGCCACCTCGAGCAGAGCCGGCGTGCCGTCGAGCACCCCGGCGAGTGCCTCCACCATCACCTCGTCGTCCGGGTCGAGGGCCACGAGGGCGACGGCGTGACGCACCGCCGCGGTCTCGTCGGGGACCGGCCCGCGGTAGAGATCGAGCAGGCGCTTGTGCAGCGCTCCCACGTCGACGCGCTCGGCGTGCTCGCCGAGCAGGTGCTCGCGGAGCACGGCCTCTCGCTCGGGCTGGTCGGCGAGCTCCAAGAAGTCGGCGAGCGGGACGCCCACGGCCACCGCCACCGTCGGGTCGTCGACCCCCTCCTCGAGCTCCGAGACGCGCTCCGGTGAGGGCTCACCCCGCGCGAGCGCCGCGGCGACGACGTCGCCGACCTCCTCGGGCTTGCCGGCGGGTCCGCGCAGCAGGTCCACGAGCCTGAGGACTGCCGCGTCGCGCGCCCCCGGGTCCGGGAGGGCGACGATCTCCTCGCGCAGGGCCCCGGCGAGGGCCTCGAGGTCCCCGGACTGGTCGAGCAGGCGCTCGAGCTCCTCCCAGGGCTCGGTCCGGGTCGGGTCGATGGCGACCCTCTTGCGCGCACGCTCCACGGCGCCGGCCAGGTCTCCGGCGGCCTCGCTGGCCGCGACCGCCCGGGCGAGCAGATCCGCGCGCTCGTTGTCGACCTCGGTGGCCTCGATGAGGAGGTCCAAGGCGTCTCTCTCGTCGCCCGCAGCGCCGGCCTCGTTGTGGAGGCGGGCCAGGTCGACCAGGCACGCGCGGACGCGCTCGGCGGCGGCGCTGTCGGGGTGGTCGACGATCCACTGGAGGCTCAAGATCGCGCGCTCGGGCTCCTCGACCCGCTCGGCGAGCTGAGCGAGGCGCCAGTGCACGTCGGCCCGCTGCTCGTCGTCCGCGGCGACGCGGGAGAGCTGGTCGAGCACCTCGACCCGGTCTTCGTCTCTGCCGTCGAGCTCGTAGAGGCGGTCGAGGGCTCTCAGGGCGTCGGGGTGGTGGGGCTCGATCTCGAGCGCCGCCTCGTAGTGCGCCCTGGCGCTGTCGGGCTTCTCGAGGTGACGGTCGAAGAGGCCGGCGACCTCGAGGTGGCGCACGGCGGGTGAATCGTAGCTGCCGGACTCGAGCAGGCGCTCGACGAGCTCGGCGTACTCGGCGGCCTTGCCGACCTCGAGGCCGGCGGTCCGGGCGAGCTCGTGGGTGTCGTCCTTGCTCGGGTCGAGCTCGACCGAGCGCAGGTATGCCTGGAGCGCCATCTCGCGGTCGTTGAGGCGCTCCTCCCAAATGCGCCCGATCTCGGCGTAGCGGGTCGCGCGGCCGATGGGATCGGCCTCGAGCTCGGCGTCGAGGGCGAGCAGGTAGACGACCTTGTCCCAGGTGCCGGCCTCGCGGAACAGCGGCATCAGGATCTCGATGACGCGGCCCACGACGGCGTCGTGGTCGGGCAGATCTCCCATGCGCAGGAGCTGCTCGAGGGCCTCGACGGCCGCCGTGTTCGAGGAGTCCTCCTCGAGGGCCGAGGCGAGCTCGTCGATGGACTGCGGGACGTCCTCGAGCCGGTCCTTCGAGATCACGCCGATCTCGAGGTGAAGGGCCGAGCGATCCTTGGGCTCGGTCGCGAGGGTCAGGCGCCGCTGCAGCAGGGCGACGAGCTCCTCCCAGTAGCCGTGGGCCCGGTAGAGCTCCTCGAGGGCGTCCATGGCCTCGGGGTGGGCCTCGTCGAGGAGCAGGACCGAGCGGTAGTGGTCGATGGCCTCTTCGGGGCGTTCGAGCTCCTCGCGCAGCAGGCGGCAGATGGTCAGGTGGAGGCGGACCTTGTCCTCCGACTCGAAGACCACGTCCGCGCGCGAGCGGTAGAAGGCGACGAGGGCCTCGGAGTCCTTGAGCTGGGTGAGGACCTGCTCGAGGTCGTCGGCGGCGGTGGTGTCGTCCGGGTCCTCGTAGAGCAGGGCCTGGAGGACCTCGGCCGCTTCCGGCAGGCCGTCGTCGCTCGCTCTGAGCTCGTTGGCGAGGCGGCGGCGGAGATCGGCTAGGACCGCGGGGTCGTGTTGGGGCTGCTCGGTGAGATCGCGGAGCTGGTCGGTGAGCTCGGCCCTCATGTCGGCCACGCCGGCGAGGGCCGTGATGCGGTTGAGGAGATCCTCCCGCGGGCCGTGCTCCTCGACGAGGGCCTTGACGATCTCGAAGGCGCGCGGGGGCTCGCCGAGGCGGACCTCCCACACCTCCGAGAGCGAGAGGGCCGCGGTCAGGCGCTCCTCCGCCTCCGGCTCCATGCCGCTCAGGCGCTCGAGCACGGCCGCGAGGGCCCCGGCGTTGCCGGCCGCTTCGCGGACGACGCGCAGCCGGCGCGCGGCCTGGAGGCCCACCTCGGGGTCGTCCATGAGGGAGACGAGGTGCTCCACGAGCCGCTCCTCGTACTCCGGCGCCTCGCCGAGCTGCTGCTCGATGAGGGCGAGCGCGTCGCCGGTGCGCAGGAGTGGGCCCGCGAAGAGGTCGATGAGCTCCATGAGGATGCGGTTGCGGGTCGCGCCCTCGGCGCGCTCGGCGTCGCCCTGCAGGAGGGATGCGAGCTCCTCGAAGCGCTCCTCGGAGCGCAGGATGCGGCGAACGGCGCTGCTCAGCTCGTCGTCAGAGGGGTCGAGGGCCTCGGCCTCGCGCATGACGTCGAGGGCCGCCGGCGCGTTGTCGAGCACATCCTCGTAGAGGGTGGCGAGCTGGCGCAGCAGGCCTATCTTCGCCCCGCCGTCGGCCTGGCGGGCCTTCGCGCGCAGGACCTCCTCGAGGTCCTCCCAGCGGCGGGCGCCGCGCAGCAGGCGCTCCAAGACCTCCAAGGCCTCGGCGTCGTCGGGCTCGTCGGCGAGGATCTGCTGCCACCGCCCGATGGCGTCCTCGGGATCGGGGTAGGTGTCGGCGACGAGGCGGGCTCCTACGCGAGCATAGACGCGCCGGTCTTTGTCGTCGCCGAGATTCGGTGCCGCGCGCTCGAGGGCGTCGACGAGCTGCGGGCAGGCGGCGTGGTTCGACAGGGCCAGGTCAACGAGGGGCTCGAGAGGCACCGGAGAGCCGTACTCGGCGGCCTCGAGGGCGAGGCGGTCGGAGGCGTAGCCAAGGGCGGCACCGGAGTCGCCCCGCTCGACGGCGAGCTCGGTGGCCAGCGCCAGCATGCGGCCGCGCTCGTGGGTGTCGGTGCTGTGCTCGAGGAGGCGGTCGATGAGGGACGCGCGCTCGTCGAGGCGGCCGGCCTCGTCGGCGTGCTCGAGGAGCCAACGCACGGCCTCGAGGTCGTCGCTGCGAAGCTCGAGCACACGGGCCATGCGCTCGCCGGCCTTGGGCATGTCCCCGAGGTGCTCGGCGTAGACGCGGGAGACCTCGCGGTGGATGTCGGCCTTGAGGTCGGCGTCGCCGCTCTTGCGCTCGTGGTCCTCGAGGAGGTGGATGTAGCCGAACCAGTCCTCGCGCTCGGCGAAGAGCTCGGAGAGGGAGGGCCAGTCGCGGGTGCGGACGTAGAGCTCCTGCAGAGCTCCGGTCGCGAACGAGTTTCCGGGGGCGGTGCGGAGGATCTCCGCGAAGACCTCGCGGGCGGCGTCGGTGTCCGAGAGCTGCTCGGAGAGGATGCGCCCCTTGCGCTCCAAGAGCTCGACGCGGCGCTTGCGGCTCAGGTCGCCCCTGTCGAGCAGGCGGTCGACGAGGCCGAGCATGGAGTCCCAGCGCTCGTTCTGGGTGTAGAGGTTCCAGAGCGCGCTCAGCGCGTGGGCGTGCTCCGGGTCGAGGTCCAAGACCTGCTCCCAGTAGCCCATGGAGCGGCCGGGCTCGTGGAGCCGGCTCTGGGCCAGGGTGGCCAGCTCGACCAGGATCTTCTTGCGAGCGGCTTTGTCCTTCTCGAGCTCGAGCTCGCGCTCGTAGGCGGCGTAGAGCTTCTCGATGTTGTGCTTGGCGCGGTAGATCTCGCGCAGGTTGCGGACGACCCCGAGGTTGTCGGGGTCGAGCTCCAAGACCTTCTCGAGGAAGGGGATGGCCTGGCTCGGGTTGGCCATGCGCTTCATCCACAGATCGGCGATCTGGTGGAAGAGGCGCAGGAGCTCGTCCACGTCCTCGGTGACCTCGACGCGCTTCTGCAAGACGTTGACGAGGTCGCGCCAGCGCTTCTTGTCCTCGTAGCGCTCGGCGAGGGAGTCGAGGGCCTCGACGTTGGTCGGGCTCAGCTCCACGATCCGGCGGTAGGTCTTGACGACCATGTCCTCGGAGGGGAGCCGCGAGGGGTCCTGGTAGATCTCGATCAGGCGGAAGAGGAGGGCGACGCGGCGGTCGACATCCCCGTCGGAGACCGACTGGATCTGGGCGTTCAGGAAGTCGACGAGGGCGTGCCACTTGCCGGTCTGCTGGTAGAGCCGGCTGATGGCCTTCTGGGTGTCGTCGTCGTCGGGGTCGAAGCGCAGCGCGCGCTTCCAGGACTCTAGCGCGCGTTCGTTGTCGTCTAGGTGCTCCTCGGCGATCTTCGCCATGCGGCGAGCCACTTCGGAGCGGGCGCGGTCCTCGGTCTCGAGGCTCAAGCGCTGGGAGAGCGTGGCGTAGAGGCGCCGCCAGTCCTCGTTCTTCTCGTGCAGGTGCTCGAAGAAGGAGACGGCGTCGAGGTTTTTGGGGTCGAGGGAGCGCAGGCGCCGGTAGGCGTCCTCGGCGCGGTCGAGGTCCTCGAGGCGGCGCCAGAGGATGCGCCCCATGTCGGAGAGCATCTCGACAGCCCGCGGCTTCGGCGGGTGCTGCCGTACGGCGGCTTCGTAGAGCTCGACGAGGGCCTCGTGCTCGCCGTTCTCCTGCAAGACCGCGGCGATGGTGTCGAAGGCCTCCTTGTCGGAGGGCTCGATGTCCAAGACCTTGCGGAGGTGCTCCTCGGCCAGCTCCGGCTTCTCGAGCTTCGAGCGATAGAGATCGGCGAGGCGCCGGTGAGCCAGGAGGCGGAGGCTGCGCCGCTCGGTCCTCTCGAGCAGGCGCTGGAACATCGTGGCGACGCCCTCGAGCTCGCCGGTCATCTCGAGCTGGCTCGCGACCAGCTCGATGATCTCGGGGTCCTCGGGCCTTAGCTCGAGGGCTTCACGGGCCAGCTCGCGGGCGCGAGGGTAGTCCGGGACCATGGTGGCCATGGACTTGGCGATGGTGGCGAGCCCGTGGGCCCGGTCCTTGCGGCTCGCCTGCTTGCGCGTCTCGACCTCGTTCTGCTCGAGGCTCTGCAGCCGGTCTTTGATCTCCTTGACCAGGCCGTCCACCACGCCCTGCTGCCCCTCGTCGATGCCGGCGGCCTGCTCCGCCCAGTACAGGGCCTCGCCGAGCAGATCGGCGCCGCGCGCGGTGTCGACGCCCTTCACGGCCGTGGCGACCTTCTCGTCTTGGTCCTCGCTCCCCTCGTAGACGCGATCGATCCAGGTGAGGCGCTCCTCCGCCGGCGTCTCCTCGTCCATGGTGGCCAGCGCTCCTCGCGCCGTCTCGATGCCGGGGTCCAGGCCGTGGGCCTTCTCCGCGAGGCGTCCCGCCTCATCCGGCCGCTTGAGCAGCTGCCTCGCCACGGACGAGGCCCGGAGCAGCACACGTGCGGCCGCGTGCCCCTCCTCCTGCTCCACGGCGCGGGTCGCCGCCTCCACCAGCCAGCCGCCGACGGCGCCGAGCTGATCCTCCTCGACGCCCCCTCCTTCGAGGGCTTCGGCAGCCGCCCGGAACAACGCTCCGGGCTCGCCGGCCTCCAGGCAGGCCTCGATCAGCGCCTCTCGACGAGCCGCCTGATCAGGCCGTTCTAGGAACTTCTTGGTAGCGACTTCAACGGCCGTGCTCAATGCTCGCGCTGCTCCCAAAATGGTGCCCGGACGACGCAGTGACGGGGGTTATAGCACCGGGCTCGCGCGCGGGAAAATGGATAAGAGGAGGGGAGGGCAAAGTCGACGGCGGGCGCGGCCGCAACCCCGCCCTCGACAGCGAGCGCTAGCGATCCCGCAGCAGCAGGCGCGTCTCGTCGCGCAGCTCGAGCACCTCTTTCAGCTCGACCTGCTCCTGCTCCTCCGCCTCGAGGGCGCTCCGGCACTCTCTTCGCGTGGCTGCGAAGAGGCGGGCTCCTCCCACCAGCACCGCCTCCCGGGCTCGGCGGACAAGCTGCGCGGCCAGGGCCTCGGCTTGTCTGGCCCAGGCCCTCCGCGCGGCCTCTTCTCTCTCCAGCTGCTGGTCGAGCGCCCACTGCTGCTCTGCGCGGAGGCGCTCGACGCGCTCCTGCTCGGCGAAGAAGTTGAGGGCCGCCATGAGCATGTCGCCGGCCATGGCGACGGCGGGGGCTATTCGCACGAAGCGTGACGCCGCCTGCCCCGCGGCTCCGCCCGAACGGGTCATGCTCCGGAGGATGCCTTGCTTGCGAAGGGTCTCGGAGACCACGGTGACCGGGAGGGTCAGCTTGGCGCCGCCGATGCTGGGCAGCCCCTTCGAGTCGGCATCCGCTCGCACCTCCGCGGGGGCTGACACGGGCGCCGGCGCGGGCGCCGGCTTGTCCACATCCCGTCGAGGCGCTTCGAGGGAGGTCGCCGGGCTCCGCTCCTCGGTCTCGAGAGCGGCGAAGACCTCGTCTACGTCGGCGAGCGCGCGGCGGATCTCTTCAGCGCCGGTGGCGAATCCCTGGCGGAGGAGCAGGCGATGGAGCAGGTGCTGCGCAAGACGCCCGAGCTCCTCGACTGTGTGGCGGCAGTCCACCCCGAAGGCCTCCCACAGCTTGTCGGGCGCGCCGCCCGACTGGAAATGGGCTTCCGTCTTGCACGCCATCTCGGCGCGGAGCTGCTCGACCTCGGCGCTCACCTCCTTCTCGAAGGCCTCTTCGACGGCGTCGAGGGCCTCGAGCGCCTCGCGGGGGAGCCTGTCGTGCTCGGCGACCTTGCGCGGTGCCCGCTCACGGCGCCGCGCGGCCTCTTCGTGAAGCGCCGTCTGCAGGGCCGCGGCCAGGGCGAGGGCGCCCTGGAAGGCATCGAGGTGTGCCACGGTGCGCCGGATCTCCTGCTCGAGGAGGCGGATGCTCGAGGCGGTCTCGAGGGCCTGCTTGCCATCTCTTCGCGCCCTGAGCGCGGCGTCGGCGTTGACCACGATCGGGCCGAGGAGGCGCGCCATGCCGGAGTCCGGCGCCAACGCGCGGGTCCGCTCTGCTATCGTGTCTCGCAGCGCGCGCTCCTCGTCGGGGTCGAGAGGGCTGTCCACGTTGAGGACGACGAGCACGGGACGGCCCCTCCCGACCAGGTCGGAGATCTCACGCCAAGTGAGCTCGTCCTCGACCCCGTGACCGCCGCGGAGAACGAAGACGACCACGTCGGCGTCCCAGCGAGCGGCCTCCCGGGAGAGCGCCTCGACCCGCGGGTCGGGAGCGCCGAAGCCGGGGCTGTCGATCACCTGGTACTCCCCGCGCTCGATGGGTTGCAGGGCGTCGGTGGTGGGCACGCAGCCGACGTCGAGAGAGCTCTCCCACAGGGCATTGGCCAGGGTGGACTTCCCGGAGTCGTAGGCCCCGTAGAGGAGCAGCTTCAGCCCGGGGTGGCGCCGGCGCTCCTCCCGCAGATCGGCGAGAGAGCGTGCCTGGTCCTCGGGGAGCAGGGGAAGGGCCGCGTCGAGGAGCTTGTCGATGCGATCGAGGAGGCTGAGCGTCATGGTCTCTCCTTGCTCTCCGCGAGGATGTCGTCGATTGCGTCACGTCGCGCGCCGAGGTCCGCGGACAGGTGATCGAGCCAGCCCTCGAGGTGCGCGACCGCGGCGTCGAGCGCGCCGGTGTAGCACGAGATGAAGCGCTCCACCTGCTCGGCGAGGCGCTCGTCGCTCTCGCGTCCCACCCGCTCCGCGTTGTCACCGACCCGCCGCTTGCTCTCGGGCTTCTGCACCGTCACGGGTGTGTCGCTGCCGGCGGCGAGGCCCTCGCCCACCGCTCCGCCGACGAAGCCCCCGAAGAAGAGCGACGTGAGGCCTGCGAGCCAACCGGCCGGGCCGAGCGCGAAGGCTATGGCGGCACCTGCCGCGGCTCCGACGCCGCGCGCGAGCACGCGGCCGGACTGGTCGACGCCGACCTCGACGCTCTGCGCCGGATCGGTCTCCCAGTACTCCTCCACCTCGAGCCGGAGGCCTTCAAGGGCGAGTGAGCTCACGGCGGTCTCCACCTTGGAGCCCAGCTCGTGGGAGGCGCGCTCGGCGACCCTCGAGAAGGCCTCCCTGAGCTTCTTCTTGGCGATGGTCGCCGTGCCCGTGCCCCGCTTCTTCGACGCGGAAGCCCGTGCCTCGTCCAATGCCGTGCGCCGCAGCCTCGCCAGCTCGTCCGTGGCGTCCGCCCGCATGCGCTCGCAGAGCTCGGGCAGGTCGCGGTCGAGGCGCTCGCGCAGCTCCGAGCGGGCGCGGCTCGAGCCCCACTCCAGATCCGCGAGCACCGCGGCGACCCGCCGCAGCAAGGCCTCTGCCCTTCGCAGGGGCTGCTCGGCCTTCAACCTGACGCCCTCGGTCTCGAGGGCCTCGACGAGCGCCTCGAGGAGCCGGTGGTAGCGGCCCTCGGCCACCGCCGCCTCGACGCCCTGCCGGGACTGCCGAGAGGTCACGGCCCGCTCGAAGAGCTTGGAGCCCACGGGAACCACCGGAGCCTCCGCCAGGAGCTCGGACAAGCGGGCCTTCTCGAGCTCGGACTCCACCCAGGCCGTCTGGCGCCGGACGACGCTCTCGTTCCAGTCGCAACGCCAGGGCGTATCGCCGGACTCGTCCTCGTCCCGTGTCTCCGGATCGCACCTCGTCAAGCAGAAGAGCACCGAGCGCTTCGAGGCGAGCGCCCAGCCGCGCAGAATCTCCAGATCCAGCGCAGTCAGGGGCATAACCGACGAGGTCACGAACACGGACAGGGCGCACT
>CAZQPP010000117.1:0-17744 GCA_964594295.1 uncultured Myxococcales bacterium | reverse complement strand
CCGGACACAGGCGAGTGCTCCCACGAGGCGCTGGTCTGCGAGGACGATCACGATCCCTGCACCGACGAGGTCTGCCTCGCGGACACGGGGTGCACCTACCTGCCAGCCGACTGCGACGACGGTGACGCCTGCACCGACGACATCTGCGAGCCGGCCAGCGGGTGCAAGAGCACACCCCGCATCTGCCGTGACAACAGGCACTGCACCGAGGACAGCTGCGATCCCGAGACGGGCGAGTGCGTCTTCGCGGCCGTGGTCTGCGCCGACGAGGACCCGTGCACCGTCGACTCCTGCAGCGAGAGCCACCACGGCTGCCTCTTCGAGGACATGGACTGCGACGACGGGAACGACTGCTCCGTGGACTCCTGCGACCCGACGAGCGGCACCTGCGCGCACGCGGCCGTGGAGTCCGACGCCTGCTGCGCGGGCGACGGCGACTGCTTCGACGGAGACTCGTGCACGGTGGACCGCTGCGAGGCCTTCCGCTGCACGAACGAGCTGCCGCCGGGCACCCCGGACGCGGACGGCGACCTCATCTGCGACGAGAACGACAACTGCCCCTCGACCTCCAACCCCGTCCAGGCGGACTTCGACGGCGACGGCATCGGCAACGTCTGCGACAGCTGCGCGCTCGACGCAAACCCCGACCAGGAGGACGTCTGCGGCGACGACGACGCCGCGGTGATGACCATGATCGAGCTACTGCTCGAGGGGCTGCACTGACGCCCCGGAGGCCGCCGATCCTACTCGCCCGGGTCGCCTGAGGAGCCCGTCGCGCAGGTCCCGTCGAAGCAGATGCTCACGCCGTCGAAGCAGTTCTGCTTCAGCCGCATCGAGCTGCTGTCCGGGTGCACGCCCGAGACGGTCAGCTCCACCGGCAGCCCCTTCAACGCCGCCATCGACAGCATCGCGAGCAGCGGCTTGATGCGCGCCGTGGTGTGGAACATGTAGCCGGATGGCGAGCCGGAGAGGTTGGAGAGGGGGTAGGACTGCTCGGTGTAGCCCTTGACCGCCAGGTACTCGAAGAACATGCAGCGCAGGTCTGACGTGCTGACCGTCTTCGTGGTGTCCCCGTCGTTGCCCTGGCACTGCCGCAGCTGGCTGGGGCGCGGCCCGTTCCAGCAGGACTCGTGGACCGTGCCGTCAGCGAAGGTGACGAGGAGCTCCGGCTGTATGCCCGCCGCGTCGGGCCACACGCTCGACCACCCCTTCCACCGGTTTCGGAGCGACACCTTCGCGACCTGACCGGTGGCGATGACGGAGTCGGTCACGTCCTCGGTGTCCTCGGGGCTCCAACCTACGGCGGCAATCGCGACCAGGAACCAGGTGAGCGTCGGGGCCATTGTCACTCCTCCAGCGCAGGTCCGCGGGCCGGTGTCGACGACAAGCGCGAGGGCATCGACGAGACAGGCTTTCTCCGCCAGCGAGGCGCGGTCACAAGACCGGCCTCGTCGGTGAGCCTCCAAGTCACGCTACGCAGCATCACATCGGTCCGTCGGGGAACCTGAAGAGAGTACGCACAGCGGCGCTCTGGCGCAAGGGCAATGCACGCATCGCCCGTGCGTCCAACATGCTCCTGCTCGGCGTGTCCGGGAGCACCGGCGACGCCTTCCGCTGTGAGCGCTCGCGGCTCAGCTCTCGAGCAGCCCGCCCCGCTGGTAGATCTCGAGCTGCACCTCGGAGAAGGGCTGCGCCTCGAAGACCTCGCCGCCGGGCATGGTGACCCGTGAGGTCTCGAGGTCGATCTCTATCTCCTGGCCGTCCTCGAGCCTGGAGGCCAGGTCCGCGACCAGGATCGGGAAGCCGGCGTTGATGGCGTTGCGCTCGTAGATGGCGCCAAAGGACTCGGCCACCACGATCGAGACACCGAGGCTCTTGAAGCAGTCGACGGCCTGCTGCCTCGAGGAGCCGGCGCCGAAGTTCTTGCCCACGACGACGATGTCGCCCGGGCGCGCCTTCGTGGCAAAGTCCTCCCAGCCCTCGAGGTTTCCGAAGGCGTACTGGCCCATCTCCTCGAGCTTCGTCACCGCGAGGTGGCGGTTGTGGAAGATCATGTCGGTGTCGACGTTGTCCTGGCGGACGACCCAGACGCGGCCCTTGAGCCTGGTGGGGCGCTCGGCGGCGGCGGAGGCGCCGGCACCAGCCGCGCCCGCGGCCTTGACGGTGCCCGTCTCGAAGGCGACCGGCACCTCGGGCATGGCGTCGGGCAGGGTGATGACGCCGGCGACGGCCGAAGCGGCGACCACGACGGGCGACGCCAGGTAGACCTCTCCCTTGCCCTGCTTGCCCGCGAAGTTGCGGTTGCCCGTGCTGATGGTGACCTCTCCGGGGCCGTTCTGGCCGATCTGGCCGGCCGCGCAGCCGGCGCAGCCCGCGTTGCCCACGAGAGCGCCGGCCTCCTTGAAGACCTCCATCAGGCCCTCGTCGAGGCAGCGGCGCCAGACGTCGTCGGTGGAGGGCACGACCTTCAAGACCACGCCCGGGGCGACCTTCCTGCCCTCGAGGACGGCCGCCGCCGCCTGCAGGTCCTCGAAGCGCCCGTTGGTGCACGAGCCGATGAAGGCGGAGCCGATCTTGGTGCCGGCGACCTCGGAGACCGAGACCACGTCCTCGGGGTGTCCGGGGCGGGCGATGTGCGGCTCGATGCCCTCGACGTTGATGACCGCGGTGCGGGCGTACTCGGCCTTGTCGTCCGCGTAGACAGGCTCGATCTCCTGATCGCTGCGCTCGGCGCAGAAGTCGAGCACGGCCTTGTTGGGCGGGAAGAGCGCGATGATGCCGCCCATCTCCGTCGCCATCGACGCGATGGTCACGCGGCTCGGCACGTCGAGCTCGTCGACGATGTCGCCGTAGATCTCGGCGGCGAAGCCGAGCAGGCCCGCCGCTCCCAGCTCCTGGGCCATGCGGAGCACGATGTCCTTGGCGGTGGCGCTGGCGTGGGGCCGGCCTACCAGCTCGACCTTGATGGTGGGCGGCACCTTGAACCAGACCCGGCCGTGGGCGAAGGAGTGAGCGATGTCCACGTCGCCCATGCCCTGGCCGAAGGCCCCGATGGCCCCCAGGATGTTGGCGTGGGAGTCCGTGGATACGAGGGTCGAGCCCGGCACCGCGAGGCCCTGCTCCATGGCCACGTGGGTGCCGATGCCCTGGTCGATGTCGTAGACCCGGATCGAGTGCTCGCGGGCGAAGACCCGGCAGATCTGCTGGTTGGTCGCGTACTTCTGGTCCGAGCCGCCGGGGTTGCAGTCGAAGGTGAAGAAGGTCTTCGCAGGGTCCGCGACCCCGAGGCCCTTGTCCCGCAGGTTCTTGACCACGTTGGCGCCGCCGAAGTCGCGGGCGACGCGTGCGTCGATCTCGATGTCGACGATCTCGCCGGGGCTCACCTCACGGCCGCTGTGGTTGCCCAGGATCTTCTCGACCATCGTCTTGCCCATCACATGTCTCCTCGGGTCTGAAGCATTGGCGAAAACGAGTCAGAGCGGCTGCCTACCCCGAACGGCCGCGAAACTCCAGCACGACCGCACCGCCCTCGGGCCGGGATCGCCAGATCATCCTTGATTGGTAGGACTCGGTGGGCTTTGATGAGGGAGCCGGTCGAAATACCTCGGAGGATGCAGCCATGATGCGCTACCTGCTGCTCGTCGTGTCCGTGTTGCTGTTTGCGCCCTCGGCCTACGGGCAGATGACGCTGGCCGACACGCCGTGGCCCATGCCCTTCCACGACATCCAGCGCACGGCGCGCACCACGCTGCCGGGGCCCTCGGGCACCCTGGTGCCGACCTGGTCGTGGTCTCCTCCCTGCGAAATCCTCCCTGCGAAACGCAGCCTTGCTGGAGCATCACCCAGTACGCCACGCCGGTCCTCGGCGACGACGGGCGGGTGTACGTCACGGTCGACGACGGCGACCCCAAGATCCACCGGGTGATCGCCGTCGACCCGGGCGGCGAGCTGGTGTGGAGCAGCGAGCAGATCCACGGCTACATCGGCCCCCTCGTGCTGGCGAAGACACAGGCCGGCGAGCTTCGCGTGCTGGTGATCGCCGAGCCCTGGAAGGCCGGCGCCCTGCACGTGCTGGACGCCGCCACCGGCCTGGCGGCCCGCGAGGCCTACAGCTGCCCCTGGGACCAGTGCTGGTTCGAGAGCGACGAGCAGTACCCGCTGCTCTACACCGCGCAGGTGGACGGCAAGCCTCGGCTCTACGTGCCCGGCAAGTCCTGGGACGTCGACCACGTCTTCGTCATCGAGGGCGACTTCGCGGACTTCGGCGGCAACGCCGTCGGAAAAGGCGGCTTCCTCATGGCGGCCGACACGGTCGACCGGGTCTTCATGGTGGGCCGCGGCAAGCTCTCGGCCGTGAACCCGGAGACCCTCGCCGTCATCGGCGACGCGGACGCACTCGACAGCTACAGCGGCTTTCGTCTGGCGGCCATCACCAGGGTCCCCGGCGACGGGGGCGACGTCGAGTACGTGGTGGCCGACCGCTACCAGTCGGTGGCCTTCTACGACATGGACGCGACCCTCCTGACCGCCCTCGACGACCCCTACGGAGACAGCTTCGCCATCGCCCCCGGCGGGGACGCCATCTTCTGCTGCGCCAACGGGGGAATCCAGCGCATCAACCAGCAGGGCCTCGAGGTCTGGTGGAGCGAGATAGGCAGCACGCCCGCCTCCATGGTCATAGGCGGCGAGGGGCGGCTCTACTCCGCGTGGGGCTCGAACAACAACGTCTGGCTGACCGTCCGCAAGACCAGCGACGGGACGATCGTCCACGAGCAGAGCCTCGACGCCTCCCTCGGCGGCAGGCTGACCATCGGAGAGGACAACTCCCTCGTCTTCGCGCGCGACGGCTACAACTACGGCAAGAACACGCTCTACGCCTTCGAAGGCTCGAAGCAGGCCGACGTCCTCGTCACGCTCGTGACCTCCGGCGGCGGCGAGCCCGTGCCGAGCGGGACCGAGCGCACCTTGAACATCACGGTGGAGAGCCTCGGCCCGGCCCAGCCCGTGGACGCGACCGTGACCATCACGGTCGAGCCCGACGGCGCCGGCGCCCTCGTCGTGGACGACGACCTCCCGGGCCCCGTGACCTGCAACCTCGCCACCGAGCCGGGTCAGCCTTCCAAGTGCAACGTGACCGGCCTGAAGATAGGCGAGCCCCAGTCTTTCGAGCTCAAGCAGAAGATCGACGCGGACTTCGACGGCCCGGTCACGGCGACGGTCACCGTCACCGTCGAGGGAGCCGACGACCCGTTCCCGGCCAACAACACGCGGGACCCGGTAGTCGAGAACGTCGTGCCCGGCATCTCGGACAGCTACGTCGACCCCATCGTCGGCCCCGACCTGATCCCACCCGACGGCTCGGCGACCTACACGGTCACATACGGCAACAAGGGCAACGTGCCGGCCCCCAACACCAAGGTCTCGGTCACCCTGCCCCCGAACCTCAAGTACCAGAGCGGCACCGGCACCCCCGAGGTCATCGAGTCGGGCCAGCGAAGACGCAGGTGCATAGCCGTCTCGGCGTGTCCCAGCGCTCGTGCAAAGGTCGAGAGCCCGAGGACTTGGGGCAAGGCAGCAGGCATGTCAGGAGCCGGCTGCCTGGCACTGGGCCCACGACCACGGCTCCTCCCGCGAGGTGCCGCCGAAAGGCTCGACGAAGACCGCGGTCGGGTCGATGGTCATGCGAGCGCTCGCGTTGCCCAGGGGCAGGAGGTAGAGGAGCGGCGCCAGGTGCATCGCGCTGCCCTCCCGGAGCCAGCGAGATCGACTCGACCGGCCATGACGACAGGCCGGGGAACCAGGCGGCGAACGCGATGCCGAACGCCGCAAGCGTCCCCCAGGGCAAAGAGGTCCAGGCCACGAACAGGAGGTGGCCGGCCCCGCGCAGGTAGGCGCGGTCCTCTTGCTCGACAACCCTTCGCACCCTGGCCGTGCCAACATAGGCGCCCGCGAATGTCGCGCATGACGAGACGAGGACCGCCGTGACGATCACCCGCTCCCAGCGCCCCCCCCGATCAAAGCCGTAGGCGAGGACCAGGACGAGGCCAGCGGCGACCAGCCCCCAGAGCATTGCGTTGATGAGCGCGGCCAGAGCAGAGTCGTCCTCCCGCAGGCGGTCCAAGCCGGAGCCGTCCAGCCCTCCCGTGCGGTACGGCACGTCGCCCAGGAGGAAACCGTACAGGCCGCAGAACGCGCCGGGGAGCAGGCAGATGACGAGCGCTGAGTGCTCGGGGACGAGCCCGGACCAGCCCACCGTGAAGATGCCGCCTGCAAAGGCGCCGAAGAGCACGCCCGCGATGGCGTAGTGCCGTCGATAGGCCCGGTCTCTCGGGTCCAGGTGGTCCATGCCGGAGGGGAAGAACCAGGCGCGCAGCACGTGGTACACGCAAGCGTAGAGGAGAGCGCAGATCGCGGACAGAACGAGAAAGCGGGGGAGGTGTTGCTGTCCGGCCGCGTCCGGCAGCAGCCCGCCGGCGGCAACCGGGAGATAGGCGATGCCGAAGAGCCACGGTGCGCTCCGGAGCGCGTCGTTGGCCAGGTCGCCGGCCACCGGTGGGCCTCCGAGCTTTCTGACCGCCTGCTGGAGAAAGCGCCCGACCCACTTGGGGCCGCCACGGCCGCCGAGACGGGTCATGCCGGAGCCACGCGCCTCGTCGGGCAGCGTCTTCGTGACCTGCTTCCAGGCCTCCTGCTGGAGCCGAGAGCGCGTGTACCATCTGGTCTTCGGGAGACGCCGCGTCATGCCAGCACCTCGTCAAGCAAGGCGCCCGAGTCCGAGAGGCGCCAGAGGCGCAGGCCGTCGAGGAGATCGCCGAAGCGTCGCCGGGCTTGCGCGACGTCACCGTGCCAGCGCGAGGCCCACTCGCTGTCTCCGGCAGGCGCCGCGAGCCAACGGAACAAGCCAGTCAAGGGGCCCGCCGGCCTCGAAAAGGGCGAGGAGCCATGGCTGGACGCTGCGGTCGTAGTACATCATTGGGAGGCTCCTTCGCTTGGATCCGCGGGCTCGAGCAGCGTGAATGAGCGGACCAGGTGCTCCTTCGGGTCCAATGGTCCGGAGCGTCTGATCACCTGCGCTTGCAGCACGGTCTTCACCAGTCGCCCGATCTTTCTATGCAGCGATGCTCTGGCTGTGGAGTCGGGTCGACCCTCGTCGTCGGTCGTGGCGGCGACGTAGAGCCTCTCCGCCCGCGGATCATCGCGGAGCCAGTGGAAGACCTCGAGGGTGACCTTCTCGTCGAAACCACGGCGATCCGGGTAGCGCTCCATCAGGTACTCACAGATGGCCTCGAGGACCTCGAAGGCTCTCCGCTCCGAGAGGCCCAGGTACGACGCGAGGGCGGCTTCGACCAGGAAAGACAACGAGACGCCCTTGGTGCCCGCGTATGCGAGGGCGACCTCAGCTACCTCCTGGGAGATCCGGATAGTACGTGTCATCAGCATCGCGGCCCGCGCCGGGCTCTCCGGCGCCGGCGAGCCCCGACGAGCGGATCGGCACCTGCTCGGCGGTCTTCCACGGCAGCTCGGGCCACCAGCGCGCCACTTGTGGCGGTGAAGCCGGCTCGACCCTCTGGCCCGGCCGCGGCACCACCGCGCGGACGCCGGTGCGGGTGGCCTCGACGAGGAGGCGCTCCACCGGCTCGGTCCAGCTGTGCAAGGCGAGGTTGAAGGTGCCCCAGTGGACCGGGATCATCACCTCGCCCCGCAGCGCGCGGTGTGCCGCTACCGCTTGCTCCGGGCCCATGTGGAGGTCGGGCCAGAGCTGGTCGTAGGCGCCGATCTCCATCAGGGTGAGATCGAAGGGGCCGAGGCGCTCGCCTATCTCCTTGAAGCCGTCGAAGAAGCCGCCGTCACCGCTGAAGAAGACCCGGTGCTCGGGTCCCAGCACCGCCCAGGCGGCCCAGAGCGTGTCGTTGCGGTCGGCCACCCCCCGCCCGGAGAAGTGCCGCGCGGGCACGGCGTGAAGCTCCAGGCCCGAGACGGAGCAGCTCTGCCACCAGTCGAGCTCCACGATGCGCTCGGCAGGCACGCCCCAGCTCTCGAGGTGGGCGCCGACGCCGAGGGGCACTACGTAGCGGGTGTCGAGGCCGCTCAGCGCCTTGATGGTGGGCATGTCGAGGTGGTCGTAGTGGTCGTGCGAGATGAGCACGGCGTCGACGTCGGGCAGATCGGCGATGGCCAGGGGCGGCCGGTGAAAGCGCGTCGGGCCGGTCCAGCCGACCGGGGAGACGCGGTCGCTCCACACAGGATCCGTGAGGACTCGCGCGCCGTCGACCTCGATGAGCGAGGTGGAGTGACCGAGCCAGGTGACGCGCAGCCCGCTTGTTGGGGGCACGGCGTAGTCGGCGACCGAGAGTGCCTCCACGTCGTACGGCTCGGTCGGCTCGCGATCGGGCGCTCCCTTGACCCACTTCCACAAGGCCGGCCAGACGCCAGGCATGTTCTGCGGGGCGATATTGACGAACTTGCGGCCGTCGTACTGAGGGGAGAGCTTCACGCGCTCGAGGCGATCGCCCTCGACAGACGAGCCCATGGCGCCGCACGCACTAGTCACCACCCATGCTCCCCCTGCGAGCAGCAAGGCCAACATGAGGCCCACGGCCCCCAACCGAGGTCGCTTCGTCTTCATGGGTTTCTCCCTGGATGCTCGTCGTGTCTGCCATCGGGTCGTTTGTCGGCTCGTCGCGCCGGGGACGCGTAAGTGACTGCTGTTCTCGTAAATAAGCGACCACCGTTCTCTTGTCAAGGGCGAATCCGAGAAATAGTTTGATCTTCCACCTCCAATCGCCTACCCAATAGGAGAACGGAGTTTCCCTAATGGGCCTGACCGGCTTCTGCAGGGCCCGCCGGCCCGAGCAGAAAGAGCAGCGCAGAAACGAGATCCTCGACGCCGCGGCCGAGCTCCTCGCTGACGGTGGGCTGGAGGCCGTGACCCTCTCGGCGATCGGCCGGCGCGCCGGCGTCGCCAAGTCCGCCCTCTACAGGTACTTCGAGAGCCGTGAGCAGATCCTGCTCCAGCTCCTCGAGCAGGACTGGGAGGAGTGGGTCAGCGAGGTCGAGCGAGAGCTGGCTTCGCTCGCGGGCACCGGCACCCCGGAGTCGGTGGCCGCCGTGCTGGCGTGCGCCACGGCTCAACGCCCGCGCCTGTGCCAGCTCGTCAGCGTGCTCTCCTCGGTGCTCGAGCGAAACCTCACCGAGGAGGCTGTGGTCGACTTCAAGCTACGTACCCTCGGCACCGTCGTGCGCATGGTCAACGCCCTCCACGCGGCCCTGCCCGACCTGTCGATAGAGTCCAGCCGGCGCTGCCTGTTTGCCATCTTCGCCTGCATCGCCGGCCTGTGGCCCATGACCAACCCGTCTCCGTTGGTTGCCAAGGTGATGGAGCGACCGGAGATGGCCGAGTTTCACAAGCCCTTCGACGCGACCTTCGAGGGCATCGTGCGCGCGCTGATCGCGGGCCTGCTCGCCGGGACCGCGGCATGAGCCCGCTGCTGCTCGGAGATCTCCCTTTCGAGCTGCTCGCGGCCTACCTCGAGGGGCACGCCCCCGTCGGCTTCGTGCTCCTCGACGCCGGTGGGCGGCTGAAGCAGTGGACGGAGGGTTTCCAGCGCCTGCTCGGCGATCTCCCTCTCGAGCCTGACCTGCCGGCCTCGAGCCTGCTTGACTCGGACTCTCCCGTGCTCTCAGCCCTTCGCAACCCGGCGGCGGAGCATGGCGAGGCGCTCGAGCGCACCGTTGGTGTTCAGTGGACGTGCTGGAAGCCGGGCCAGAATCAGGTCGAGACGCGCTGCCGATCGCTCGCGCTCGCCTCGGGCGTGCTCTTGATCGTGGAGCCTGTCTACCCGGATGACGCCGCGCTCGTGCAGGAGACGGCGGGCCTGCGCGAGCAGCTCGAGGAGGCCAGGGCCACCATCGAAGCCCTGACCCGCACCGACGCCCTGACCGGCCTGCCCAACAGACGCAGCCTCGAGGAGAAGCTCCATGACGAGGTGGCGCGCGCCGGCCGCCACGGGACCGCCCTCTCGGTGGCATTTGTGAAGCCCGACGGCATGTCGGAGATCTGCGAACGCCAGGGTCGAGACGCCAGCGACGAGATCATGAAGGCCTTGGGCTTCTTGCTCGACACGGTCTTGCGAAACGTGGACACGGCCGGCCGCTGGGAGGGCGAGGAGCTGCTGCTCCTGCTCCCGAACACGAGCCTGTCCAACGCCCGCAGGGTGCTCGATCGCCTGCGAAAGGCCCTGGCCGACGAGGAGCTGCAGGGCATCGCGCAGCCCATCACCTTCAGCGCCGGCATGGCGGCCTTCAGGCAAGGAGACAGCATGGTCTCGCTCGTCGAGCGAGCCGGCGAAGCCCTCGCCGGGACCAAGGCGGCCGGGCGCGACAGAGTCGAGGTGGCGGAGTAGCCCTCGCCCGCGGGCCCCCGAGGCGGGGGAGAAGCGCCACGGAGCGACATTTTCTTAAGGATCCAGCCGAGAGGACCGAAGATCGTCGGTGATCTGCATCGGATCCCGGCTCCACCTCTCCACGGACGGAAGCGGCGCCGGCAGGCCCGAGCTCTCTACCCCAGGCAAGACCATGCTGGACCCTCGTCTCCACCGACAGGCGCAACGTGTCCTCCGACCATCGCTCATCGCCGCCCTTTGCGCCCTGACAGCCCTCGCCTGCGGCTCCACCGACAACCAGAGCGCTGGCGGACCCGGGCTCAACGCCGACGGTCAGGTCGAGCCATCCGCCGGCCCGGACGCTGGCGGCGTCAAGGACGCGACTGACGCCGTCCAGTTCACGCCCACCCCGGAGGACACGGGCGGCGCCGAGGTAGAGCCCAGCGACGGCATCACGCTCGGCCCGCCCGACGGCGTGACCTTGCCGAGCGCGCCGGGAGAGCCCTGCAACGAGGACGGTGAGTGCCAGAGCCGAACCTGCGTGCCGACAGCAGACGGGGGAGTCTGCGCCTCCCTCTGCGCCGAAGACGAGCCCTGCCCACCGGGCTGGACCTGCGAGCGCATCGCCGGGACGGCCGACGAGACACAGGTCTGCCTGCCCGACATGACGAAGCTCTGCGTCCCCTGCCGCTCGGACGCGGACTGCGTCTCCAAAGGCCCCGAGCCCGACGGGACGTGCGAGGAGATCCACGGCATCGACGCCCACTTCTGCACCTACCCCTGCTCGATCTCCATCGGCTGCCCCTCGGGACATCGCTGCGCCGGCGAGCTCCTCGAGCCGGTCTGCGTGCCGGACGACGGCACCTGCCCGTGCACGGTGGAGAGCGACGGCCTCGCCGCCCTGTGCTGGAATCCGGACCCGGCGGAGGGCTGCCCGGGCATACGCGCCTGCGTCGACGGCGAGTACCTCCCCTGCAACGCGCCCACCCCGTTGCCCGAGGTCTGCAACGAGGTGGACGACGACTGCGACGGGAGCGTCGACGAGGACATCGACGGAGCCGACTGCACGCTGAACAACAGCCACGGCGTCTGCGGCGGCGTCACGCGCTGCGAAGGGGGCCGCCTCTACTGCGACGGCAAGACGCCCTCCCCGGAGATCTGCAACGACATAGACGACGACTGCGACGGCAGGGTCGACGAGGGGCCCGAGGGCTGGTGCGACCCCGTCAAGGACAGCGACGGCGACGGCGCCGACGACAACACCGACAACTGCCCGCAGGTCCCGAACCCCGACCAGCTCGACTCCGACGGCGACGGCGAGGGCGACGCCTGCGACGAGGACGACGACAACGACGGGGTGAAGGACGACGTGGACAACTGCCCGCTCCTACCCAACCCCGACCAGGCAAACACCGACGGAGACGCCACCGGTGACGCCTGTGACGAGGACGACGACGCCGACGGCGTCCCCGACACGACCGACAACTGCCCGCTGACGCCCAACGCGGATCAGCGCGACATCGACGGCGACGGCCGGGGCGACGCCTGCGACGAGGACAACGACAACGACGGCCTCCCCGACACGAGCGACAACTGCCCGCTGACGCCCAACGCGGATCAGCGCGACATCGACGGCGACGGCCAGGGCGACGCCTGCGACGAGGACGACGACGCCGACGGCAGCCCCGACGTGGAGGACTGCGCGCCCGAGAACCCGAACGTCTACCCGGGCGCCACGGAGAGCTGCGACGGCGTAGACGAGGACTGCGACGGCAGGGTCGACGACGGCACGGGGCACGGCGACTACTGCGGCCTCGGCCAGTGCGCCTGCGGCATCGCGGTGTGCCGGCCCACCGGCCCGCCCATGTGCCCGACCATGCCGGGGGAGAGCGAGGACGCATCGAGCCCCGAGGTCTGCGACAACATCGACAACGACTGCGACGGCGAGACCGACGAGGGCATCAGCTGCACGGTCTTTCCGTAGGCGAGGGACGGTCCCGCGGCGACGAATCGAGAATCGAAACGGGACTGTCCCCGATTACTCCTGCCGTGAGCAGACGATCCCGTCGTTGTTCAGGGGCTCGACCGAGAGATCGTCGAAGGTGCTGCCGGGGCTCTTCCAGCTGAAGGCTCCGACGGCGCCCGAGGCCAGGCTGGAGTCCTTGACGAAGAGGAGCTGCTCGCCGTCCTTCCAGACGGTGATCCAGTCTCCCGCGACCTCGACCTCGAGCACGAAGGGCACGCCGGGCTCGTTGTCTATCGGGACGCTGTGGATGACCGCGGGCTCTCCGCCGACGCGGCGGGTCAGGAGGCCGGAGCCGGTCTCTCTGCGCACGTGGAAGGCGTAGAAGCTCCCCGGGTCCTGGTAGCGGAAGATCAGCCCGGCGCTGCCTTCGGACTCGCTCGTGAGCTCTGCGGACACACGGTAGTCGCTCCACCCGAGGCTGCCCGTCCAGGCATAGGTCGCCCTGAAGTCAGGTGCGCGGCCGCCGCCGGCGTCGTTTGCCTGAACGAGACGTCCGTCCTGCACGAGCCAGCTCGAGGGCCCTGCGTCGAGGCCTTCGTCGTCCACCATGGTCCAGCCGGCGGCGTCGCCCTCCGAGAAGTCCTCCCCGAAGCTCCGGGTCGTGCCCTCCGGGCAGTCGGTGCAGGTCGGCGGCTCGCCGGGGCCGCGGTCTACGCACTCGGTCAGCGGCGAGCAGTGGTCTACGCCGAGGGCGCACTCGTCGATCTCGTGGCACACCGTGCCGTCCTCCGCCTCGAGCTCCACCACCACGTCGTCGAAGTAGCAGCCGGCGCTGCCGGAGCAGTGCAGGGCTACGGCGCCGGACAGAACGGGCGAGGCCTCGTCGCTGTGCTCGACGAGCAGAGCGCCGTTCAGGAACGCCTCGATGCTGTTTCCGGCCACGGCCACCTCGAGCTCGAACCACTCCGAGCTCTCGGAGGGGCCCGCCCCGGCTGAGCTCCAAAGGAGCTCGGCGCTCCCTTCGAGGCGCTTGACGAGGCGGGCCTCGCCGTCTTGCCGGCGCAGCACGAGGCGGTAGTAGTTGCCCTCGTCCCGGCGGCGGAAGGTCAACCCGATGCTGCCGTCGTCGTCGTTTCTCACGCGCGCTCTGAAGCTGTAGTCAGTCCAGGCCGGATCGCCGCTGAGCGCGGAGGAGCCGGCGGTGGCGAGGACCTGGTCGCCGACGATGCCGCTGGACTGGACGAGGGCTCCATCCACCTCGGACCACGACGACGGCGCACCCCGGTCCCCGTCGTCAACGATCGTCCAGCCTTCGTGGGGCCCGTCCGTGTAGTCACCGCTGGAGAAGGTCTCGCTGATGCCGCCGTGCAAGCCCTCGGGGCACGGGCCGCACTCGGCCGCCCCGTCAGGCGTGTCGAAGCACTTGGCGAAGGGAGAGCAGCCGCCGTTGTCCGTCGAGCAGGCTCCCTCCGGGTAGCAGTGGCTCGGGATGCTCGCCTCCGTGACGGAGATGTCGTCGAACCATGCCTTGGGGTTCTGCGAGGTCCACAGGCCGATGGATCCGCCGAGCCAGGTGTCCTCGTCGGCGTAGTCGAGCACCACCTCCCCGCCGGCGAAGACGGAGATCTGCGCGGAGCCGTCAAAGGGGAGCGTCGGGTGAACGAGCACCCGGAGATCCACCGCTCCGGACGCCGCCGGGGCCGGCATCGCCGCCGACGCCAGGCTCCTGGTGTGGACCACCTTCGCCTCACAGTCAGTGCAGAAGGCGCCATCTTCACGGCCCGGGTAGCGCTTGTGGAGCTCCACGCGCCCTCCGTGCTCCGAGATCGTGAGCCGGTAGAGCTGCTCGGGCCCCATGCGGTTGAAGATCACCCCGGCGCGAGCCTCTGCGCCGCACTCGGGCCAGGGGCTGCACCACTGCACCTCGCCGCCGCCGCCGAAGAGCCTCAGGGTGAGGTTGTGAGCGTAGGGCCAACGCGTCGGGGCGTGCTGGATGAAGTACAGCGCGCTGCCCGCGCTCCACTCGAAGGGGACACCGCCTGATGGACAACCGGCGACCGGCTCGCCCTCGTAGTCGCAGGAGAGCTGCTCGCCGACCGCGCTGGTCTCGACGAGGCGCCCGTTGAGGACCTTCCAGTCGGAGGGCCCGCCGGCGCCGGTCTCGTCCACCACCTCCCAGGAATCGAGGCCGGGCTCCGTGAAGCTCTCGGTGAACCTCTCGAAGCGAGCGTAGCCCGGCTCACAGCCGCACGTGATCGCGCCGTCCGCGTAGGAGCACGAGCCGTGGAGCCCGCAGTCAAACGCGTATTGCACGCATTGGTCCATCTCGAGACAGGCATCCGGCGCGAGAGGCAGCGGCATGACGCGCAGGTCGTCGAAGGTGGCTTCCTCGTTGTAGGCCGTGAAGAGCCCCACCGCGCCCCGGGTGAGCGGATCGCCGTCGGTGGCCCGGAGGATCTCCTCTCCGTCTTGGAGCACCACTAAGGTGCCGCCCTCGGCCCGGACCGCGAGCTCGAAGGGGACGCCCGGCACGTAGCGCGCGGGCGCCCTTGCGAGCTCCTCGTACTGGTGCCCGAGGCGCTTGGTCAGCGACACCTCTCCCTGCTGAGCGCCGAGCTGCGCCCTGTAGTAGCTCAGCTCCCCGGAGCCTCCGAAGCGGAAGACCAGGCCTACAAGGTCGTCGTCTTCGCTCACGACATCGGCCTTGATCTCGTAATCCGTCCACTCGCGGCTCCCGCGCACTACCAGCGTGCCCAAGCGGTTCGTCTCGCTGCCGGCCCCCACCGCCGCGTCCTGGCGCATGGCGCCGTCCTGCACGTGCCAGTCGGAGGCGCTCCCGGTCTCCTCGAGCACCGTCCAGCCGGCCATGCCGCCCCCGCCGAAGCTCTCCGACCAGAGATCGGGTGCGAAACCGTAAGGGCACTCGCACTCGTAGCCCTCGGGCAGGTCGACGCACTCGGCGCCGGGGCCGCAGGTGTAGTCGCCGGTCTCGCACTCGTTCTCGGGCACGCAGTCATAGCCGTCGCCGGTCCACCCGGGCAGACACGTGCACTCGTGGCTGCCTTCGGTGTTGGCACAGGCGGCGCTCACGTCGCAGCCGGCGAGCCCCTCGGCGCACTCGTCGACGTCGCGGCACTCGGCGCCCTCATTTCGGTACGGCGTGACCGAGATGTTGTCGAAGGCCGCGCCCGCGCTCCCCGCGCTCATCACGCCTACCGAGCCGGTCTCGATCGGCTCGTCGAGGTCGCGGTAGGTCATCGACCACGGCTCCTGCTCCCCCTCACCGAGCACGAAGATTCGGAAGCTCGAGCGGGTGACCTGCGCCTGGATGCTGTAGGTGCGCCCGGGCACGTAGCCGATCCCACGTTCGACGGCGAGCACGGTGGCCGCCCCGTCTTTCACCCTGGCGAGCTGGCGGTAGCCGTCCTGGGCGTTGAGGGCGAATTGGTAGTAGTTGTCCTCGTCCCGATAGCGGAAGCGGATGCCGATGGTGTCGTCGTCCGCGCTTCGCACGTAGACGCTGAAGCTGTACTCGCTCCAGCCGGCGCTGCCCACCCTCGCCGCGGTGCCAGCGGGCACCTCTCGGCCGGGCACGAGGACCTCGCTCGACTGGCGCAGCTCCCCGTCTTCGACCGACCAGGAGCCCGGGCCCGAGGCGGCGCCATCGGCGTCCACTACGGTCCAGCCAGCCAGATCGCCGTCTTCGAAGTCGTCTACGAAGTCCCTGGTGTAGCCATCCGGGCAGTCTCCACAGATTGGTGGGAGACCCTCCTGGTTGGTGCAGCTCGCCAACGCATCGCAGCCGCCGTTGTCCACCTCGCACTCGTCCACGTCGACGCAGCCCTCGCCGCCATCCTTCCAGCCGGGGTTGCAGCGGCACTCGTAGCTGCCGGGGGTGTTCACGCAGGCCGTCCTGTAGGCGCACGTCGCCGCGAGGTAGAAGCACTCGTTCACGTCGTAGCAGCGCTTCGGATCGGCCGGTGAGGGCCTCGCGACGAAGTCGTCGAAGCTGGAGGCGCCGCTCCCGCTGCTGTACACGCCCACGGCGCCTGCCGCGATCTCCTCGTCGAAGACCGTGGCGAGGAAGGTGTCGCCTTTGTATGCCTCGATCCGCGTGCCCTCGACCACGACCCGCAGCTTAAAGGGCTCCCCCTCCGTGTAGGTCGCGCTCCCTTCCGCCAGCAGCGTGTGGTGGCCCCCGGCCCACTTGCCGACGCTGAAGACCTCCTCCGACGCCGAGAGCACGAAGCGGTAGTGGTTGTCGTCGCCGGCGTAGCGGAACACCAGGCCGACCCAGTCCTCTCCCTCAGCGCTCACCGTGGCCTCGACCTCGTAGTCCGTCCAGGCCGGGTCGCCGCTCCAGGCGATGGGCCCGACATGGGCGCGCCCCTCGCCGCCGGAGTGCACGCCGGACTTCCGGAGCGCGCCCTCGTCCTCCACCCACGG
This sequence comes from uncultured Myxococcales bacterium, assembly GCA_964594295.1. Lineage (GTDB taxonomy): Bacteria > Myxococcota_A > UBA9042 > UBA3505 > UBA3505 > CAZQPP01. The sequence goes on along the minus strand of CAZQPP010000117.1, from coordinate 950 downwards.
CGCGAGGCCCTTCGGGCCCGCCACGGTCCAGCCATACATGCCGTCGCCCTCGAATTCGCCGGTGACGCCCTCGTTCTCGAAGTCGTCGGCGAGCATGTGCTCGGCCCAGCCTTCGCCGCAGCGGCACTCGTAGCCGCCGGCCGTGTTCTCGCAGTTGGCCTCGGCGCCGCAGCCGTGTGAGCCATCGGCGCACTCGTCCACGTCCGCGCAGGCCTGCCCCTCCGCGTCGCAGCTCCAGCCCGGCTCCAGCTCGCAGCCCGCCGAGCACCCGTCTCCGGAGTCCGTGTCGCCGTCGTCGCACTCCTCGCCGTCCGCCCTGGTGCCGTCGCCGCAGCCGGACTCGCACACGGAGGGAGCGTCGCCGCGGCAGGAGAAGCCGTCGTCCACCGCGCAAGCCGTGCAGCCGTCGCCGTCCTGCTCGTTGCCGTCGTCGCATCCCTCGTCCGAGGCCACGACCCCGTCTCCGCAGGTCGAGCGGCACTCGAAGGGCTCCTCGTCGCCGCACTGAAAGCCCGGCTCGGCCCGGCAGGTCACGTCGCAGCCGTCCCCCGGCTCGCGTCCGCCGTCGTCGCACTCCTCGTCGCCCACGACCCTGCCGTCGCCGCAGGTCTCCGAGCAGCCCGGGCCGTGGCTGTGCCATCCCTCCGGGCAGCCGCAGGCGTGGCCGCCCTCGGTGTTCGTGCACTCGGCATCCGGGCCGCAGCCTCCGTTGTCGGTGGCGCACTCGTCGACGTCGCTGCACTCCGTTCCGTCGCCCTCGTAGCCCGACAAGCAGGTGCACACGTATGAGCCCAGGGTGTTGGTGCAGATCGCCGTCTCGGCGCAGTCGTTCTCGCCTTGGCACTCGTTCACGTCTTCGCAGGAGCGGCCGTCACCCGCCCACCCGGGCGCGCAGGTGCACGCCGGCGCTCCGGCCACGTGCGCGCAGACCGCGTTCTCGTCGCAGCCGT
>CAZQPP010000116.1:8716-17788 GCA_964594295.1 uncultured Myxococcales bacterium | reverse complement strand
ACGACGCGGCCGACGGCGACGAGTGCTACCCCGGCACCAGCGACGCCTGCCTGCCCAACTGCCGCTCCAGCCACGACCCGGCCTTCGGCGACGACGGCTTCGACTGCACGACCGACGCCTGCGACCCGACCGAGGGCTGCTCCAACACCCCCGACGACAGCGCCTGCGCCGACGACGGTGTCGAGTGCACGACCGAGAAGTGCGCCGACGGCGAGGGCTGCAAGAGCATCCCCGACAACAACCTGTGCACCGCCGACGAGCACGACTGCACGACGGCCGTCTGTGACACTACGTCAGGCTGCGTGCAGGAGCCCGACAACAACGAGTGCGCCGACGGCGACCTCTGCACCACCGACGTCTGCGACCCGGCGAGCGGCTGCTCCAACCCCGCCCTCGACTGCGACGACGGCTTCGACTGCACCACCGACGACTGCGACTCGGCGACCGGGTGCACCTACGTGACCGACGACAACGCCTGCACCGACGACGGCTTCGCGTGCACTACCGAGGCGTGCGTCGAGGGCGAGGGCTGCGTCGCCACCCCCGACGACACGGCCTGCGCGGCCGACGAGGTCGAGTGCACCAACGCCGTGTGCGATCCGGACCAGGGTTGCACCCAGGTCCCCGACGACACCCTCTGCGACGACGGCCACGAGTGCACCACCGACTCCTGCGACGCGACCGGCGGGTGCACGAGCACGCCGGACGACGGCCTCTGCGACGACCAGGACGACTGCACCCAGGACATGTGCGACCCGACCCAGGGCTGCGTCCACACGCCCATCGATCCCTGTCCGGAGTGACCTAGCCGATCGGCCGCTTCGGGTAGTCGTAGCCCACGAGGCTGCCCGACCCGCGCCCTACGTCGCTCCATCGCGCCACGTCGAGCTCGATGCGCGCGAGGGCGCAGGTCGGCATGTTGGCGATGCCGGCGCCGCTCAGCCACTCGCAGAGCTCGGTGAAGCCCGGGTTGTGGCCGACGAGCATCACGTCGCCGAGGGAGTCGTCGAGGGACCAGATCACCTCGAGCAGGGTGTCGAGGTAGGCCTCGTAGATGCGCTCGTCGAAGCTCACCTCCTCTTTGTTCGAGCCGACGCCCTTCGCGAAGCCCCTCGCGGTCTTCCGCGCCCGCCTCGCCGGGCTCGACACGATCAGCTCGGGCGGATCATGCTCCTCGACGAAGCGCGCAGCCATGCGGGGGAGGTCGCGCTTGCCCCTGTCGTTCAGAGGTCTGTCGAAGTCCCTGAGGGCGGGCTCGGCCCAGCTGGACTTGGCGTGGCGGAGCAGGGTGAGTGTCTTCATCGAGGCGATCCGAGGGCAATTCGAGCGAGGACTCTAACACGCCCCATTCTTGACCCCCTGATGGGCCATGGCTACGCTGAATCCGGCTCAAAGGGAGCCCCGCTCCGGAGTGGAATCCTACCCATGCGCTTGCCTTCCTGTCTCAGATCCGTTGCCGCCGTCGCGGTCATATTGGTCGCTTGCTCCGAACAAGGCTGCATAATCCCCATCCCCGAAGATGAGCAGGCCAAGTACGGGCGACGGTGCAACGACAGCTCGGTCTGCCCGGAGGAGGCGCCGATCTGCGTTACGGAGCTGAACCTCTGTCTCACGCGGCAGCCCAGCGATCTCGGCGGCCCCTGCGTCGATCGCCTCGAGTGCAAGGACGGCGCCCCCGCGTGTATCGAGAACACCTGCCAGCCTCTGAGCGCCCGCGGCGGCCCCTGCAAGTCGGACGCCGACTGCCTCCCTGATTCGCCCGTCTGTCGTGACAAGCTCTGCGGCCCCCCCGGCAAGGAGGGCGAGGCCTGCTACCAGAGCCACCAGTGCGGGCCCAACGCGCCCTTCTGCGTCGGAGACGAGGACAAGTCCTGCGCGGTCTGCAACCCCGACCTGAGCTCCTGCGGCGAGGACCGCCCCGAGGGCAGCTTCTGCATCCAGACAGCCGACTGCGCCGACGGCCTCTTCTGCGGCCTCAGCCCCGAGTGCATCGCCAAGTGCCAGCTCAACCCGGCCTGCTACGCCGTCGAGTGCGGTGTGGAGGGCACGACCGTCTGCCAGCCCGGGGGAACGGGAGACGTGCTCGAAGCCTGCACGACGAGCGCGGACTGCAAGGCCGGACTCACCTGCGACCGCATCGCCTTTGCCCTGCGCTGCCAGGAGTCCGGCACCCGCGGGCCAGACGCCACCTGCGCGAAGACGCTCGACTGCGCACACGGCCTCGTCTGCGTAGACGGCGCGTGTACCCGCGGGGTGACCTTCCCGAGCATCTTCCCGGGCGGCGACTGCCCCAACGCCTCTCCGGCGCCCGCGCGCTTCGTCTTCCAGCTGCCCAGGGAGGGGCGTGACTTCTTCTCGATCCCCTTCCCGAACGACGTCCGCATGACCCCACAGGGGATCCTGCTCGACAGCTTCCCGGCCCCCGAGCCCGAGCAGCTCGGAGGAGACGTGCTGCGCCACTACCGCGACCGCGTGGCCAAGGAGACGCGCAGCTTCGGGCCGAACCAGCCGGTCCTCTTCCGCTACGTCGGCGACCTCGACCTGAAGGGCACTTTGAAGCTCTTAGAGAATGCCTACTTCGTCGACGTGACCGAGGGAGACTCCTTCGGCAGGAAGCTGGGCTCGGTCTTCTTCTTCGCGTCGCCGAACAAGGGCAAGTTCATCTGCCCGAGCTGGCTGGGGCTGCGCCCGCTCTGGGGGGCGGGGTTCGAGCCGGAGCACACCTACGCCGCCGTGGTCGAGCGGAGCATCAAGGACACGGACGGCAAGCAGGTCGTCCAGGACGAGGACTTCAAGGCGATGCTGGTCGCCGACGCGCCGAGCGACTCCACCCTCAAGACCGCCTGGGAAGCCTATGCACCCCTGAGGAAGTGGTTGGACGGCGCCGACAACACGCTCTCGTCGGGCGACCTGGCCGTGGCGACCGTCTTCACCATCGGCACCCCGGCCGAGCTGATGCCGGCCCTCGCCGAGGCGGCCCGGGAGGCCGCGGCCGAGCCCGACACCGAGACGGAGTGGGTGGTGTGTGACGGCAGCGCGCCGTCGCCCTGCGGGGAGTGCCCGGCCCCGGACGGGCCATACGCCGAGGTGCAGGGACGCCTCGATCTGCCGATCTTCCAGAAGGGCAGGGCACCCTACCTCACGCCCGACGACGGAGGGGCGCTCGAGGTCCTCGCGGGCACGCCCACCGTGGTGCGGACCGAGCCCGTGTGTGTGTCCCTGACCGTCCCGACGGCTGCCGCCCCGGCCGGTGGATGGCCGGTGGTCGTCTACGCGCACGGCACGGGCGGCAGCTTCCGCGGGCACGTGGCCAACGGCTACGCGGGGAGCCTGTCGAGCCACGCCCTCGGAGGAGCGACCGTCTCCGCGGCGACCGTCGGCTTCACCCAGGTCCAGCACGGCGAGCGCCGCCACTCGGAGCTGCCCCCCGACATTCTGTTCTTCAACTACACCAACCTGCTCGCGGCTCGGGGCAACGTCTACCAGGGCGCGGCCGACGTGCTCTCGATCACGGCCTGGTTGGGGAAAGGCGAGGAGCTCCAGCTCGGCTCGGTGCCCTTCCGCGCCGACCCGGCGCGCATCATCTTCCTCGGCCACTCGCAAGGGGCGACCACCGGCGCCCTCGCCGTGCCCCAGGATCCCAACCTGCACGCCGCCGTGCTCAGCGGCGTAGGGGGCGGGCTCACGCTCTCGATGCTCTACAAGAAAGAGCCGGTAGACATACCGGCCGCGCTCGGCGTGTTGTTGGGAGAGACCGACGCGGTCAACGACTTCCACCCCCTGCTGAACATGCTGCAGATGTACTTCGAGCCGGTCGACCCCTTGAACCACGCCCCGCTGCTCGGCCGCGACGTGCCCGAAGGGGTGACCCCCAAGCACGTGCTCGTGACCGTCGGGAGCGGGGACAGCTACACCCCCAACGTGACGTCGGAAGCCTACGTGCGTCGTGCCGGCATGCCGGTCCTCGACCCCGACATCCTGAACTTCCGCATCCCCGCCGTGCCCGCGCCGGCCACGGAGAACCGCAGCGTCGCCGAGACGAAGGTGACCCAGGTCGCGGTGCAGTACGCGCCCGAGGGGGAGGCGGACGGACACTTCGTCATCTTCGAGCACGCCAGGGCGCGCAAGGACGTGCTCGACTTCATCGCCACGGCCATACGGGACGGGGCCCCGACGGTGCGCCCATAGCGCCCCGCGCTGACGCAGCGCGCCGGGATCCAGCTCGATTGACCGTGCGCCACCCCACCGGATAGCGTGTTTCGATGCTGGCTCGCCTCTCCTTCTCGTTCGCCCTCGCTGCCCTGACATTCACAACGGCGTGCGGAGGCGCGCGCCCGCCGGACAGCGACGGCACCTACACCCAGGCCTCGCACCTCTTCAGCGGGGTGAGCGTGGGCGACCAGATCGATCCGCGCATGGGGGACCGGGAGGACTGGCGCAAGTTCCGCTTCGTGGAGGACACCGAGGTCGACCTGCTCGTCGTCATGGCGCCTCTGACCACCAACCCGGTGGCGGGGCGGGTCGAGGTCTTCGACGACACCTTCGCCCGGGTGCACGGCTCGCCGGTCCAGCCCGGGCAGGGGCGCTACGAGCTCGGCTTCCAGGTCAAAGGCGGCGCCGACTACTACGTGGTGGTCCGCTCCGACAGCGGCGGGGCCCCTTACCAGATAAGGCTCGAGGGCAAGCCCGTAGACCCGTGCTCCAAGTGCGGTCCCGACGAGATCTGCGCCGCCGGCCACTGTGTGCCGCGACCGGCCCCGGTGAGCGACCCCTGCGGCGGCTGCGACGGCGGCAAGGTCTGCGACGCCGGTATCGGGCGCTGCGTGTGGTCCGCGTGCGTCGGCAAACGCTGCTCGCGAGGCCGCTACTGCAACTCCAAGGGCGACTGCGTCCGCAGCAGGGGCCGGGTCAAGCCGTCACCTCGGCGGTGTCCACCGGGCCACGAGATGCAGGCCGGCCGCTGCATACCCGTCCCCGACGAGCCGGCCCCCGGGGGCGAGCTCGTGCTCGTGAAGGCGCGGGTCGTGGCCGTCGTGCCCCACGGGGACGGAAAGAGCGAGCTCACCCTCGACAAGGGGAGCGCCCAGGGGCTGAGCAAGAACCTGCCGCCGGGCCGCCTCTCCGGCCTCAACGTGCCGGTGCGCCTGGTGCGCATCTTCGCCGTGCGCGCCCGCGCCGTCGTCGCCGTCTCACCCGACGAGATCCGCGGAAAGGGGCGCACCGTTCGCTTCATGGTCCCGAAGAAGTAGCGCCGGGTGAGCGCGCCACCCTTGGAGCCCACCCGCAGCCGACCGCAGGAGGTCTCGTGCTCGGTCTGCGGACGGAGCTTCGAGCCCCGCCTCTCCTATCAGCTCAAGAGCGGGCCCGGCGGTGAGACGGTCGCGCTCTGCTCGCCTCGCTGCCTGAGTGAGGCGTCCCGGCGTCGCGCAGAGAGCGAGCAGGCTCGCTGCACGGTCTGTGACGCCCCCTTCAGCCCTCACTTCGCCTGGCAGGTGCACGGAGACGAGCGCTTCTGCAAGCCGGAGTGCCGGCAGGCTCGTCTCGAGTCCGTGGCGGCGCCCGCCGAGGCAAAACGGCCGCCCCGGCGCATCGTCGCCGTGCTCAACCAGAAGGGCGGCACCGCGAAGACCACCAGCGCCGTGCACATCGCGGCCGCCATGAGCGAGCTCGGCCGGCGGGTGCTCCTCGTCGACCTCGACATCCAGGGCAGCGTGGGCGTCTGCCTGGGCCTGAGCGGGCCGCGATCGTCTGCGAACGTCATCTTGGGGGGGCAGTCGGTCGCCGAGTGCGTCGTGGAGAGGCAGGGCTCCCTCCAGGTCCTCCTCGGCGGCAAAGACCTGGTGCGCGTCGAGGCGGAGCTGGCGCGCGAGGGGGCCCCGAGGGGGCGACTCGCCGAAGCGCTCGAGGCGAGCAGCGGCTACGACCTGGTGCTCATCGACTGCGGCCCTTCGCTCACCCAGCTGAATGGCGCGGCCCTGAGGGCGGCCGACGAGGTGCTCGTGCCGGTGTCCTGCGACTACCTCGCCCTGGTCGGAGTCCGCCAGGTCATGAGCGTCGTCAGAGACGTCCGCAGCCGGCGCGGCATGGGGGTGCGCATCCTCGGCGTGCTCCCCACCTTCTACGACCTGCGCACGCGCATCAGCCGCCAGGTGCTCGCCGTGCTCGAGAGCTACTTCGGCGAGCGTGTGCTGCCGCCCATCCGGGTGAACACCCTGCTGCGCGAGGCCCCGGCGGACGGCAAGACCATCTTCGAGTACGCGCCCAAGAGCCGCGGCGCGGAGGACTACCGGGCGGCCGCGCGCTGGATCCTCGACCGTCCCGTCGCCCCTTGAGCACCTTCTCGACCCTCGAGCACCCGCGGGACTACCCGGGCTTCCGCTACCTCTACCCGGTGCTGTCCCGCCGGCGCGGCGGGCTCTCCCTCGGCGTCAACCTGAACCCGGACAAGGCCTGCACCTTCAAGTGCGTCTACTGCCAGGTGGATCGCAGCACGCCGGGCAGGGAGGGCGGTGTCGACCCGGCGGTCGTGCGCGCCGAGCTCGAGCGCTTCTGCTCCCTCGCGGCGGCCGGACGGCTCGGGGAGCTGCCCGGCTTCGGCGACGGGGCCGGGCCTTCCGCGCGGCTCCTCGACGTGTCCTTCTCGGGTGACGGAGAGCCCACCACGGATCGCTCCTTCCCCGAGCTCGCAGACGCCGCCCTCGAGTGCGTGGCGCGCCATGAGCTCGGCGTGCCGGTCATCGTCTTCACGAACGCGTCCGTCGCGGGAGAGCCGCGTGTGCTCGCGGCGTTGCACCGCGTGCTCGCAGCAGGCGGGGCGGTCTGGGCGAAGCTCGACGCCGGGAGCGATGAGACCCTGCGCCGCGTCGCCGGCACCGCCGTGTCGGTGCAGCGGATCGTGGAGAACCTCATCGCCATCGCCAGGCCGGGCCCGCTGACGGTGCAGACCTTGATGTGCCGCGACGCCGCCGGCCCTATCCGGATAGACGAGGTGCGCGCCATCGCCGCGCGCCTCGAGGAGATCGCCGACGCCGGCGGGAACGTTGACCTCGTCCAGGTCCACACTGTGGCGCGACCTACCCCCGACCCGGCCGTGCGTGCCCTGACTCCCGCGGAGCTCGAAGAGCGTGCAGCCGTGCTGCGTGAGGAGCAGCCCTTCCCGGTGCAGGTCTACTCCTAGTCGCGAGCGAGCACCTCGGCGCCGCCAGCGAAGCGCGACAGCCCCGCGAGGTCGTGGATGTCCTCGTCGAAGTGAGGCACTACAACGACCGGGACCGGCTCGGTCCTGTCCGCGGCCCGAGCGCGGACCACGGCGAGGGCTCTTTCGTCCTGGCCGGCGAGCAGCTCCTGGTCGTGCGTGACCCGCTCGAGCTTCCGCTTCAAGCGGGCGCGGCTGTGTGCGCCGACGAGGCCGATGGCGGGCCGGTCGACGAGGCGCTCTTGAAGACGGGCCCCGGCGTCTTCGAGGTCGAATGGGGCGGGCCGGTGTACCCGGTTGGCGAGGAAGGCGCGCACCCGCATGCCGGACTCCGTGAGCATGTCGTCGAAGCTGGCGGCCTCCTCGAGGGTGGCCTGCTCGGGGGCGTGCACGATCACGAAGCCCGCGCCCTGCGAGCAGAGGAGGTCGCGTGCGCTCCGCGCGCGCTCGGCGAAGCCCTCGAACATGCCCTCGAAGGCGTGGATGAAGTCAAGGAGATCTTTGAAGAAGTCGCTCCCTACGAAGCGCGCGACCCCGCGGATGACTATGCTGCTGACGCGGAAGAGGCTCAGCGGCGCTCTCACGGCCACGGTCGCCTGCACGAGGAGTCGGGCGGTGGCGCTGTCCAAGAAAGCCAGCAGGCGGCGGGGGGCGTCGAGGAAGGAGATGGCGTTGGTGGAGGGCGGGGTGTCGAGGACCAGCAGATCGAAGCGCTCGCTCTCGTGGTGGATGAGGAGCTGCTCCATCGCGAGGTACTCGTCGGATCCCGGCAGGGAGGTCGAGGCCTTCACGTAGAAAGGGTTGTCGAGGATCCGCCTGCGCTCTTCCTCGTTGGCGGCGTGACGGCCGACGAGCTCGTCGAAGGTGGACTTCGTGTCGAGCATCTGGGCCCAGAGCTCGCCCTCGCAGCCGCCTGCGAGCTCGATGCGCACGGGCTCGACCGGCATGCTGGCCATGCCGAGGGCGTTGGCGAGGCGCCGAGCGGGATCGACCGTCAGCACGAGGACCCGGCGCCCCATGCTCGCCGCGCGCAAGGCGAGGGCGGCGCTCATGGTGGTCTTCCCAACCCCCCCGCTGCCCACGCAGACGAGCACCTCCCCTCCTTCGACGAGGGCGTCGAGAGCAGATCTCACCCCGACTCTCCGCTCGTATCTCTCTTGGCCGGCGCGCTGCGGTGGGGACGCTGCAGCACCACGAGCGGACCGAGCAGGACGTAGCCGGCGACCAGCCCGAGGGCGCCGACCGGCACCCTCACGAGGGCGGCCAGGAGCAGGCTCAGGGCTGAGATCGAGAGCAGGATGCCGAGGGTGACGGGGTCGCTCGGGAGACGCTTGAAGCTGGGGTAGGGGACCGAGGTCACCATGAGCAGGGAGATGGCGGGCACCCCGACCACCCAGAGCACGGGTGACCGCAGCGCGTCGCCGGGGGCGTCCCCGGCGACCAGCACCGTGCCGGCGATCAGGCCTGCCCCGAGGGGGATCGCGAGCCCGCTGAAGCGCTCCGAGACCTCGTCTTCGCCGTGCGAGGTGGCGTTGAAGCGCGCGAGCCTCGCCACCCCGGCGGCCACGTAGGTCAGCGCCAGGATGAGCCCGAGGGGGAAGGGCCCCAAGGCGACCTCGCGGAGCACGAAGTCGTAGGCGAGCAGCGCCGGCGCGACCCCGAACGCGATGGCGTCGGCGAGGGAGTCGAGCTCGCCGCCGAAGGTCGACTGGGCCTTCATCAGGCGGGCGAGCCGGCCATCGAGGATGTCGCACACCCCGGCCGCGAAGATCTCGACGGCCGCGAGGGTGTGGGCGTCGGGCGCGCCCGCGATGAGTCGGCGCCCCGCGGCCCCCCCCCCCACAACCCCCAGCCACCTGAAGGCCGACCGCCATCAC